>JBLHTZ010000014.1:0-57394 GCA_047627915.1 Vicingaceae bacterium
TAACACTTGATTTAACTATCAACAATTCTTCTACAGGTACAGATACTAGAACAGAATGCGATTCACTTGTTTGGATTGATGGTAACACTTATTACGCTAATAACAATTCCGCTACTTTTAATATTGTTGGTGGTGCAGCTAACTTGTGTGATTCTTTAGTAACACTTGATTTAACTATCAACAATTCTTCTACAGGTACAGATACTAGAACAGAATGCGATTCACTTGTTTGGATTGATGGTAACACTTATTACGCTAATAACAATTCCGCTACTTTTAATATTGTCGGTGGTGCAGCTAACTTGTGTGATTCTTTAGTAACACTTGATTTAACTATCAACACAGTCAATTCATCTGTAACTCAAACAGGAATATTGCTAACTGCTAATGTATCAGGAGCAACTTATCAATGGTTAAACTGTCCTGGTATGTCTCCGATAAATCTAGCAACAAACCAATCTTATACTGCAACAAATAATGGAAGTTATGCAGTAGTTGTTACTAACAGTGGGTGCACAGATACTTCTATGTGTTACGCTGTAATTGGAGTAGGAATAATAGAAAACAATTTTGGTAATGAACTCTTGTTATATCCAAATCCAACGGATGGAAATTTCTCAATTGATTTGGGGAATAATTACCAAACCACAGCTATTACTATAACAGATTTAAGTGGCAGAACAATTCAAATAAAAAGGTACAATGACAGTCAATTGTTGAATCTAAAATTAGATGAACCAGCTGGTGTTTATCTACTGATAATTGAATCGGGTGATAAGAAAGCTGTAATTCGATTAGTAAAAGAATAATAACGATTTGCCAACAACATCTATATTTTATATTGTTTTAGCTTTATCATTTTAAACTTTAGTTTAAAATGATAAAGCTAAAACATAGATTAGCCGTTGTACAACAATGAAAAATAGAATCAAATCGATACTACAAGCAATAATGAAATCCAAAATGTCTTTAATCCTTTCCCTTCTAACGCTTTCATGCACAAACGTTCAAGAAAAGGTAGATAAAAAACAAGAATTAACTGACCTCCGTACATCATATCATTATACTGAAATCGTATTAGAAATAACTCAAAAAGAACAAGCCGCATTTGACGCTCTTAACACGCTTCAAACAAGCACTGATGAAATGAATCGCCTTTATTCTACATTTGCTAATATAGATCAACCTTGCTACCCTGCTGATACAAGCTTTGAAGTTTCTCAATCTGAATTACTAATCTTCATGGAACAATTTATTTCTAAGCATTGCCAAAATCTAACGCCGGAAATTCAAAATCAATTAGCAAAAACATCTGTTTTAGCGCAAAAGAAATATACAGTATTACATTGTACAGGAAATAAATCAAATGTTACTAATGAAAAAGGGCTTCCAATGACAGGCACTTGGGTTATGCCTAACGTTCTTGGTCGCAGAGATGTAATCCTTGTATGGTGAAAAATAAAAACGTTGTACAACAATGCATATGAGTCGAGTCCTCCCATTCGGTCACACCCACTCATATGCCAACGTCGCAGATAATTTAGTAGACTCGTCAACATATCACCAAAAAGAGTTTTAAAATAAAAAATCAACGAACAAGGAAGCTCCTAATTATTTATCTTAAAACAGCACAATGACGATTTTTGCACTTTTTGTTTTTATCGCACTTACCTTAATATTTATGGTTTCTTCAACAAGATGGAAGTTGAGTAAAGATCTAATCAATACTTTAGACTTGGCAAATTTTGAAGTGTATGAAAAGAAGTCAGTCTCAGCTTCGGCAAAATTGAAGATGGGCGAAACGTTGGCTATTCGGATAAGCAGCACTGTATTGATCAATGAGCAAGAAATACACCTCATTCCGAATAAGTTCCATCTCTTATTATTTATGACGGATTTCCCTTTTTCGTTCTACAAAAAAGACAACAAGAAATTTAAAATTCGAAACTCTGAAAACTCGGAAGTTGTGTTTACCTCCAGTAAAAAGAATGCTTCCACTTTCGGTAAAGTATTTGAAGTAACGATTAGAGTGCACAACCAGGATGAAAAGATGGAAATGCTACGGAAAATAAAAAAATGGAGATAGCGTGGATCTTAACGAGCATTGAATGGAGTGACTAAAATTCAAAAGAAATATAAAGAAGAGGATAATTGCAACGGTTATAGATTACACTGTCTTTTTCCTAATGTTTTATGTTTATCTACTTTTTTTCGGGACTTACGAGGATGATGGTAGTTTGATGGCAAGAGGATGGACCGCTTTTCCAATCCTTATAATTTGGTTTGGATATTTTGTTGTAACAGAAGAGACTCAAGGAGGAACACCTGGACATCTTGCTTTAGGACTTAAAGTTGTAAAAGCTGGTAACAGAAGAGACATTGGAATTCAGAACGCATTTATAAGGCATCTGCTTGACCCGCTCGATATTTATGCATGGGGGTTGGTGGCTTTTATGACAGTTTACTTTAGTGACAAACACCAAAGGATCGGAGACTTGGTAGCAAAAACAATTGTTATTGATACCGGTGACCCAGAACAGATGCAAAAAGAAAATAACTAATACTAACAAGTTCGGCAGTGCAATGCGAGTTCGGAGCATTGTTAGCTTCAGTAGAAAGCAACACACATAAACTAAAAGGCATCCAAACGAATTCCGTTCAGATGCCTTTACTATTATAAAAAAAGTAAAACTTATGCTGCTTTCTTATTCGCGTTTGCTATGCTGTCTTTAATCTCAAACTCACGTATAATTTGCTCTGGAGACTTCCCTAAATTCTCAATTGAAGCCCTAGCATCATCTGCCATTTCGTGATTTGGAAATTCCGTTAGAAATAACTCATAAATTCTTTTCGCCTCATTTAAATTTCCTGAATAATTCTCTTGCACAAAACCCAAAAGGAATAATCCATACGCTCTTTTCTCGTAACGAGGAAATTCATCGTAAAGTCTTGTTAAGTGTCTAATCGCTTCAACCGTAAACTCTTGACTCATTGCTAATTCACCTGCCTTGAAAAGGTATTCATCCGCATTTTCGCGGTTATTGAATCGTTCAGAAAAGGCAACGTAAGCCTCCATTAACAAAAATGCATTTCGATTATTAACCGTTTTCTCAGTTTTGAACGCTTCTTCTCTTTTTTTAATTTCAGCCAATAAGTTGGTCAAGTTTAGTTTATTCACGTCTACTCTACCAGTATTCACGTCAACTTCAACTTCATCTTGCTTCTCGGTTTTTGAACCACAAGCAGATAAAACACTTAAAAACAATACAAAATTTACAATTTTAAACACCTTCATTTTCTTATTTTTTTGGAAATTTCATCCGATAATTTACTCTAACGTTACCCTTGCTAATATTATTGAGTTTACTTGAAAGTAATCTTTTCTTCAGTGGATTAATTTTATCTGTAAAAAGAATTCCATCAATGTGATCGTATTCATGTTGAATAACTCTTGCAGCTAATCCATCAAAAGTTTCTTCTTTTAACTCCCAGTTTTCATTGTAATACTCAATGGTAATTTTTGGTTGACGGCTAACATCTTCTCTAATGGCAGGAATACTCAAGCAACCTTCATTAAACGTCCATTCTTTTCCTACTTCTTCCAATATAATTGGATTAATAAAAAGCTTTTTGAATCCTTTCAATTTAGGTTCATCCTCTTCAAAAGGAGAGCAGTCTACCATAAACACACGAATCGACTTTCCTACTTGGGGAGCTGCTAAACCAACGCCTTCAGCATTATACATCGTTTCCCACATGTTTTCAATAAACTCTGCAAAAAAAGGAAAATCCTTTTCGATTTCATCAGCTTCCCTTTTTAAAATAGGATCGCCATATGCTACTATTGGTAAAATCATGATGCAAAGGTACTCAAGCAAAATGAAAATATAATGCAGTGAGATGTCAGAAAAGTTCAAAGGAAATGATACAAAAACGAAAGTTTAAAATCAGTAATTTCGTAAATTGAACAAAAGCGCTCAAACAGTATGGAAAATGCAACAATAGCAAAGGAAAGCGATAAAATAGCTTTATCGAAAGAAGAGTTTAAAAAGACTGTTCTTGCTGATTATAAATTAGCCAACGTAAGTAGAGAAACATCATTATTAGGAAGAAAAGAAGTTCTGACAGGAAAGGCCAAATTTGGAATTTTCGGAGACGGAAAAGAAATTCCTCAATTGGCAATGGCCCGTTTTTTCGAAAACGGCGATTTCCGTTCAGGTTATTACAGAGATCAGACCTTTATGATGTCAATTGGTCAACTGACTGTTCAGCAGTTTTTTGCACAATTGTATGCTCATCCAGATGCAAATGAAGAGCCTTCTTCAGGTGGGCGTTCCATGACCGGACATTACGCCACAAGAAGTTTGGACGAAAAGGGAAATTGGAAATCGTTGAAGGACATGAAAAACTCTTCAGCCGACATTTCTCCAACCGCAGGTCAAATGCCACGATTATTGGGTTTAGCGCAAGCATCTAAAATATACAGAAACAACAACTTATTACCGAAAGACAATTTATTTAGTCGTGGTGGTAATGAAGTAGCTTTTGGAACCATTGGAGATTCAAGTACTTCTGAAGGTTTGTTTTGGGAAACCATAAACGCTGCAGGTGTTTTACAAGTGCCAATGGTCATGTCTGTTTGGGATGATGGGCACGGAATTTCAGTTCCTAAAAAATACCAAACCACGAAAGAATCTATTTCTGAAGTACTGAAAGGTTTTCAAAGAGAAAATGGTTCGAATGGTTTCGAAATGTTTAAGGTGAAAGCATGGGATTACGCAGCTTTAATGGCGACGTACGAAAAAGCTGTAAAAATTGCTCGTGAGCAACATGTACCAGTTTTAATTCACGTGGAAGAAGTAACTCAACCACAAGGGCACTCAACTTCTGGCTCGCATGAAAGATACAAGTCATCAGAGCGTTTACAATGGGAAATGGATTTTGATTGTATTAAAAAATTAGGCGAATGGATTGTTGAAAAAGGCTTAGCTACTCAAGAGGAGCTTACAGCATTGCAAAGCGAAGCAAAGAAAGAAGTTAGAGAAGCAAAAAAGGCTGCTTGGGAGTCATTCTCAGAGAGTATCAAAACAGAAAGAGATGAAGCAGTTGCGAAGCTAGAAGCGTTAGTTGATGCATCTGAGAACGGAACGTTCCTTCAAGCTGCTGTTTCAGGATTAAAAACGGATACCGACCCCAGCAGAAAAGGAATACTGAATGTAATTCGAAAAGCAATTCGAACGTGCAGAAACGAGAACATAGAAGCTAAAAGCGATTTGATTGCTTGGTTTAACAGCTACCAAATTATAAACGCTCAACGCTTTAGTGGAAACTTATACAGCGAGTCTGATTTATCACCACTAAAACAAACAGAAATTTTACCGGAATACGCTGCAGATGCAGAAGAAGTTGACGGAAGAGTGGTGTTAAGAGACAACTTTGACAAGATTTTTGAAAAATATCCTGAGACCTTAATTTTTGGAGAAGACTCTGGAAAAATTGGCGATGTAAACCAAGGATTAGAAGGCATGCAAGAAAAGTATGGCGAACTAAGGGTTTCAGACACTGGAATTAGAGAAGCTACCATAGCAGGCCAAGGAATTGGAATGGCAATGAGAGGTTTGCGCCCAATTGCTGAAATTCAGTATTTGGATTACTTGCTCTATTGTCTTCAAATTATGAGTGACGATTTGGCTACGTTGCAGTACAGGTCTGCAGGTGGACAAAAAGCACCTTTGATTGTTAGAACAAGAGGTCATCGTTTGGAAGGAATTTGGCATTCAGGTTCACCTATGGGTGTTATTTTAAATGCGATTAAAGGAATTCACGTTTGTGTGCCTAGAAACTTGACAACCGCAGCAGGCTTTTACAATACCTTATTAAAAGGTGACGACCCTGCTTTGGTAATTGAGCCATTAAACGCTTACCGAAGCAAAGAGAAAATGCCTAGCAACTTGGGAGAGTTTCAAATAGAGCTTGGCGTGCCTGAAGTAGTTGCTGAAGGAACTGATATTAGCATTGTTACCTATGGTTCAACTTGCAACTTGGCTGAAGAAGCAGTTAAAGAACTGAATCAGTTAGGAATTTCTGCTGAATTAATTGACGTTAGAACGTTGATGCCATTTGATAAAAACCACAGCATAGTAGAATCTTTGAAAAAGACGAACAAGGTGTTGTTTTTAGACGAAGATGTTAAAGGCGGCGGAACTGCTTACATGATGCAAAAAGTATTGGAAGAACAAGGTGGTTATTACCACTTAGATGTTGAGCCAAAAACACTTTCTGCTAAAGATCATAGACCGGCATACGGCACTGACGGAGATTACTTCTCTAAACCTAGCGTGGATGACATGGTAGAAACCTGTTATGCTATGATGAGAGACAGTTTCCCTGATCGATTCCCAGCATTGTATTAAGAGGGAATTATTCTTAGAGCATAAAAAAGCCCTTGTCATTTAAAATTACAAGGGCTTTTTTATTTATTATTTTGTTTCAGTTCTTACTCCTCATCCCAACTTACCACAACACCTGCGCTGGTTGGTTTTGAAATACAACTTAAAATATATCCTTCTTCCGCTTCGTCTTCGTCCAAACCAAAGTTGTTTTCCATTTCAACTTCACCGCTCATTACTTTACACTTGCAAGTGGTACAAACTCCCGACTGACAAGAAAATGGAGGATCAATTCCAATACGATTTGCACCATCCAAGATACTCTCTCCTGGCTCTAAGGTAATGCTGTGGCGTTCGCCATCTAACTCAGCAATAATGTCATTTACCTCTCCCGAAACAACTGTCTCAACAGCTTTCTTTTCTACTTTCGGGCTTGCAAAATACTCTATGTTTATGTTGCTCGCTGCAATGTTTGATTTTTCTAAACCATCTTTCGCCGCTGCAATCATTCCTTCAGGCCCACAAATAAAATAATTCGACTGCGGTAAACCTGCTACTAAACTTTGAACTCTTTCAGCATCTAATCTCTCACCGTTGCTGCTCAAAAAATTCTGCACCAACAATCGGTCAGAATATTGTGCTTTTAGCTCATCTATCGCAGCTTTAAAAATAACTTCATCCTCACTTCTGTTACCGTAAAACAACTTAATCGAGTTGTTTCCTTCTTTTAAGGCCTTCTTTAAAATTGAAAAAATTGGAGTTATACCGCTTCCTGCAGCAAATAAAACCAACGGCTCACTCAAAGATTTTACCGTAAAGTTCCCCATCGGAGGCATTACTTCTACCTTGTCGCCAATACCTAGTTCATTGACTAAATAGGTTGACATTTTACCGCCGTCAATCATTTTACAAGAAACTTGCAACGCCTCATCTCCATAGGATGATATTGAATAAGACCGTCTTACCTCTTCCCCGTTAATGGTTGCTTTTAAAGTTAGGTATTGACCTGCCTCGTACTGAAATTCAGAAGATAAATTATCTGGAATATCAAAACCAATAGATACCGTTTTAGCAGTTTCTCTTTTTAGTTCTTTTACTTGTAGGTTGTGAAAGTGTGATGCCATATTTTATTTTTCTTAGTTCAGCTGCTGTAACGCAGCACTTGTATTTTTGTTTATTCTACCTGTCACGTCATAGGTGTCTGCCTTAAAAAAGGTTTTACCTGTAATTTGTTCATACAACTCAATGTAGCGGTCCGAAACCAATTGAACAAAAGAGTCAGGCATCTCGGGCATTTTTTGACCATCCAAACCTTGAAATCCATTCTCAATTAGCCATTCACGAACAAACTCTTTGCTTAGCTGCTTTTGTTTTTCTCCCTTGGCTTGGCGATCAGCGTAGCCTTCAGCATAGAAATAACGAGAAGAATCCGGCGTATGAATTTCATCAATGAGGTAAATGGTATCGCCAACTTTTCCAAATTCATATTTGGTGTCCACTAAAATCAATTTACGTTCAGCTGCCATTTCTGTTCCTCTTTGAAAAAGCTTTCGAGTATAGTCCTCTAATTTCAAATAGTCAGCTTCACTTACAATTCCTTGGCGAATAATTTCTTCTCGAGAAATATCTTCGTCGTGTCCTTCTTCTGCTTTGGTAGCCGGTGTAATGATAGGTTCAGGAAATTTATCGTTTTCCTTCATTCCTTCCGGCATTGTTACTCCACAAATCAATCTTCTACCTGCTTTGTATTCCCTCCAAGCATGTCCACTTAAATAACCGCGTATGACCATTTCGACCGGAAAAGTATCACATCTTCTACCAATCGTAACGTTTTCGTCTGGCACTACCAATACCCAATTTGGAACAATATCAGCAGTAGCTTTTAAAAACAAACTAGCGATTTGATTTAACACTTGCCCTTTGAAAGGAATTGCTTTGGGCAGAATATAATCAAACGCTGAAATTCTATCACTGGCAACCATTACTAAATGCTCGGTTCCAATACTGTAAACATCTCTCACCTTTCCGTGATAAACATTTGTTTGATTCTCAAACTGAAAATCAGTTTCTTTTACTGCTTGACTCATTTGTTATCATTTAATTTTTGGTTCTTATCCATGGTGTCGTAGGCTTCAATAATTCGTTTTACTAAAACGTGGCGGACTACATCTTTACCATCAAATTGAACAAATCCGATTCCTTTGGTACCATGTAATATATTTGTTGCTTGAATTAGACCTGAAGGTTGGTTCCTTGGCAAATCTACTTGAGTAACATCTCCGGTTATGCAAAACTTTGCATTTTTACCCATTCGAGTTAAAAACATTTTAAACTGACTTTGGGTAGCGTTTTGTGCCTCATCTAAAATAACAAAGGCATGGTCTAACGTTCTTCCTCGCATGTATGCTAACGGTGCTATTTGCACAATTCCATTCTCCATATAATCTCGCAACTTCTCGGCAGGAAACATATCGTTTAAAGCATCATACAAAGGCTGTAAAAATGGATCTAATTTTTCTTTTAAGTCACCCGGTAAAAAGCCCAAATTTTCTCCTGCCTCAACCGCCGGTCGTGTTAAAATTATTTTTCTTACTTCTTTATTTTTCAAGGCTCTGGCTGCCATTGCAACTGCAGTATACGTTTTTCCTGTTCCCGCAGGTCCCAAGGCAAAAACCATATCGTTCTTCTCAATTTCCTTTACCAGCTTTCGCTGATTGACAGTTCTTGCCTTAATTAAGTTTCCATGATTTCCAAAAACTAAAATTTCATCTTTGCCATGAAGTTGCTTTTCTAACTCTTTCGATTCATCGGCCAACAACATATCAATGTTCGTTTCGCTCAGTTCATTAAACTTCAATAGATGTTTAAATAACAATTGTAGCTTTTTTTCGAATCGTTCTATTTCAGGCTCCTCTCCAATCAGTTTAATCTTTCGTCCCCTAGAAACAATTTTTAACTCCGGAAAATGCAGGCGGATCGTTTTTAATTTCACGTCGTTAATTCCAAAAAGTTCCAACGGTTCAACTTCTGAAATTTCAATGGTTTTTTCTGTCAAATGACTTAGTATTTCTAATTATGTTTGGTAATTGAAGGTACGAAATTATTACTAATTTTGGAGGATACAAACCTAATTTTCAAATTCCTCAAACCGCACAATGCCCATCATTACGCTCACCACTGATTTAGGTACAAAAGACCATTATGTTGGGGTTTTGAAAGGAAGCATTTTAAGTGAATGTCCCGATGCTACAATTGTAGATATTTCGCATGAAATTCCTGCTTACGATATTTTAAAAGCAGCATATACATTAAAGAATGCTTTTGCAGACTTCCCAGAAGGAACCATCCATATTATTGGCGTAAATCCCGAGATTAGTGAAAAGGCAGTTAGTTTGGTAGTGTTGCACAAAGGACAATACTTTATTGGTGCGGACAATGGTATTTTTTCTTTGATTTTTGAAGATAAACCTGAAAAAATGGTTGAAATAGGCATCATGGTAAACCCAGATGCGCTCACTTTTCCTACCAAGGACATTTTTACCAAAGCAGCTTGTCACATTGCAAAAAGTGGCACCCTAGAAATGATTGGAAAGGTTACTACTGAATGGAATGAAAAAGGACTATTTAGAGCCGTTTCCGTTGGGAACATCATAAAAGGAATGGCCATACACGTTGACCATTACGGTAATGTTATTACCAATATTGACAACAACTTTTTTAAGACTTTTGGACAAGGTAGAGAGTTTAAAATAGAATTCCGCAGAGGAGATTACGACATTACATCAATCAGCAAAGTATACAGCGATGTTCCTGAAGGAGAAAAGTTAGCATTGTTTAGTTCAATTGGAATGTTAGAAATTGCCATGAACAAAGGAAACGCAAGTAAGCTACTCGGAATGAGAGAATCGGATATTGTAAGAATAGAATTTTATGATCGTTAGAATAGTAAAATTAACTTTTCGGAAAGAAGAAATAGATACTTTTAAACAAGTACTTGAAGAGTCAAAAGAACTGATTCGAGCTTTTCCAGGAGTACTTCATTTGCAAATGTTGCAATCTGCTGATAACCCTTGCATCTTTTTCACCTATAGCCATTGGGAGAATTCTACTGCGTTAGAAAATTACAGACACTCCAACCTATTCAAAAGTACTTGGGCGAAGACTAAGATACTCTTTGCTGAAAAAGCAGAAGCTTGGAGCACGGATCAATTGCACTTATTGCCCTAATTATGGAAAATGAGCTAATATCAATCATTATGCCGGTGAAGAATGCCGGATTGTACTTGGAAGATTGTATTATTAGTATTCAAAGTCAAACGGAAAGCAATTGGGAACTCATTGCAGTAAATGATGGTTCAGAAGATAACAGCGAAGACATTTTAAATTGGTTTAGCGCCGTTGATGAACGAATTCAATACATTAAAAATAAAGGAAGTGGAATCATCGATGCGTTAAAGTGTGGATATGCTATCAGTCATGGAGATATGATTCATAGAATGGATGCAGATGACTTGATGGTGCCAGAGAAACTTTCTTTACTAAAAGAAAAACTACTGTCTGTTGGTAAAGGAAATATTGCGACAGGAAAGGTAAAATACTTTGCTGCAGAAGGCATTAATGACGGTTATTTGAATTACCAAAATTGGTTAAACGATCTTTGTAATACTGATTCGCATTGGCGTGAACTCTTTAAGGAATGTGTGATTGCCTCTCCTAATTGGCTCATGTTCCGCACTGATTTCGAGAAATGCGGAGGATTTAATTCCGAGATATACCCAGAGGATTATGATTTAGTTTTTCGGATGTATCAAGCTGGTTTAAAAGTTACTGCTGTTGATGCTGTGACCCACCTTTGGCGCGACCACCAAGAGCGCAGCAGCAGAAACGACGATAATTATGCTGCCTATACCTTTTTCGAAATAAAGTTGCGCTATTTTTTAAGCCTTAAATATGATTCAAATAGACCTCTAATGGTTTGGGGAGCGGGAAAGAAAGGAAAGGATTTAGCGAAAAAACTGCAGGCCGAAAACATTCCATTTACTTGGGTGAGCAACAACCCTAAAAAACATGGCAAAGAAATTTACGATCAACTGATGGAGTCATTTGAAAGCATTGCCACCAAGGATAGCCCTCAAATAGTAATTACAGTTGCTTTGAAAAGTGCAAAATCGGAAATTATGGGCTTTTTAGAAAAGCTACACCTAAAGGAAGGTCAGGACTTTTTCTTTTTTAGTTAGGAGTTATACAAACCCGCTATAGATGGCCGTAAAAGTCTATATTTAACATCTTACACAGCACAAAAAAACCTCAAAAATTAGGTATTTATCATTCCTAACGTGTAAGCGCAACTTTAAGAAAATGAATAAAACCTCCAGCTCAAAAACAGCATCAATCGTCTTTATATTAAGTGTATTAGCCTCAGCTTTCTGGATTATGGGTCAACTTGTAAATGTCTACCACTTTGCCGTGGTTGGTGCCATTTTTGAAATTCTATGGCTCCCCATGATTGGCTTGTTATTTACATTACCAATTGTTTCATTTATTTAGTCAAAGAAAAGTTTTAACTAAAATCGTTGTATCTGTAATCCTTTCTAATTACCCTAACTACTGTTTTATTCATGACTTTAGGTAACTAACTAATAACTGAGAATCCAATAAAACCTTAATTAAAAGGGTATTAATAGCGAAAATCCCCCTACTAGAAAGTCTGCTATTTGAATGAAATTAGTCTCATTTCACTTTCAAAGCCAGATCGAATATCTCCATTGAACTCCGTTTCTAGGTCTTTATGTTCTCTAAATATTAGCCCTACGCCTTTGGCGCGTGTCTCTCTTTCCAAAATTTGCTCAATCAAGTTTTCTTCTTCAAATTGTAAAATACTTACTGTTGAATCGTATTGTAAGTCGCCGTTAGAAAAAGATTCGTTCACTGTTGTGTACTCATAATCTTTAACGGCTTTTGTATTTAAGACATTGGTATTCCATCTTTTCCCAGACGTCACAGGAAATACCAATGGTACTGTAACCAAGTTATTATCCAATACCTCGTATCGGTAGTTTGTCATGGTTCTTCGGGTTATTCTATTGATTTGCCAAGGCAAGGTATCTGCTGCTCTTGTGTGAATTTCAACAACAAACGATTCTCGGTTTTCAGCGTCCACCTCTGCTCTTGCAACGTATTCTCGCTGCTGTAGACTCACCCTATTTATTCTTCCACTAAACTCATTGTAAATGGTGCTGTCTATTTGATAAATCGCCTCTTGCCCCACTTTTAAGCTAACGTATTCCTTTCCTATAAAAGGCACAACTATCGAATTTCCATCATCTTTATTACAAGCTGACAAAAAAATTATCAAAGCAAAAATTAAGGTAAACCTTTTCATTTTATCTGGTTATAAAACCACCACCTAACAAGTCATTTCCTTCGTAAAATACAGCCGACTGACCAGGAGCAATTCCTTTTACATCTTCGTAAAAATCCACTTCAATCTCCCCTACTTCATTTACCACAGCTCTGCTCATCATCCCTGCATCTTTGTAACGAACTTTGGTTAAAATCTCTTCCTGCTCGGGTAACTTGTCGTATTTGATAAAGTTAGGTCTACGAACAGTCATCGTTTTACGATTCAAGTCTTCTTTTTGACCTAGTACCACCGTATTATCTTCAGGATTAATACGAATAACATACAACGGTTCTCCGGTAGCTATACCTAAGCCTTTTCGCTGTCCAATGGTGTAAAAAGGATATCCCTCGTGCTGGCCCAATACATTTCCTTGCATGTCGATTAAATCACCACCTTTTACCTGCTCTTCCAAACCTGGAACTTTACGTTTTAAAAATCCTCGGTAATCGTTATCCGGTACAAAGCAAATCTCATAGCTTTCACTTTTCTTCGCCAAATCTTCATGCCCTCTGTCTAAGGCCATTTTTCTAATCTCTGGTTTAGTGAATTTTCCTAGTGGGAATTTCGTTCTTGCTAACGCTTTTTGAGACAGCCCCCACAATACGTAGGATTGGTCTTTGTTTTCATCCTTTCCTTTTGAAATGACATATCTACCGTTTTCTTCACGAACATTGGCATAGTGCCCGGTAGCAATAAATTCACAACCAAGCTGATCTGCTCTTCGAAGCAAGGCATCCCATTTAATGTGGGTATTGCACAAAACACATGGATTTGGTGTTCTACCTGCTGTGTATTCACTTACAAAATTATCAATAATGTAATCTCCAAACTCTTCTCTAATGTCGATAATCATATGATGGAAACCATAGTTTACCGCCAAAATTCGAGCATCATTAATGTCATCTAAACTACAACACCCCGTTATTTTCTTGTTATTTCCACCAGATGAGGCGTAGTCCCAAGTTTTCATGGTAACACCAATCACTTCGTAACCTTCTTCGTGTAATAACATTGCACAAACCGAGCTATCAATTCCGCCACTCATGGCGACCAATACTTTTCCTTTACTCATAATTAATCGTCCCTCTTAAATCTTCAAATTCCAACACATCTTTTCTATTGCCACTATATTTCTCTAAGTTTTCTAATATGATTTTTAAATCTTCAGGATTTTTCAATACCCCATTTTCATATTTCAAAACCTTTTCAACCTTTTGATTTTCGCCGTAATAAATCCAATCTTTATCTTTTTCACCTTTAAAATAATTTCCTTCTAAAATCTTGTTTCCATCCGTGTCATAAATAACCGACAAGCCGTTTAATTTACCGCCTTTAAAATTCGATGAATCTTTTACCTTGCCATCTTCATAAAAAATTCGATATGCCCCGTCTTTTAAGTCATTGACATAATTCATTTCAGCAGAAGTTTCACCATTCAGATAATACGTTCTCCATACTCCTACTTTTTTACCCATTTTGTAGTCGCCTTTTTCAACTACTTTATCTTCTGCACCAAAAGTAATCCAGGTAGAATCTTTTAATTTATTGATGTACTTCCCTTCTGCTAGCTTCTCTCCTGTAGAATAAAACATACTAGTAAATACAACGGTTGGCGTGCGGTAAATCATTTTGGTTTGCAGTTTCCCATCGCCGTAATAATGATAAAAAACACCAAATGGCAAATCATTCTCAAACTGACCAACGTACCGAACTGATTCATCGTTGTAATACCCTTTCCATTTACCATCTTTTTGCCCGTTCGTATTTTTTTGGTTCAGTTGTGTTTGTTCTTGCGCTAACAGAGGCTGGCTAACAACTGCAAACAACACTAATAAAATAGAATAAAAACGAATTTTCATATGGCAAAGTTAAACAATCATTAAAAGATGTGACGCCCTTAAACTTCAAGAATTGTACCACGCATTTCAACTCTTATTCAACAGAATCGACTACTTTTACGGAATGCAATCATTTCTCAATCAAATAGCAAAGTATTCCATTGAAAAACACGGTGATAAACTAGATAACTTAACCATTGTTTTGCCGAACAGAAGAGCTATTGTTTTTTTAAAAGAAGAATTTAAAAAAGAATTAAAAAAGGCGAGTTGGCTTCCTCAATTTTTTAGTTTGGAAGATTTTATTCAGCAACTAGGCAATTACAAACTTCTGGACCCTACCGATTTAATTTTCAAACTTTACAAGGTTCACAAAGAATTAGAAGGCTCTGCAGCTGAACCTTTTGAAGAATTTATGGGTTGGGGTAGCACATTACTGCAAGATTTTAACGAGATAGATCGGTATTTGGTTGATGCACAAGAGTTATACGGTTTTTTAACCGAGGCAAAGGCACTTGAAACTTGGAATGTTGAGAACAATGAACTCACTGAATTTCAACATAAGTATTTGCGGTTTTGGAATAAATTAGGTGAGTATTACAACCTTTTTAATCAGCAATTAAAGGCTGAAGGCTCTGCTTACCAAGGATTGGGATTTAGATCTGTCGCTGAACAGTTAACAAGAAAAGAAGTTCCTAAAAACAAATTCGACAACATCATTTTTGCAGGCTTTAATGCGCTTACCGAGGCAGAAAAGGGAATAATAGATTATTACGTTCAGGAGCAAGCGGCCGAAACGCTTTGGGATGCAGATGACTATTATTTGAAAGATAAATTTCAAGAAGCTGGAAGTTTTTTGAGAGACTATAAAGAAAGAGCCAAAGGAGCATTTAATTGGGTCAATAACAATTTGTCAACAGACCCAAAACACATCACCATTTACGGCGTGATGGGCAATGTTGGTCAGGCAAAGCTAATTGGGAACTTGATAGATGCCAACAAAGAGCAAGAAACCGCAGTCGTGCTTTCTGACGAAGGATTGCTTGTGCCATGTTTAGAAGGTTTACCTACCGGCATTACTGCCACCAATGTAACCATGGGCTATCCTATTACTAGCGCTACCGTTTATAGTTGGTTAGAATGTTTTATGGACTTATACGTCAGGTTTAATCAATCGACTGAAAAGAATACCTTTTACCACAAAGACGTTACAGCTTTTTTACAGCACAACGTGCAGCAGCATTTCAAAAAATCTGTAAAAACAGAGATGGATGGTCTCACTAATTGGATGAATCAAGAGAAAAGTATTTTTGTTCCGTTTAGTCAATTTGAGAAACTAAACCGCGCACTTGGTTTTAAAGCTTTTGGCCTTGAAAGCAATACTGCCTTGCAATTGGCTCAAACCGTGCTAAAATTAATCCAAGAACTTCGTTTGGCCGGAAAAGACAGTTTAGATGCATTAAATCTAGAGTGTTTAGCCGAATTAGAAAAAAGCTTTAACCGTTTGGAGCGTTTGTGTCTAGAAGAAAAGGAGTTGACCGAAATTGAAAACTTAATTGAAATATTCAAGCAAATTGTAAGTAAGCAAAGCATTTCATTTGTAGGGGAACCTTTAGGTGGTTTGCAGATTATGGGCGTTTTAGAAAGTAGAACATTAGACTTTGAGAATGTAATTATTAGTAGTGTAAACGAAGGAACTTTACCTTCCGGTAAATCTCAAAACTCTTTTATTCCGTTTGACATTAAACACAAGTTTGGATTGCCTTCTTACCAAGAAAAAGATGCCATCTTTGCGTATCACTTTTACCGTTTACTGCAACGAGCAAGTAACATTTCAATTTTATACAATAGCAAGGTAGACCAGCTTGAAGGTGGCGAGCGTAGCCGGTTTATTGAGCAATTACTGCATGAGTTTCCTCGAAAAAACCCCCATTCAACGATTCAGGAAATTAACGTTTCTCCAAAACCTCAAGCTCACCCCATTCAGCCAATTTCCATTCCATTAACGGAGGATATTCGTGAAAAAATGAGGCATAAGCTAGAGCATAGATTATCTGCTTCTGCATTGAATTTATACTTGGCATGCCCGCTTAGTTTTTATTACCGCTACGTAATTGGATTAAAAGAAGAAGAGTCTTTTCAAGAGAAAATTGAAGACAATACTCTGGGAAACTTGGTGCATGAAAGTTTGAAATACTTGTATTTACCACTTGTAAATAAAACACTTATTAAAGATGATTTAAAAATAATTTATAGCGGCATTGACGATATTCTGGCAAAAGAATTTAAGAAGCAACTCAACGCTGTTGCTACAACCGGAAATCACAAATTGACCTATGAAGTAGCAAAAAAATTCATTCAACACCAAATTCAACATGACCTAGCCGAAGTGGCAAAAGGGCATAAAATTGTGATTAAAGAATTAGAGGAAGACCACAGTTGCAGTGTCCCGCTAAAAATTAATGATGACTTGGAAGTGAATTTTAATTTGTTTGGAAAAATTGACCGAATTGATGAATTCGATGGTAAAATTCGAATTATTGATTACAAAACCGGTGGAACAGACTTGAAGGACCTTCGAAACAAAAATTTAGAAAAGCTTTTAAAAAATGATAGTCCAAAATCGGTGCAGCTTATGCTTTATAAATACATGTATTTGAAAAAGACTGGGCAAGAGGTAGAATCGGGAATTCTTTCATTGAAAAATATATCGAGCGGTTACTTAACGTTAGATTACGATAATTGGGAAAAAGATTTTGAAGATTTATTAAAAGTAGTAGCTCATAATATGCTCGCCGACAGTACAGAATTACAACACAATGAAAAAAGTAAGTACTGTAAATTTTGTAACTAAAAAGAGGAGCCATTAACAACAGCTCCTCTCCTTGGGAATAGGTGTAAGATATCTACCACAAAAGTCTTACATATATAAGACGACGTTCCAATTGAAATAGTTGCCTGATTTTGATGATATTTGAAAAATGAAACATTTAACGCTTCTCAGCATTTTACTCTTCACCTGTTTTGCGGCTTTTGCACAACCCCAACGAAAGTGTGGTTTTGATGCAATTCAACAACGAATTTCGGAGCACCAAAACTTCGACAACTACTTACTAAACAAAAACTTAATATATAAAAATAGCAAGCAAAATAAGATGGACACCGTAATTCGTATACCGGTTGTGGTTCATGTTATTTACCGCTTAATTTCTGAAAATATTTCTACCGCTCAAATCAATTCGCAAATAGCGGTTTTAAATAAAGATTTTCGAAAACTTAATCCCGATACAACAAATGCAGCTGGTTGGAGCAAAGCTGATGTAAAATTTGAATTTATATTAGCGACCAAAGATCCAAGTGGAAATCCATCGAACGGAATTACAAGAACTTCAACAACAGTTGATAATATTGGACTCTCGAATCAGTACTTCAATTTAGTGCCTGCATGGAACAGAGATCGATATTTAAACATATGGGTGTGTGATGTTGGACCTAACTTATTGGGTTTTGCCTACCCACCTAATGCACCTGGTGTTACAGCACAAGAGGATGGAGTTGTGGTTGGGTCCAATTATTTTGGTACTACTGGAACTGTTCAAGCTCCTTGGAACCAAGGAAGAACCACTACACACGAAATAGGCCACTTTTTTGATTTATTGCACCTGTGGGGAACTGATTTTAACCCCGGTTGCAATACTGATGATTTGATTAGTGACACTCCAAATCAGGATGGTCCCGAACCTAATTGCGGTTCTAGAAGCAGTTGTGGTTCCGCCGATCAAATGAGCAATTTTTTACAATATGTAGATGACGCTTGTATGGGAAACTTCACCCTAGGTCAAAAAACAAGAATGCGAACAGCGCTATATACCCAAAGAGACTCGTTGCAATTTGGAGGTCTTTTTGAAATTACTTCAATTTCAGAACTACCTATTCAAGAAAAAGCCTTGATTTACCCGAATCCAAGTAAAGGAGTTTTTCAAATTGAACTCCCAGAAAACACCAATATAAATAAAGTAGAAATTGAGGTAATTGACCTTACTGGTAAATTGGTGAGGAGTCAAACAAAACAGGATAAAAACGGTTTAATTGTTAGTATTGATTCCGCTCCATCAGGTGTTTATTTTGTGAGAATAATGAATGGTGAATTCAGTTCAACAAAAAAGCTCATAAAACACTAAAAGCGGTTAATTTTGAAGCATTATTTGAGCGCACTATGACCATACAAAATATATTACAAAGCAATATAGCTGAAGAGTTTAAACAAATTGCTACGAAAGTTTACAACGAAGAAAGAATCACGGAAGAAGAAGGTGTACTGCTTTTTGAAAAGGCAGACTTAAACTATTTGGGAAGTTTAGCGAATCACATTCGTGAAAGAAAGCATGGTTCAACGACCTATTTTAACAAGAATTTTCACATAGAGCCAACCAACATTTGTGTGTTCGACTGTAAGTTTTGTGCCTATTCGAAATTACTTCGAAACAAGGGGGATTACGATGCTTGGGAAATGGATGAAGAGAAGATTTACGATAAGATTCGATCATACGATGGTCAAGAAGTTACAGAAGTGCACATTGTAGGTGGAGTTCACCCAAAAATGGGCTTACAGTACTTTGCCGATCTTATTAAAAACATCAAAAAAATTAGACCTAGCTTGCATGTAAAAGCTTTTACTGCAGTTGAGTTAGAATACATGTGCAGAAAGGCTAAGGTTTCATACGAAGAAGGTTTACAACTGCTAAAAGATCACGGTCAGGACTCTTTGCCGGGTGGAGGTGCTGAAATTTTTGCTGAAGCCGTTCGTGAGGAGATTTGCAAGGACAAGTGCACTTCAGCCGAGTGGTTAGAAATTCATGAAACAGCGCACAAAATAGGAATGCCCTCTAATGCGACTATGCTATATGGCCATGTTGAAAGCTATGCAGACAGAGTTGATCACATGAATCGATTGAGAACACTACAAGACAAAACTGGTGGTTTCAATACCTTTATTCCTCTGAAGTATAGAAGCGGAAACAATCAAATGTCTCACATTGGTGAAGTTTCTGTTTTAGAAGATTTAAGAACTTATGCCATTGCTCGAATTTTTATGGACAACTTTCCTCATTTGAAAGCTTATTGGCCAATGATTGGTCGTGGAACCGCTCAGTTAACGTTGAATTATGGTGTGAACGATATCGACGGAACCATAGATGATTCTACCAAGATTTATTCTATGGCTGGTGCTGAAGAACAGTCGCCAAACATGACAACGGAGGAGTTGGTGAATTTGATAAAACAAGTGAATCGCAAACCGGTTGAGCGTGATAGCGTTTACAATGTGATTAAAGATTACTCAGAAGTAGTTTTTGAAACAGTGGTAGCGGAAGCTTAGTCCCATTCCTTTTTCTTGATGATGGTGTACCAATCATCGTTGGTGTTAATATAACCCAAATCATAACAATAGAAGTAGGTTCTTTCGTCTTTAGTTTGATATATATTGGTGTGGTAATCGAAATTAAAACCCAAAGAAAGTAACTTCTCTTTCTTAGCAGAAGCTTTTTCTCCTTTTAGCAGACCTGCTAAAATTCTATGGTTTTTACGTAACAAATTGTTAACATTTCGAATGTAATTGTTGTCTGTTCGTTTTTGTTTGTTGTTAAAAGCATTTCGGCATTGATCTGAGCAGAATTTTTTATCAACTCTTCCATATAACTCTGTTTTACATTCTAAACACTCGTTCATGGTTTAAAAATACAAAAAGTGATTGAAGCTTTTTGATATTGCGCTGAACTTTCCGAGAACAATAGTTTATAAACGCAACTCGTGGTTTAAAATAAAAAGGAAATGACACCTATTCCTGATAAGGGAAAAAACAGCAAACACAGCAGTTAATAATCGCTTGTTCTCCCCTATTTATGTTAGGTTAATTGCTACCCCAACTATCTTCTCATAGCTGAGACATCAGTAACTTTTGCTAACATTGCATCAGATGCATACAACCAAACTCAGTAATCAAAGTATTTTACCCCTTACCTGCACCCGATCAGGTACATGCTGTTATGGAAAAGTTGTTAATCTCAACCCTTGGGAACTGTTAAATTTGAGCAGAGAAAAGGGAATTACTCCAAGGGAATTTCGGAATCTTTATTGTGAGTTTGGGGGTATCCGATTACGATTTAACGGAAAAGAAGATTCGAAACGACAGCAATCGTGCAGTCAATACAAAGATAATTTTGGATGCAGTGTCCATTTGGGTCGCCCGTTGGCTTGCCGATTATTTCCTTTAGGTCGTCAAATACAAAATAATGAAGCGCATTACATCTACCAAGGTAATACATTTCCTTGTTTAACTGACTGTGCAGAAGTTTTAGAATTACCTAAACTTAGTGTTGGCGAATACCTTAAAGGTCAATCTGCAGATCAATTTGAAAAGGCTCAAGATGAGTATTTAAAAGTAATGCAAAACATAGCAGATATTGCTTTTGAGTTATTACTTGACTCTGGTTTAGCCGCATCTGGAGACAAGAAAACACTGCTATTATGGAGGCAGATGGGCAACGATTTACCAGAGGTTTTAACAGAAAAGATAGGTCAAGAGTGGATAGATTATTTAATGATTCCACCAATACCGGATGAGCTTCAAGACCCTATTGTATTTGCTCAAAAACACAACGAATTCCTATTAGCAAAAGCACAAGAACAGTTTGGTGCATTAAAAGCATTTCAAGAATTTCAAGAAGGTTCTATTTTACTAATGGGCGTAGCATTGCACCTAGCAAGAGGTTTAGGTGCAGATCAAAAATCAATTGCTGAACATTGGATTGAAACAGCAAAGAGTTACGGTGCGAATGAATAGCACCTATGTAACAAAAGGCACAAACCCAAATAATAATAATATCTACTATTGTATTAAATTCTAATTGACAAAAAATGCACAGTAGAACTAAAGCAATCGTCTTTGCAATTACAATCATGTTATTCAACGTTGTAAATGCCCAATCTGCCCCATTCAATTTAAGTATTCAACCCGTAAATGTGACTGGTTTAGGTGGTGTACAATCTTTTGCTTTTGCTCAAGATAGTGGTAAATGGCTAATTGTTGGTGGTAGATTGGATGGTTTACACCAAAGACAACCATTTGCTTCATTTAATGCAACAGGAAACAACAATCAATTAATTGTGGTGGATCCTGTAACACAGCAAAAATGGTCTGCGCCACTCACAACATTGCCATTAGCAATTCAAGAGCAATTGAGTTCTACTAACATGGAATTTCAGCAAGAAAGAGATTATTTATATTGTTTTGGTGGTTATGGATATAGCGCCACTGCAGCTGATCATACCACATTTCCAAACATGACCGCGATTAAAGTGTCAGACGTAATCGATGGAATTATAAATGCAACTCCCATAACAAGCTATTTTAGACAAATTACAGATCCTAAATTTCAAGTAACTGGGGGTTACTTGAAAAAAATAGGTTCGAATTATTACCTACTCGGTGGTCAAAAATTTATTGGTCGTTATAACCCAATGGGGCCGAATAATGGATCAGGTTTTATTCAACAATATACAAACTCCATTCGAAAGTTTGATTTATCAGATAATGGAACAACGATTAGCATTACCCACTTACCGTCCTATACAGACAGTGTTAACTTACATAGAAGAGATTACAATGCTGAATCACAAATCCTTCCAAATGGAGAAGAAGGCATCACTATGTTCTCTGGAGTGTTTCAACAAAATGTTGATTTGCCTTTTTTAAATTCAGTGACTGTTGACACGTCGGGCTACAGCACCAATAATTCATTTCAACAGTATTACAATCATTATCACTGTGCTGTTTTACCACTTTATTCAGAAGCAAAAAATGAAATGCACACCGTATTTTTTGGAGGAATAGCGCAGTATTATGATAGTTTAGGTCTACTCGTGCAAGATAACAACGTGCCTTTTGTAAATACCATTGCAAGAGTTACGAGAGATTCTTCAGGTGCCATGGCCGAGTACAAATTACCGATAGTAATGCCTTCGTTACTTGGTGCGGGAGCTGAGTTTATTCCGAGCACCACTTTTCCTCAATTTAGTAATGAGGTATTTAAACTAGATAGCTTGCAAACCGATAGTGTTTTAATCGGTTATATATTTGGTGGAATAAGCAGCACAGCGGCTAACATATTCTTTATTAACAATGGTTCTCAAAGCAGTGCAAGCAGTCAAATTTTTAAGGTTTATTTAAAGAAGACACTAACTTTATCTATCGATGAATTAAACCATTCAAGTACAAGTAGTCTAAATTTAATCGCTTACCCAAACCCAAATGAAGGAGAATTGAATATTTCATTCACCCTTAAAAATAGAGATGATGTAACCATTTCAATAGCGGATGTAAAAGGATCTATCATTTCTAATAAAAAACTTAAAAACTTAAGTTCAGGAAGGAAGGAATACAAAACAACACTTGATGGTTTTGCTAAAGGAGGAGTATTCTTTGTAACACTTGAAACTTCAAGTGAGAAGGTCACTCGAAAATTGATTTTAAAAAGGTAAAACCAATATCTACAATAGTAAAGGGGAGTCAAACTTAGTGGTATGTTTGCCTCGTCTCATTTAAAAGTATAATGTCAAATCTCTCCAGAGAAGACCAGTTTTGCAGGTCCAACTAACCAAATATTTTCAAACGAATTAGTGTCCTTTCTCGTCAATTCAACTCTTAAATTTCCACCTTCAGTTACAATATTTACCGCCGGTTGTGTTGAATTCATTTGTTGTAAAAAACTAATAGCTACAGCTGTAACTCCTGTCCCACAAGAAAGTGTTTCTCCTTCCACTCCCCTTTCATAAGTTCTAACTTTCAAATGATCTTCCGCTACACTAACAAAATTCACGTTTGTCCCTCCCTCAACAAAAGGTGCTGAATTTCTAATTGCTCTACCTTCGTTCTCTACATCAACATCATCTAAGTTCTTAACATATTTAATGTAGTGCGGTGAACCTGTATGAATAAAATAATCGGATCCAACTCTTTCCATTTTAGCAACGTTCCCCATTTTAGTTGCAAAAGAACTTCCTTCAATTTTTCCTTCATGAATCCCGTCAATGGCTTTAAAACGAGACTCTTTTTCAATCATTCCCAACTTTTGTGCAAATGCTTGTGCACAACGGCTTCCATTTCCGCAAAAGCTTTGAGAGCCATCTGCGTTATAATAATCCATCAAAAAATCTACCCCTTTTTCTTCTTTCAGTATAATTAGGCCGTCGGCTCCTATTCCAAAACGACGATTACATAATGACGAAATTTCATTCGCTGAAAATTTGACAGTGTTTTGTCTGCCGTCAATCATAATAAAATCGTTTCCTGTTCCTTGATATTTAAAAAATACTAATCCCATACTTCCCTTTATTTATAATGCCTGCGAGCTTAACATGTTTTAACATGACAAATAGATCATTCCAATTGAAATGGCGTTTAACTTATAGTTCACAATTGCGAAGTTAAACGCTAAAAATTTAATCTTATGAAAAATTTATTTGGAGGCTTTCTTATGGCCTTATTAGGCGGTGCAGTATCCGTTGGTATATACAAATACACTGAAACCGACAATATAGTATCAATTAAATATCAAGATCAAGAGAACCCCACTCTGGTGAACATGTTAGCCGCAGAACCGGGAGCAAATGTAGATTACACTACTGCTGCGGAGTTGACCATAAATGGTGTAGTGCATGTAAAAACTGAAGGAGTGGTGGAATACAACCAACAAGGATTCGACCCGTTTAAACAGTTCTTTTACGGCGATGGATCCTACAGTCAAAAATTTCGTCAGCCAGTGAAAGGTGCTGGTTCAGGGGTTATTATTTCTGCTGATGGTTACATTGTTACCAATAACCATGTAATTGAAAAAGCCGATCAAATTAGAATCACTTTAAACAATAAAAAAACCTACGATGCTGAGTTAATTGGAACTGACCCAAACACAGATTTAGCTTTGCTAAAAATTGAAGAAGTAGGCCTGCCTTACATTTCATACGGCAACTCTGACCAAATAAAAGTTGGCGAATGGGTACTGGCAGTTGGAAACCCGTATAACCTTACTTCTACAGTAACAGCAGGAATTGTTTCGGCAAAAGGAAGAGATATTGATATTTTAGGAAACGATCCGTTCTCCGGTGCTTCTTCTATTGAATCATTTATTCAAACGGATGCTGCAGTGAACCCTGGAAATAGTGGTGGTGCTTTAGTCAATACGAAAGGAGAGTTAATAGGAATTAATGCCGCCATAAAATCAAACACCGGCTCCTTTGCAGGTTACTCATTTGCTATACCTGCAAATATTGTGCACAAAGTGGTGAGTGATTTAATTGATTTTGGCACCGTGCAGCGAGCATACATTGGGGTTCAAATAAAAAACATAGATGAAAAACTTGCGGAAGAAATTGGAGTTTCTGATTTGAATGGAATTTATGTTGCAAAACTTATGGACAAGGGTTCTGCAAAAGATGCTGGGATCAAGGGAGGTGATATTATTAGAGAAATTGAAGGTTTACGGGTAAACTCAGCAACAGAACTACAAGCAAAAATTGGAGAATATAGACCCGGCGATAAAATTTCGGTTCTACTTGAAAGAGATGGATCCTTACTTGAAAAAGAAGTATTGCTTAAAAACATGGAAGGAAATACTGACATTATAAAAGATTCAGACAATCAATTAATGAAAACTTTAGGGGCAAAATTCAAAGAAGTTGACAAGGAGTTAAAAGGGAAGATAGAGGTTAAAGGTGGTGCCCAAATTGAATCCATCTTCCCAGGTAAGCTCAAAAATGCCAACATTGGTGAAGGTTTTATAATTACAAAAGTGGACAAAGTAGAAGTAAAAAGTGTAGAACATTTACTCAGCATTCTTTCAGAAAAACAAAATGAAGGCGTTTTATTGCAAGGAGTTTATCCGAATGGCAGAGGCGCTTATTATGGAGTCGGCTTATAGTATAATTTACCTTTAGTAAAACTCTTTAACTGTAGAATCAGCCTACTGTTAGAGAGTTTTTTTGTTTCTAAATTCACTTTTATTTAAGTTTTATTTTACCGAATTTTGCAACCCTAAAATAAACACTCTCTTAACCTAAAAAAGACAGATCACAGAAATGAAAAATGCTGTAGAATTTGAATCGGAGTTAAATAGCTATGTTGACCGCGAAAAAAAAGCAGTAGACCTAAACAATACCTTAGGACAACTACTTTACGGACAATCAGTTGAATTAGTGCTTTTCAGAGACCACCTAGTGGATAGAAGTATCTCTGAGTTATTAAAAATGCACAAGAACGCACAAAATGCGACCAATAAAGAAGTTGACATCTATGACACTTCTGATTTAGCAAAAGAATTGTTAAACATTGATTTAGCTCCTTCAAAAATTGATATTGGGAAATTAGCTGCCGAGTGGAAGAACGAAAGTTCTAATTATGGTTCAAAGGCTGATTTTGTAAAAGATAAGTTGAGCCACATTGTTGGAGGCAAAAAGGATGCTATTGAACCTAAAGATGTAATTCTTTACGGTTTTGGGAGAATTGGAAGAATTGCTGCTAGAGAACTAATAAAACAAGCAGGAAAAGGCCAACAACTAAGATTAAGAGCAATTGTTACCAGAGGTGACAACGCAGTTGCATTGGAAAAAAGAGCTTCCTTGTTGAGAAGTGATTCTGTTCATGGTGCTTTTAATGGTACTGTTGAAGTAGATACTGACAAAAGAACGATGACCATTAACGGTCAAACTGTCCAAATGATTGATGGACAGCAGCCAGATGATATTGATTACACGGCGTATGGAATTAATGATGCTTTGGTAATAGACAATACAGGCGTATTTACAAACGAAGAAGCATTGAGTAGACACTTGAAATCAAAAGGTGTTGCTAAAGTAATTTTAACTGCTCCTGGTTCTGGAATTCCAAACATTGTTTACGGCGTAAATCATAAGACTGATGTTGATTTGAAATCTCATAATATCCTTTCCGCAGCATCTTGTACTACAAATGCCATTGTTCCTGTTTTGAAAGTAATCAACGATACTTTAGGTGTAGAAAAAGGACACATTGAAACAGTACATGCGTATACCAACGATCAAAACTTGTTGGACAACATGCACAAGAAAACTCGAAGAGGTCGTTCTGCTGCCATTAACATGGTAATTACCGAAACAGGAGCTGGTAAAGCTGTAACCAAAGTAATACCTTCATTGGCAAACAAACTAACGGCAAACGCGGTTCGAGTTCCTACTCCAAATGGCTCTTTGGCCATTATGAATTTATCTGTAGGGAAAGAAACAAACATTGATGAAGTTAACGGTATTTTAAGAAAAGCCGCTTTGGAAGGTGAATTGGTAAACCAAATTTATTTTGGAACGGATGCAGAAACTGTTTCTAGCGATATTATTGGAAATTCTTGTTGTTCTGTTTATGACAGTCCTGCAACGTTAATTTCTCCTGACAAAAAGAACGTTGTTCTTTATGTGTGGTACGACAATGAATTTGGATACACCAAACAAGTAATTAGACTAGCGAAGTATTTTGCACAAGTTAGAAGGTTGATTTATTATTAATAGATAGACCACATTACTTAAAAGCCTTGTACAAAATTATTGTACAAGGCTTTTCTTATTTTGAGTTTTTATAAACTAATTCCTTCCGAATAAGAAATACAGGATACTACCAAGATAGGGAATACACAAAATAATTAGTATCCAAAGTAATGTCTTCCCTGTGCTACCTTTTCTTCTTCGGTATAAATCAATAAACGCAATTACAGGCAGCAATAATGCAACTAAAAGTGATAGTATTCCAAAAATTCCAATTCCTGCAAAGAATGCTTCCATATTAATTTATTAATTCAACCTATTTCGTTCAACTCTTTTAGCCTACTTCTTAAACTCCGTTACCGTTTTACGGATAATTGCAACACATTCATGCAATTGCTCTTCCGTCATCACTAACGGTGGTGCAAAACGAATAATGTTTCCGTGGGTTGGTTTTGCTAGTAGACCATTATCTCTTAGCTTCATACACAAATCCCAAGCTGTTGAGCTATCTTCTGTATCGTTAATTACAATCGCATTCAACAATCCTTTACCTCTTACTTTTACTAATAAATCTGATTCGTCTACGAGTTTTTGAATTTCAGCTCTGAAAATATTTCCAAGTTTCTCTGCACGCTCAGCTAGTTTTTCTTCTCTTACCACTTCTAAAGCAGCAATAGCAACCTTCGCTGCAACCGGGTTGCCGCCAAAAGTTGAACCATGCTGACCAGGTTTAATAACCATCATTATTTCATCATTCGCTAAAACTGCCGAAACTGGATACGCTCCTCCTGATAGTGCTTTTCCAAGAATTAAGACATCTGGTTTAAACCCAGCTTTTGAATCGCATTTTGGTGTTTCGCAGGCACAACCTTTGCAAACTGCTAATAAACGACCTGTTCTTGCAATTCCCGTTTGTACTTCATCAGCAATAAACAATCCTCCTGCGGCCTGCACCATCTTTGCAGCGCTTTCGATGTAATCTTCGTCCGGTGTGAAAACTCCCGCTTCACCTTGAATTGGCTCTACCAACATTCCTACTATATTCGGCAACTTCAATGCTTCTTTTAGCGCATTCAAATCATTGTAAGGAATACTTACAAAACCCGGTGTAAATGGTCCAAAGTTTTTTCTTGCATTATCATCGTCGGAGAAAGAAACAATGGTAGTTGTTCTACCGTGAAAGTTTCCTTCACAAACTATAATCGTTGCCTGGTCTTCTGCTATCCCCTTTTTCTCATAAGCCCATTTTCTACACAATTTAATGGCGGTTTCAACAGCTTCTGCACCTGTATTCATCGGCAATACTTTATCGTAGTCGAAAAAATTAGTTACATATTCTTCGTATTCTCCCAACACATCGTTGTAAAACGCACGAGAAGTTAAGGTCAGTGTTTCCGCCTGAGCTTTCATAGCGTCCACAATTTTAGGGTGACAGTGCCCTTGATTCACCGCAGAATAAGCCGATAAGAAATCATAATACTTTCTCCCCTCTACATCCCAAACAAACACTCCTTCACCTCTACTTAACACCACAGGAAGTGGGTGGTAATTATGCGCTCCATGTTTCTCTTCTATCGCGATTAGCTCTTCGCTCGTTTTCTTCGTATCTGTCATCATCATAGTGTGTCTTTTCGTTCTGTTTTGGACTATCAACAAAGATATTTAAAATAGAACGAAAGCTAAAGGTGATGCACAAGAAAGATGGTATTTTTGCAGCATGGGAAGAAAGAATAGAAATCGCAAACCACTTTTAGAGAACGTAACCATTTTAGATACTGCTGCAGAGGGTAAGTCTTTAGCAAAAGTAAATGAAAAGGTAATCTTTGTTCCGCAAACCGTTCCGGGTGACGTTGTTGACATTCAAGTTACCAAGAAGCGTAAAAGCTACATGGAAGGAAGGGTCACGAAGTTTCATTCCTATTCGGATAAAAGAGTTGAGCCTTTTTGCAAGCATTTTGGTGTTTGTGGTGGGTGCAAATGGCAGTTTATTAGCTACGAAGATCAATTGGCGAACAAGCAACGAACGGTTACTGACGCTTTAACTCGGATTGCAAAAGTTGAATTGCCGGAGATTCAACAAATTCTCCCGTCAAAAGAAACCACATTTTACCGAAATAAATTAGAATTTACTTTCTCCAATAAGGAATGGTTGACCCAAGAACAAGTGGAATCTGGTGAAAGCTTTGATAACAGAAATGCATTGGGGTTTCATGTACCAGGACGTTTTGATAAAGTATTAAATGTAGACAAGTGTTGGTTACAAGCTGAGCCTTCTAATTCAATAAGAGATTGGGTTAGAGAATATGCATTAGCAAATGATTTAGCGTTTTTTGACCTACGCGAGCAAGTAGGCTTTTTAAGAAATTTGACTATTAGAACTTCTAGCAATGGTGAGGTAATGGTGATTTTCTCTCTTTTTGAAGCACAAGAAGAAGCCCGAACAAAAATGTTAACCGCTTTTGAAGAGGCATTTCCACAGATTACTTCAATTCTATATGTAATTAACGGCAAACGAAACGATACCATTGGTGATTTAGAGATTGAGTGCTTCAGTGGCAGGAGTCACATTTTTGAAGAAATGAAAGCATTCGATAGCGATCAAATATTAAAGTTCAAGATTGGTCCAAAGTCTTTTTACCAAACCAATTCTAAACAGGCAGCTGAATTGTATCGAATTACAGCAGAATTTGCCAATATACAAACGGACGAAACAGTTTACGATTTATATACTGGGACCGGAACCATTGCCAACTTTGTAGCAGGTAAAGCGAAAAAAGTTGTTGGAGTAGAATATGTTGAAGATGCGATTGTAGATGCTAAGTTAAATTCTGCAACAAATGAAATTAACAATACTGTATTCTATGCAGGCGACATGAAAGATGTTTTCACAAGTGCGTTTGTTGACGAAAACGGTCAACCAGATGTAATTATAACTGACCCGCCAAGAGCCGGAATGCACACAGAAGTTATTGAGGTAATGTTAAAGTTAGAAGCGAACAGAATAGTTTACGTGAGTTGTAATCCTGCTACACAAGCTAGAGATTTACAATTATTGGATGAAAAATACAAGGTCACCAAAGTTCAACCAGTGGATATGTTTCCTCATACCCACCATGTTGAAAATGTAGTCTTATTAGAATTGAAATAAATGGGCTTTCGTAATTTCTTCTCAAACAAAAATCCCGACTTTCTAAAGGACGATGAAATTGAAGCGGCCAATCTCCTGCAAAGTATTTGCAACGGATATGCCAATGGTAATCCGGATTATATTCCAAATGGAATTGTGAAATTGGCGTTTGGCATTTACATGATGTCTTTTAACAGAACAGATGAGGATATGATTCCTTTGGAAGTCTTAAATAATTCAGAATTTATCACTCAGCGTCCCGGACTAAAAAAATATTTAGCCATTCTAGAGAAAATAAAACTATTTCTAAAGAAGGTGGTGAGCGATGAGAAGATTGTTGCCAATTACAAGAATAAAGAGCTTTACCAAAAGCTGATTTTAAAAATATTAAAATCTTGCGTTGCAGATATTGAGGCGATAAACAAAAAGTAGATCGCTTCATTTGCATATACTCCTATATTTATTTAAATTTCTGTCAATGAAAAATCCGATGAAATTTATTTATAAGAAAAAACACCAGTATTCGAATTTAATAATTGGTGTACTCTGGATATTATTGGGGACCGGTTCAATCTTATTTAACGAAGGAGATACGAATTGGTTTCTAGGAGCTAATCTTGGCTTGGGAGTAGTGTATTTAGGGACTTATATCTACAATCACTTTACCGGTTATATTTCCATAAAAGATGGAATTATAAAAGAAAATGGTCTTTTTGGAACAAAATTAGAAATAGCAAAGATCACTTCTTTTAAGAAATTCGCCGGCGATTATATTCTAACCGCAGGAGATAAAAAATTACACATCAACACGCATTTGATTGATCCAGATTCATTACAAGAATTACTAGAATTTATTAAAACATTAGAATTAAAAAAGGGCAAGTAAAACTTGCCCTTTTAATCCATACTGTTTTAAAACAGAGTTTAACCTCTATCCGCAGACAATGCTTTTTCAATTCTTGCAGCTAAATCTTGCAAGTGTGCTTTCGAAACACCTGACTGTTTGGCTGCGCCACTTTTTGCCTTAGATTGTAGACTTACCAAACTAGCTCTAGCCAATGATGGAATATCTGAATTCATATACATCGACTTTTCGTCTTCCAATAAATCAATTAATTCGGCAACATATGCTTTCTGTAGGTTTCTTCGGTACAAGTCGATCTTCTTTCCTGAAGCAAGCTCGCTGTATATTCCCTTTTCTAAATCATTCAACAATTCAGAAATAACATAAGCCGAAGTTCCATTAATAGCTTCGTTTTCAATCATTCTAAACAAACGTTTATCCGACAATAAGCTACTCAATGCGCGTTCTTGCATCGACTTAATTCGATTCACATTTCCCTCAGCCTCAATTCTTGCTAAAATTTCTGGTTTCACAATCCACTCCGGCGTCGCGAATAATTGCTCGTTTAAGAAATCTACCGCTCTTTTTTGTTTTACTTTTTCCGTGTGTTCATAAATAACACCTTCTTGATCAGCAGTTTTTTGCTCACCTTCAATCCCTCCAACATTCGCTGTTACATGCCCCATATATCTTCTATACTGGCCAACCATAGCGTTATACAACTCATCAAGGTCATCGTATTCCTCTCCATCTTCAGTTGCCCACTCTAATAGCTTATCGTTGATCCTTTTTAGATTTTTAATCCCCAACGCACTCGCATTTATAGCGTCATCGCCCAAATCTTCAGTCTGTGCCGTTGGGTCTGTTGGATTTCCTTGTTGTCTTCCAAAATGAAATTGAGGCTGACCTGCTTTGGCTAGAATCCAATTGTCAATTTCAGACTCTTCTTGTGCAGCAGTAACCTCTTTCCCAAGCAATTTATAACCAAATTCAATCGACCAATTGTCGTACTCTCCAATTTGAGGAAAAAAACTCGTCACACCATCTTCAGGTTGAGCAATGTAATTAAAACGAGCATAATCCATTATAGATGGAGCCGTGCCATGAGTTGAAGTAAAACTTGGCGAACGCAACGAATCAACAGGATACGCAACACTTGAACCCATGTTATGTGGTAAACCTAAGGTATGCCCCACTTCGTGAGCCGATACAAAACGAATTAATTGTCCCATAACTTCATCGTCAAACTTAACTCCTCTCGCCTCTGGATTAACAGCAGCAGTATGAATGAAGTACCAATTACGCAGTAAATTCATAATGTTGTGGTACCATAAAATATCACTTTCTAAAATTTCACCCGATCGAGGATCGTGAACATGAGGCCCTTGAGCATTTTGTATGTCTGTAGCAATGTATCGAATTACAGAATATCGAACATCCTCTGGCGACCAGTGAGGGTCTTCTTCTGGAGTCGGTGCGTATTCGCCACGAATAGCATTTTTAAAACCGGCACTTTCAAAGGCTTTTGCCCAGTCGTCTACCCCTTGTTTAATGTATTTTTTCCACTTTTCAGGAGTTGCTGCGTCGATGTAATATACAATAGGTTTTACTGGCTCAACCAACTCTCCTCTGTTATAAGCTTCCCAATCTTTTGGCTCTAATCTCCATCGAGTTATTAACCTTCTCGTTTCTGCTTTTTGCTCTTCAGAACCGTAATCTACTTGACGAAGCGAAAAGAATCCAACCCTATTATCGGCAAATCTTGGTTCCATAGGAACTTCTGGCAAAAGAATAAAAGATTGAGTCATTCCTATAGAAATGGTACCTGTAGTCCTGTTCGCAGGAAGTTCGTCGCCTTTGTAAGTTAAAATGTGTTTTACTTGAACGTTTTCAGGAAAGGCATCCATTCCGGTGATAAGCGATCGACCTTTGTCCAAACCTTTTATTTTAAAGTTTTTTCGTTCAGAACTTCCTAAAGCTCCTATCATTTCTACATCAGTTGTGAACAAATCAGTTACATCAATTACTACAGATGATGTGTCTTTTGAAAACGCAGCTATCGAAAATGCGCTAATTATTGGTTCAAAATTATTATTCAGGACGGAGGTATAAATCGGTGTACCTTCTACAGCTACATTATTATAAGACACTGAACGCATTAAAATTTTATTGTTCAATTTCTGAAAACGGATCACCTGCTGCGGTCTCGATTTCATTCCCGCGCCGCCAAAATTCAAGCCTTTTACATGTCCAGAAATTCGGCTTACTATTAAGATCTCCTTCTCTAATAAGTTATTTGGTAATTCAAAATAATAATTATCATCCACCCTGTGCACTGAAAACAAACCCACCTCAGATTCAGCCTCTTTTGTAATTACTTTGGCATAAGGTTTCGGTCCTGTTTTGTTACCAGGTGCTGCGGCTGTAGTTGAGCCTTTTTTCGATTTCTTTTTTTGCGCTTGTGCTGAAAGAGGAGCAGCAATAAAAAAGAATAGGGCAGCTAGCACTGCAATACTAGACTTAATTTTAAATTGAATTTTCATGTATCTAATTTTGTCAGTTAAAAAAAAGCACTTTTACATTTGGTAAAGTACAATTCGATTTTAGAGCCTTAAATATACTTCTAATCTAGATTTATTACCACTCTATTTTATTGTTTGTATACTACAATACACATTCAGTAACAGTTTTTACAAAAAAGAAAAGGCTGAAGAATAAATTCTTCAGCCTTTTTCCAACCAATAAGTAACCTTACTTACTCTCCTTGACCTAAAGAGAAACCTCTCTTTCCGTCAAACTCGTAAAGATTCTCTGTTTTAACAACTTCGAAACCTTCCATCAGTAAAACGGTCATTAGTTGTAAAATATCTTCATATTTAATTACATCATAAACTGGCTTACCTTCAATAATTCCAGCACTTGAAGAAATATATCTACATCTCCAATGATCCGTGCAGTACGTTTCAGCTAATCCATTAGGATAAACTTTAACCCCCCTGTTTGTAATCATTTTCAACTTTAATCCAAGTCCTTTCATTGCAATTAATACGTCACCAATTTTATCAGGATTGGTGCCAGTCCAATTGATGAACATATCTACGCCAACTAATTCTTGCTTTTTCTCTTTTCTAACGAAGGGTGGAATAATAATTTTCCCTACTCCTTTTGATAGTTCACTCACCGGTAAGTTTGTTGGAATTTGTCCTAGTCTTTCAATTACCGCATCAGCGAACTCTACTGTATTCATTAATTTCTTACTAATGCCTTCTTTGTAAATGTCTGCAGTATGACATCCTTCTTCAATAGCACACAACCAAGCATTTTTAACTTTGTCAGCCATATCCGTCATGCCCAAGTGAGATAACATCATCACAGATGCGTTCAACAACCCAGATGGATTAGCAATCTTTTTTCCGGTAATATCAGGTGCTGAACCGTGAATCGCTTCAAACATCGCTACATTTAAACCGATGTTAGCTGAACCTGCCATACCTACCGAACCTGCAATTTCTGCTGCGATGTCAGAGATAATGTCTCCATAAAGATTAGACGTCACAATTACATCATATCGCTCTGGACCGGCTGCTAATCTTGCTGAACCTATATCGATAATCTGAGACTCTGATATAATTTCAGGGTACTCAACAGAGATTTCTTTAAATACACTGTGAAACAAACCGTCGGTTAATTTCATAATGTTATCTTTTACCATGCAAGTTACTTTCTTGCGGTTATATGCCCTTGCATATTCAAATGCGTAACGTACAATTTTCTCACAACCCGGGCGCGTAATCAATTTCAAACATTGCACAACATCCTGTGTTTGCTGGTGCTCAATTCCTGCATATAAATCCTCTTCGTTTTCACGAATAATTACGACATCCATATCTGGATAATGTGTTTCTACATATGGATGAAGTGCTGTAACTGGACGAACATTTGAGAACAAGCCTAGAGACTTTCTCAATGTAACATTCAAACTTTTGTAACCATCACCCTGTGGAGTTGTAATTGGGGCCTTTAAAATAACCTTATTCCGTTCAATTGCCTCCCATGCCTCTTTCTGAATACCTGAAGTATTTCCCGATAAATAAACTTGCTCTCCTATTTCGATGTACTCCGGCTCTATGTTTGCTCCGGCTGCTTTTAATACTTTCAAAGTAGCATCCATTATCTCAGGACCTATCCCGTCGCCTTTTGCAACGGCTATTTTAATTGCTGAGTCTGTTTTAACATTGTTCGTTTCCTTTTCTAATGTTTCGGTAATCATTCTGTCTAGTTTTAAATTGCGGGACAAAATTCGACAACGAATATTAATAATGAAAATTTATGTTATTTATACTAAGCATAAATAATATTAATAAAAAATCTGGTGTTACCTACTTAAAATCTATTCTGTTTACGTAAAGCTTCACTTCCGTATCATTCCGATCAAAATCAAAAATTCCTAATAATTCTAACTTGTAATTTTTCAAATAATCTTCACCAAATATCTTTCTAATAGGAACAAATGATATAAAAACCAAAGGGCAACTGCCCATATTAAGAATATTCATAGAACTTACGGGAAATACTTTCTTTCCCACACCATACATTACCTTCACATCAATTTCATCTCCTTGCCAATAAAAGTCTAATTCACCATAATCATCAACTTCCTGTATTTGAGCTAATTCTTTAAAATCATCGTTATTATAGTAAATTTCAGATGCTTTAGGTAGTAATCCTAGACAGAAAATACTTGTAATAACAATTGGAACAATGAAATTTGATTCAATATTTCCCTTCTTCCAAAGTAAAAACCCTATAACTCCGACAATACCTATCAATACTGTAAAAATAACTGATCTTAAATCAATTCTTTCGTTAAAAACAGATATCAGCACAATTGGCAAAGCAATAGCAATAGTATAAATCGTAATACTTGTAAAATTCACCAGCAATCGATCCCACTTATTTTCATAACTCCCTTTGAAAGCTTGCCAAATGCTGTAAATTAAAAATGTTACTACCAAACACATCGGAACTAAAGCGGGTAATAAGTACCGCTCCTTTTTTGTAGGAACTATAGAAAGCAACAAAACAGAAATTAACACCCAAAAAATCATAAACTTATAATTTCCAAATCGGTTAATTCTAGGTGCTGCATATTTATAGAAGAATGATGAAATCATGAAAACAGTCCATATCCCAATATAAATTACAAAGTGGAAATAAAAGTAAAACGGCCTAGTGTGCCTATTCATCCATGAATTCGTTTCTTTATTTAGCACAAACTCACTTGCTTCAGGTTGAAATATAAACATGTAAATATTCCATGAAAACCCAAGTATTAAAGCTAAAACAAAAGCAAAAATAAATTGAACCTTGTGTTTCTTAATAAAATCAAGATTGTCCGCAATTCCCGAAGCCATTATGAATGGAAGCCAAAGTGCATAAATTGAAACAGGCCCCTTGGAGTAAATGCTTAATGCAAAAAAGAAAATCGCCCAAAACACATTCGCAAGCTTTTTACTTCTTTTAACTACCAAAAACTGCCACAAACTCCCCAGCATAAACACATGAGTGTAGATGTCCCAACTGTTCACTCTTGCTTGTTGAATAACCAATAAGCTAGTAGCCATGACTAATGCTCCTATAAATGGTAAATACCTCTCTTTACTCAGCTCTCGACATAATCCGAAAAAGAAAAAAACCATTAATGTTGCCACAATCGCAGAAGGAAGACGAACGACAAACAAGTTGTCAAAATCTCCTAGATAGTTAACGGAAATAGCGGTAAGCCATGTAGGGAAAGGCGGTTTTTCTAGCCTTGGCTCTAAATTCAAGGTGGTACTCCACCAATTTCCTTCAGTTAACATTTCACGAGCAGTAATGAAGTTTCGCATCTCCATTATGTCCGGGTAGAATTCCTGAATATCAACAAAGAATGTGCAAATACAAACGAGCAGCAAAAGCAAAAATTGGGTAGATGTTTTCATAACAGCTAATGATTATCCTTTTGACGATACCATTCTACGAACCTAGCAATTCCATCTTCGAGTTTTACTGTTGGATTGTAGCCTAATAATTTCTGCGCTTTTTCAATGTTTGCATATGTTAAGTTAACATCACCTTCCTGCATGCCTTCTTGTATAATATTCTCATCTTTAACTAGTTGAGCATAAATGGTTTTAATGAGTGTTATTAAAGGCACAGGGGTTTGGTTTCCCAAGTTGATGGTTTCTATTACATTTTCATTTTCTAATAAATAATCAACTCCGCTTACTATTCCGTTTACGGTATCTTCTATGAACGTATAATCTCTTGCTGAACTTCCGTCACCGAACATATGTATAGGTTGATCCCTAGAAATCAAATCAACAAATTTATGTATTGCTAAGTCTGGACGCTGACGAGGGCCATATACAGTAAAGAACCGCGCATTGATAATATCAAAGTCATACAAATGATGGTAGGTATAATTCATCAACTCTCCTGAACGTTTTGTGAATGCGTAAGGCGATATTGGTTGTAAATCAAAGTCTCCTTCTTTTACTGCTTGCCTATTTTTGTTATTGCCATAAACGGAAGAAGAAGATGCAAAAAAAAGTTTTTTACAGTTACGATCTAGCATCCATTGTAACAGGTTTTGAGTACCCTTTATATTTACATCAATATAATCACTTGGATTTAAAATAGAAGGACGCACTCCTGCTTTTGCAGCCAAATGAACAACAATATCTACTTCTTCTTTTAAATTATCTTTAAGTGAACTGAAGTTTCGGATGTCTATCTCCTTAAATATAAAATTAGGATGATTTCGAAATGCGTCTAAATTCTTTTCTTTAATTCCTCTATCGTAAAATGTAGAAAAATTATCAATCCCAATTACTGAGAAACCTTTAGATAATAATTTTTCGCAAGTATGTGATCCAATAAATCCTGCGCATCCAGTAAGTAAGACTTTCATCTGGTTCTTCCTTTTTTATAAATTACAATGTTTCTACTGTACAAAACCAACCCAAACAAATGACCTATCAGGATTGGATATAACCCCAAGTAAAACGAATAGGTTGAAATGATAATTGAACCAATAATACTAAAAATCCAGAAGCCTAAGGGCAAAACTGACTTTTTCACCTTTTCTGAATAGTACCATTGGTATATAAACCTACAGGAAAAAATGAATTGTCCCAATATTCCCCAAAACAATATAGCTCCATTCGCATTGAATTTCAAAATACTAGAAAAGCTATACTCTCCTCCAAAAAGCAATATTGTTAAAGCAATGAACGGAACTGCTATGACTAAATACCTAAAATACAAGGGTAAGATTCGCCATGAATTTTTCAACCTTAAATTTCTTACATAGATGTAATAACCTAATACCTGACCTAAAAGAATACTAACATCTTTTATTAAAATACTATAGAAAATAAAAAGGAACGAAGCGATTAAACTAATTTGCCAAAACAAAGTTGGAGCTAATACCTTTCCTGCTTTTTCTGAACTAATCCATTGAATGAGAAACCGAGATGAAAATAGACCTTGAGCGATATATCCTATTGCATGTATATCTGCATTCGTCATGATTTATTTTTAATGGAATAGTTGATGTATCTACTTTTCATCCATCTGAATGCGAAGGTGTCAAAAAATGGTCTTTTAATTCTATTGAAAAGATGATATTTTGCTGTTCCTGCAAAACGCGGAAAATGTTGAACAGGAATTTGCTTCACCTTCCCCCCTTGCAATTGAATTAGAGCCGGCAGAAACCGATGCATTCCATCAAAAAATGGAACTCGTTTAGCGTATTCAGTTTTTATAATTTTTAAAGGACAACCAGTATCTTCTATTCCGTCATTAATCATCGATCTACGAAATGAATTAGCGATTTTTGAAGACAATTTCTTAACCACAGTATCCTTCCTATTCAGTCGGATCCCATTTACCATATCGTACTCCGGGAAAAATTCAAAAAACTTTAAAAAATCGACTGGCGTGGTTTGAATGTCAGAATCTATATACCCTACCAAATTCGTATTACATTGATCTATCCCTGCTTTTATCGCACCACTTAAACCACCATTTTTTTGCAATTCAATGAACTCATACTTTTCATTTCGATCAGATATCGCTTTTATTAAAGCTTGACTTCCGTCATTAGAACCATCATTTACAAACAAAACTGTTGAAGTAACCTTAGTTTTTTCAAGGTATTTATCCATCTCTAACGTAAATTGTTCAATGCTCTCAACCTCGTTATAAATTGGAACTACAATGGTTAGTTGATTTTCCATATGTCTTATTATTGTTGAAACAAACGTAGCTATTATAATGTATAAGTCATAGTCTCAGACCATATTTAATACGCTAAAAGAAGGGGCTAATTCTGTGCTCGAAAAAATATATTTTTTTATCAAAAAAAAAGCGTGGAAATGAAAATTTATTATAAATTTGCCGTCCCGTTGAAAAACAGGAAAGCTCATAAAAATCTTGGTCCGGTAGTTCAGTTGGTTAGAATACCTGCCTGTCACGCAGGGGGTCGCGAGTTCGAGTCTCGTCCGGACCGCAAAGCCTTCCTCCTCTTAGGTGGAGGGCTTTGTTTTTAAATATAACGGAGTCTTAATTGACAACATAAACACTCCGGGCGCGTAGCTCAGCTGGATAGAGCACCTCCCTTCTAAGGAGGCGGTCAAAGGTTCGAATCCTTTCGCGCTCACTAGTAAATAAAATCTCATTTTGCATTGCAAAGTGGGATTTTTTTGTTTAAAAACGTGAAGCTGCTCAAGAAACGAATTGAAATTAAAAAAGGACTGTTCATACAGCAATATCTACCAGTAGTATCTAACCGAAAGTCCACTATCTCCTAACCATAAACCGCTGTATCCAACGATGTTTAATTCAGGCTTCCAATCTAAACTAAGTGCGATTGGAACTTCTTTGAAAACATATTCTAGTCCCAGAATCCCATCAATTCCGATTACAACATATTCTTTACTGTTTTTATCAGTGAACCAAGGGTGATTATCATAGTTATCCCAAACCCCTAAATGGCCGCCGGCTCCGTAGTAGAATTTAAATTGGTCGCTAATTTCTAACCCTTGATGACGCTCATAAAGTGCCGTTATTTGGAGGCCCCGCCATCTTGTATTCGCAATTATTTCTACTGCATCTGCTTGATTCATGAAGTGCTTGAAACTAATCCCATTTGAGGAGCCTAACCTTAGGCCTACTGCGTTATTGTATGATTGTGCTTGAGTAAGTACGCTGCTAGCTAAAATTATACCTAATGCTAACAGGTTTCGTTTTATTTTCATTTTTGACTTTGTGTTTTGGTTTATGGTTAAATGTTTTTTGAAGATGATTCTATATAACTTAATGAAGTTATACATTATAATCCTACCACTTTGTCAAAATCAAAATGTTTTAAAAAGAATAGTACGACAAGTTTAAATCAAATCATCACCCAATTAACAACTCCTAAAATGTTACTTTTAATCTATCGAAAAGGTAATGCACGAAATTCATCAAGTCCCGATTTTAATTGAACCACAAAGGTTGTCTGATTACGCTGTTGGTATATTTTCCCGTGCCCCGACTAAATCAGCTATTAAAAAAGCCATTAAGAAAGAACTAATCTATGTTAACGGAAAGCTGGCTAGTACGGCGCTATTTATTAAAGGGAATGAATTAATCGAATGCTTTGCCGAAACAACTGGCAGTGCAAAAAAACAATTCAATTTTGATTTAAACGTTGTTTTTGAAGATGATTACTTAGCAATTATTGATAAACCTGCAGGAATTCTTGTAAGTGGTAACATGTTCAAAACAGTAGACAGTGCATTAATTCAAAACCTTCAACGCTCCTCTTTAGCCGACGCATGCAGGCCAAGACCAGTTCACCGATTAGATTACCCTACAACAGGGTTATTACTTATTGGAAAAACAACCGCAGGCATTACAAACTTAAATGGACTGTTTGAAAATAAAACCATTCAAAAAAGCTACTTGGCAATCTCTATCGAAGAAATGGAACCTAAAGGTCAAATTCAAGAGCTGATTGACGGAAAGCCAGCTGAAACGAATTACAAGGTGCTATCTTCTGTAAAATCGGAAAGGTTCAATTACCTTAACTTGCTACTATTGAAACCTAAAACAGGCCGCAGGCATCAATTAAGGAAACATTTAGCCGCTATTGGAAATGAAATCTTAGGGGAACGAGAATATGGAAAACCAGAATTTCTGTTAAAAGGTAAAGGGTTGTATTTACATGCACTCTCTTTAGAGTTTATACACCCCCTAACAAATCAAAATTTTCGTTTTCAGTCAGAAATACCAAAGCGATTTCAAAAGATAATTGGAGTAGATTTCGTTTTATGAAAAAATTACTAATTCATTTAACGTAGACCTGCAAATTTAGAATAAGAATAGCGATTAAAAAATCATTGTAAATGACTCTTTTTTTAGTAGATCATCTAAAGGCTCTCTCATTTTCTACCTATCTCTTTATTTAATTCATTTTCTTTCGCTTTATTAGAAAAGGCAACAACACTTGGTTAAAATCTTTTCCAATATCCGCGGCCACATAGTCTATTCCATATTGACCACATTTTAGCTTCAACTCTTTCTCTCGAGCTTTCACTTCTTTCACATACTCTTCCTTCACTTCATTCGGGTTCAACTTCACTTCTTCACCTGTTTCCATGTCAACAAAACGATAGGGCCGATTTTCGAATTCAAAGTCTAACTCTTTGGCCTGATCTACTACATGAAATAGAATTACCTCGTGCTTGTTGTGTTTTAAATGCTGAAGTGCATTGATTAAATCCCCTTCACGCTCCGAATTATCAAACATGTCGCTAAAGATAACGACCAAAGAACGCTTGTGAATCATCTCAGCAATGTGATGTAAACTATCGACAGCACTTGTGGCCTTTTGAGAAATTCCAGCATCCAACAACCTTTCTAATTCACTAAATATCAACCTACCGTGACTCGAATTTGACTTCGCCTCAGAGTGAAACCCTATTTTCTCATCAAAAGTTGATAGACCATATGCATCTCTTTGTCTACGTAGTAACTCAATCATTGCTGCTGCCGCATAAATGGAAAACTCCAATTTGTTTTGTTTGCCTTTTTCCACCTTCTCTGGAAACAGCATAGAGCTAGAAGTATCCAAAACAACTCGACATCGCAAATTTGTCTCTTCTTCATAACGTTTCACGAACAGTTTGTCAGTCTTTGCTAGCAATTTCCAATCGACATGCCTTGTCGATTCTCCGGTGTTGTAAAGTCTATGTTCAGCAAACTCAACAGAAAACCCATGAAATGGACTCTTGTGCAAACCTGTAATAAATCCTTCTACCACTTGCTTTGCTAGCAACTCTAATTTACTGTATGCTTGAATCCTTGTTCTGTCGATAATTGCCATGGGTTAAAGATACTTGAAAAGATAAGTTTCGTGGAGTTTGGTGTACAAAAAAACCTCAAATTTTATCACACTTCGACTAGTCTCAGTGTGACAAAATTTGAGGTTTCTTATTTTCGTTTCAGAAAACCTTATGCCATAGCTGCATCTAATTTCCCTGCATAAGCAGATTTTGCTGCAGCACCTACTTGCTTGTCAACAATTTCTCCATTTTTGAAAAACAATACCGTTGGAATGTTTCTAATTCCGTACTTCGCAGAGATTTCAGGATTGTGATCTACGTTCACTTTTCCTACTACTGCTTTGCCTTCATAATCTCCAGATAACTCTTCCACTACCGGTCCAACCATTCTGCATGGTCCGCACCATTCTGCCCAAAAGTCAACCAAAACTGGCTTGTCTGATTTCAATACTATCTCGTCAAAATTTGCATCTGTTATTTCTACTGCCATAATTCCTGTTTTTAAATTTTTTCTATAAATCCGTACTTCTTTCCAAAAGTACTTCGGTTTAATTCTTTTTCAAGAGGGGTAAGTCAAATATTTTACCAATCTTTCCTACACGACAAATTGGCATTAATTTACGGTAAACTCAATATTTGGCCATTTCTGAACCTCTTCGATAAAGCTATTTGTCAAATTAACCTTTATCTCTCTCGATTTTAACTTTACTGTGTTCTTATTCTTCCGGTCAACTAATGCTACACTTAAGATACATTTTCCAAGTTTTTCTTTTCCCAACTCCTTCAACCAGTCTACTAATTCTTCATTTACCGAATCGTATTCCATTTTAAGTGTAACACTTTTCGCTAATTTATCGCGTAACTCAGAAAGCAATTCAATGGATGATATTTTAAACTCTAACTCATCGCCCCAAGCTCTTTTCTGAGATTTTCCCTTCATAAAAAGAAACCATCCCGTATTCAAATACCCTTTAAACTTTACATAATCATCTCCAAATATGAAAAAACTATGCGAGTCTTCGTACCCCTCAAAATCAAGAATTCCGAAAGGTTTACCGGTCTTTGTCATTCTATGTTGCACGCCAGTTACAATCCCCGCCATACGCATTTCCCCTTTTTTTGAAGCCAATTCTAGACTCTGTAAATCTCGAATTTTTGCATTGCAGAAATTACTAATCTCAAATTTAAAATCGTCTAATGGGTGACCTGACAAGTAAATACCAACAACTTCTTTTTCCTTGGATAGCTTCTCCATGGTTCCCCATTCTTCACAAGTAGGAATTTCTGGTTCTGGAATACTCACTTCAGACTCCCCTCCAAACAAAGAAGCTTGAGCAGAATTTTCGGAATCTTGATGATTCGCTCCGTATTTAATGGCCTTTTCTATAAAAGGAGCAGACCCATCAACTGAATGAAAATATTGAGCCCGATGAATGCCCTCGAAAGAATCGAAACCACCTGCCAATGCTAAACTTTCAAAAGCCTTTTTATTTGCTGACCGTAAATCAATTCTTTTGGTGGCATCAAAAATAGAACTGTATTTACCATTCTCTTTTCGTTCCTTGACTATTGCTTCTACAGCGCCTTCTCCAACACCTTTTAAGGCTCCAATTCCAAAACGAATTTCTTTATTCTTATTTACAGTAAACTTGTAGGCACTTTCGTTGATGTCAGGGCCTAAAACCTTAGTACCCATTCGACGACATTCTTCCATAAAGAAAGTAATTTTCTTAATGTCGTTCATATTATTGGTCATTACCGCAGCCATATACTCTGCCGGGTAATTCGCCTTTAAATAACCTGTCTGAAATGCCACCACCGAATAAGCGGCTGAATGTGAACGGTTAAATCCGTACTCAGCAAACTTTAGCATAATATCAAAAACACTTTCGGCATGCTTCTTTTCAACCGAATGGAATTTTTCTGCACCTGCAACGAATTTTACTTTTTCTTGTTGCATTACATCCATCTTCTTCTTCCCCATGGCTCGTCGAAGAATATCTGCTTCACCTAATGAGTAACCTGCCATGATTTGTGCCGCCTGCATAATTTGCTCTTGATACACCATAATACCGTAGGTGTTTTTTAGCAAATCAGTAAGCAATTCGTGAGGGTACTCTACCTCGATGTCCCCTCGTTTTCGCGAAATAAACAAATCGATAAATTGCATTGGACCTGGTCGATATAGGGCGTTCATTGCAATTAAATCCTCTATATCAGTAGGCTTAAGATTTTTTAAGTGCTTCTGCATTCCTGCAGATTCAAACTGAAAAGTTCCGTTTGTTTCTCCACGCTGATATAGCTCATAGGTCTTCACATCGTCCAGTGGAATTTCATCCGGATCAATTTCAATTCCGTAGTTCTCTTTAATTAAAGCAATGGCATCTTTAATAACCGTCAAGGTTTTAAGACCTAAGAAATCCATTTTTAACAGTCCGGCATCTTCAACAACTTTGTTATCAAACTGAGTCAGCAACAAATCCGAGTCCCTTGAGGTACAAACTGGTACATAATTCGTTATGTCATCAGGTGAAATAATAATTCCACATGCATGAACACCGGTATTTCGCACGGAACCTTCTAAGGTCCTGGCGTAATTCAGTGTCTGCCCGGTAATATCATCTACTTCAATTAGTCGCCTTAACTCTTTTACCTGAATAAATTCCTCAGCGTTCAATTGCTGTTTCAACTCCTTTTCTTCTGATCCAAAAATCTTTGCCAATGAGGTGTTAGGAACCATCTTAGCCACTTTGTCTACCTCAGAAAGTGGCAAATCTAACACTCTACCGACATCTCTAATAGACGATTTTGCCGCCATAGAGCCATAGGTAATAATTTGAGCCACCTGATTCTTCCCATACTTATCTACCACATAATCAATAATTTTTGAACGACCCTCATCGTCAAAATCAATGTCAATATCGGGCATTGAAACTCTCTCTGGATTCAAGAACCGCTCAAAAAGTAAATTGTACTTTATAGGATCAATGTTGGTTATACCAACACAATAGGCTACAGCAGAACCTGCGGCAGACCCTCTGCCTGGGCCAACAGAAACACCAATTTCTCGAGCTACAGTGGTAAAATCTTGAACAATCAAGAAATAGCCGGGAAAACCCATATTCGCTATAATTTTTAGCTCAAAATCTAACCGCTCAACGGTTGCTGCATCTAACTCTCCCCAACGCTTTCGCGCACCTTCATACGTCAAATACCTTAGGTATTCATCTTGCGTTTTAAAGTTGCTTGGTAAGGTATAGTTGGGTAGTAAAATATCTCGCTTAAGCTCTGGCGGAGTTATTTTATCGACAATCAAGTTGGTATTATCCAACGCATGAGGAACATCTTTAAAGAGTTCACCCATTTCGGCTTGAGTTTTAAAATAGAAATTGGAATTTGGAAAACCAAAACGGTAGCCTTTCCCATAGCCCTTCGGTGTGCTCATTTTGTCACCAGTATTCACACACAGTAATATATCATGCGCCGTCCAGTCGTCTTCCTCAACATAATGAGAATCGTTGGTAGCAATTAATGGCACATTGTACTTTTCTGACCATTTAATTAAAACCTGATTAACATCCTCTTGCGTTTTGCCAGTTCCGTCAATTTCACCTATTCCGTGGCGCTGAAGCTCGATGTAATAATCGTCTCCAAACATATTCCACCATTCAACAAACGTTTTCTCGGCATCTTCTTCACTTTTAAAAAGTATTGCCTGCTGTATTACAGAAGCAATACAACAAGTAGTGGCGATTAAGCCCTCTTTGTACTGCTTTAGCAGCTCCATATCAATTCTAGGATACTTTGAATACAAACCCTCCATGTAACCCAAAGAACAAAGTTTAGATAGGTTCTCATACCCTCTTTGATCTTTCGCAAGTAACAATTGATGATACCTTTTATCTCTTGCTCCGCCCTTAAATTCCTTTTGATGCCTATCTTCTACCAAGTAAAATTCGCAACCAACAATAGGCGTAACTCCAGCTTTCGCGGCTTCAGCTACAAACTGAAATGCACCAAACATATTACCATGATCCGTCATGGCAACAGCTCGCATATTATCCGCCTTCGCTTTTTGCATAAGCGAGGCTATTGGCGCAGCGCCGTCTAACAACGAAAATTGTGTATGTACGTGAAGGTGAGAAAAATCTGGCATCTAAAATCTACTTTTTTGAGGACTTTAAATGTAGGACTTAGTTGATGGAAATAATAGTGCTGTTAATAAGAAATGATGAATTAATAATAGGCCATTTTTTTCAATGATACTGCAGTATCTTCATCTTACAAGTAACTACCCTTCTCATAAACCCTTCTCTTCTTACTGAAAAATATGTTCCACAGTAATCTCAAATATTTTTAGCCAAACGAAATTGCAAAAACCTCAATTCAGAAAACTATTTACACTTTAAACGGTTATATTATTATGAAAATTACACTGATTTTATTTACTCTTATCATGACAAACACCCCACTCTATCAGTTTAACTCTAAAAGCATAACCGACTGGAAAATCGTTGACGACAGAGTAATGGGAGGCCAATCTAATGGAAATTTTAAAGTAAATGATGACGGGAATGGCGTTTTCTACGGAGATGTGTCTACTGAAAATAATGGAGGTTTCTCTTCTGTACGAATGGGTTTAAACAGTAGCGATATGTCAAACAACAAAGCCTTTATACTTAAAGTTAAAGGTGATGGAAAAAGCTACCAGTTTAGAGTTAAAACTAGCTTGAACGAGAGACATTCTTACATCCGTTCTTTCGAAACAAATGGCAAATGGCAAGAAATAAAAATCCCATTTAAGGAAATGTTCGCTTCTTGGAGAGGAAGAACGTTAGACATGCCCAACTACAACGGATCAGCGATTGAAGAAATGCGTTTTTTAATTGGCAACAAGAAAAATCAGGCTTTTAAATTGGAGTTGGACTGGATAAAGGTGAATTAATATTACAAGTCACCTTCTTCTAACTGAAAAATATCTTCTACCGTCACTTCGAATATTTTAGCCAAACGCAAAGCTAACAGTGCTGATGGATCATACTTCCCTAACTCAATAGCATTAATGGTTTGTCGACTCACTTTTGCCAATTCCGCCAACTTAGCTTGCGTTATATTGTTTCGAGCCCGCTCTACTTTTATGTTATTCTTCATGCGCTAGATTTCTTCTCTGTTTTCTAATTTTTATTGCGAACACTAAGCTAAAAATCAACAAAAAACTGAATAATTGCGTAGCCATTAAAATTAGAAATAAGCCATCATAAAACAACCAATTCATCAACAATAACAAAATGGAATTGATGATTATCGCCTGCGAAAAAGCTTCCAACCGCAATCGTTCGCTAAACTCGTCCTCGTTCTTGATCTGTGAAAAGGAAATGAAATACACCCCTATCAACATCAATGTTAATAGAATTTCATTCGAAAGATCTTTATCCTTAAATCGCACTATTTCAAACTCCTGTTTATCGGTAACCTCGCTGTAATTAGAATCAAAAAAAATTGGAACCTTGGCAACAAATAATCCCTTAGGTTTATTTGAAAAAGGCATTTCAACATCCCCAAAAACAATATCAGGATTGGCAATAAACGCGATTACGATGGGTATAACTAAAGTCAATCCAATAATTCTAAACCATTTCGGCAATAATTTTAATTTATTCATGTCAATTAATTTTTACCAAATGTATGATATTTTTTACATTTAGTAATTAATTTTTTACATAAAAAAACTAAAAAGGCCATTTCAGACTTGAAATGGCTTCGTTATAAAAAGATTAACTTAAAATTTAGTAATTCAAAAGTTTTTTCATTTTTCCCAATACTTTCTCAGCATTCGGAATCATCGTTTGTTCTAAAATTGAATTGAGTGGAATAGCGGGCATGCTTTCAGAGCCCATCGCCATAACAGGAGCTTCTAAACTTGTAAAACACTCTTCTTGAATCAGACCAGCAATGTTTCTTGCAAATGAGTTTTCAATCGCATCTTCCGTTAATACCAAACAGCGATTGTGTTTTCTTACTGAAGCAAAAATCGTTTCCTTATCCAAAGGATTTAAGGTTCTTATGTCAACTATCTCTACTTTTCCTTCCAATTCTTTCGAAGCGTTTAACGCCCAATGTACCCCCATTCCATAGGTAATAACCGTCATAGAATTTCCTGTATTCACACATTCCTCTGAAGCTTCTTGAACAATTCTTGCTTTCCCAAATGGCACCACATAATCAGCATCTGGCTCAATGGTTTTTGCAGCCAATGTTCCTGGAACCTTACTCCAATACAAGCCTTTGTGCTCAAAGATAACTACCGGGTTCGGGTCGTGATAAGCAGATTTCATTAAACCCTTTAAATCTGCACCATTGGAAGGATAAGCTATTTTAATTCCTTTTATGTTGGCAATAATCGTCTCAACGCTAGATGAATGATACGGTCCGCCGCTTCCATACGCTCCGATTGGAACTCGAAGAATCATACTTGCTGCAAACTTTCCGTTTGACAAGTAATAGGACCGGCTCAACTCAGTGAACAACTGATTTATTCCCGGAAAAATATAATCTGCAAACTGTACCTCAACAATTGGTTTTAACCCAACAGCCGACATTCCAACTGTTGATCCAACTATAAATGCTTCTTGTATTGGAGTATTAAATACTCGCTCATCACCAAACTTTTGCGCCAGGGTTGCTGCTTCTCTAAATACGCCTCCCAATCTTCCACCGACATCTTGACCGTACATTAAACACTCTTTATGCTCAGCCATTAACTCTTCTACTGCGTGTAGTGCAGCATCTACCATCACTACTTCTTCTCCATTCTCAGGAGATCTATTGCCTTTCTCCTCCAATATTGAAGTCGGTGCATAATCATGTGTAAATAGATCTTGCGGAGTTGGGTCTTCAGCTTTTAAAGCATTGTTGTAGTCAGACTCTACTGTTTTTAAGGCTTCCTTTTCAATTTTGATCAACTGCTTTTCAGAAAACCCATTCTCCAATAAGTAATTTCTCAATACTGGATAAGGATCACGAGTTTTTTGCTCCTCTAAGTCATCTCTGTACCACTCCATTCTTACGCCAGAAGTATGATGATTTAACAAAGGAACTTTGGCATGAATCAATACAGGTCTGCGCTCTTCTCTAATAATTTTAATTGCCTTTTCAACCGTTTCGTAGCATTCTACAAAATCACTTCCGTTAATTGTGAACGCTTCAACACCTTTGAAACCCTTAATGTATTCATATGCATTTTGAGCACGAACCTCATCAGCACTAGCAGAAATATCCCATTCATTATCTTGAATAACATACATAATCGGCAACTGACGAAGTGCCGCCATCTGAAAAGCCTCAGCAACTTCTCCCTCTGTTACAGATGCATCACCTAGCGAACACATCACAAGAGGATTATTCTTATCGTCTATCCCCACTTGCTCCTTGTATTGCATACCTAACGCTGCACCTGTAGCAGGAATAGCTTGCATACCTGTTGCAGACGATTGATGGGGAATCTTAGTCTTGTCATCGTCCTTTAAACTTGGGTGTGAGTAATACGTTCTTCCCCCCGAAAAAGGATCGTCTTTCTTCGCCATGAGCTGAAGCATCAAATCATAAGGTCTCATCCCAATACCCAACAACATTGAATCATCCCGATAATAAGGGTATGCATAATCGAAATTTTTCAATTGCATTGAAACTGCTAACTGAATCGCTTCATGTCCTCTAGAAGTAGCGTGAACATATTTAGAAACAACTTTAAAGTTCGCTTCATAATGCTCGGTCATGCTCTTGGCTGTTGCCATTAAAGAAAACGCTTTCTCTAGTGTGCTTTTATTGATTTTGCTCATAATTATTAAATTCTAGTAATTTTCACCTGCTTAGACTATCGCTCAGCGTGACAAAATTTGAAATTCGTAATTCGTAATTAAACAATTCTATTTGAATCAAACTCTTCTAAAAAGTCTCCAATTCTAGCTAAAAACGAACCACCCAAATTTCCGTCTACAACCCTATGGTCAAACGAAAGCGACAAATAAATCATGCTTCGAATTGCTATTACATCTTCACCATCTCTTTCAATTACCACAGCTCGTTTATTAATACTACCTGTTGCTAGTATTGCTACTTCTGGCTGATTAATAATTGGAGTTCCCATTAAGTTTCTAAAGGTTCCCACATTACTAATCGTGAATGTACTACCTTGTATATCGTCTGCTTTTAACTTATTTGTTCGGGCTTTTTGAACCAATGAATTTGTTTCCTTCGCTAAACCCAACAAATTCTTCTGATCCGCATTTTTAATTACCGGAACAATTAAATTCCCTGAAGGTAAAGCTGCAGCCAAGCCAATATTAATATCGCTTTTCACAATGATTTTCTTTCCGTCTACAGAAACATTAATCAATGGAAACTCTTGAATTGCCTTTACAACTGCCTCCACAAAAATTGGAGTGTACGTAATCTTCTCCCCGTACTTTTCCTGAAAAGCCAGCTTGTTCTTTTCTCTCCACTTTACCATCTTGGTAACATCTGCTTCTACGTATGCTGTAACGTGAGGTGAAGTTTGTTTTGAATGAACCATGTGATCCGCAATCATACTTCGCATACGATCCATTTCAATGATTTGCTGACCCCCTTCGTACTTCACTGAAGGAACGAAATTAGATTGATTCGGTTGTTGAGTTGAATTAGTTTTACGACCTGATTCAATAAACGTTATCAGGTCATTCTTCAACACCCTGCCATTCTGTCCACTGCCCGAAATCGACTTCAACTCTTCAAAACTTATACCTTCCTTTTCAGCCATACTTCTAACCAAGGGAGAGTAAAATCTTCCTTCTTCGTCAAAACGTTTTGAATCTGGATTGATGTTGGTGTTTATTATTTTTTTAACTTGATCTTGATTTTCTTCAACTTTAGTTTCTTTAGCAGCGCTTTCTCCACTGCCCGCAGTATCTATTTTTGCAATCACCGTTCCAACAGGTACAACATCATTTTCCCCAAAAAATAGTTCAGTAATAACTCCACTTTCAGGAGCTGCAACTTCTGAGTCCACTTTATCGGTGGCTACTTCTAAAATTGGTTCATCTTTCTCTACAGTATCGCCCACTTGCTTTAACCAGTTCAATACTGTTGCCTCTTTAATGCTTTCACCCATTTTTGGAAGCTTCACTTCTATTACTGCCATACTTTGATTTATTAGAAATAGTTTATCCAAATTTAGATGAGTATGCGGTTTTATCCTATAGGATTTGATAAAATCAGAATATTATTCTAACAAAGCCTACAAATAAAGATTATTAAAGTAAATTAGCCTAATATTTACGCCAATATTAGAATTAAGCACTATTTCACATGAAAAAAATAGATGAAACGGATAAAAAGATACTTCAATTGTTGCAAAAAGACGGTCGCAAAACCATAAAAGACTTAGCAATAGAGTTAAATCTTTCCACAACGCCTACTTTTGAACGCGTTAAGAAGCTTGAAAAGGCAGGCATTATAGATCATTATTCCGCTGTAATTAATGCTGAAAAAATTGGAAAAACACTTTATGCATTTGCCCACATAAGTTTAAAAGATCATTCTAAAGAATTGGTCCAACAATTTACTAATCAAATTATAAAAATACCACAAGTGCAAGAATGTCATTACGTTACTGGCGACTCTGACTTTATTCTAAAAATTCTACTCAACGACATGGAAGGATATCGCGAATTCATGATGAACCAACTTTTTGACATGAATAACATAGCCAAGGTAGAGTCCTTTCTTTCTTTGTCTGTTTTGAAGAAAAGTAATTTTATTGAAATAGAACGAGGGAATTAAGTAGGTTATTCCGTCTAAGACTATATCAATACAGAATGAATTATGAATAAGACGATTTTATCCTTAGCGATTGTAGCTTTTATCTTTGGTTGTAAAGATGATGGTGATAGCCCTTCAACCAATATTACTAACAATAATGGAGGAACAATAACGAACTACCCAGTAGTAGACTCCATGTTTGCAGGAGTAATTGATTTGAATAACCTTGCAAATTATTCGAAACAAGATTTACCAGCATATATTACAAAAGACAATACGTTAGGGAATTCTATTTCAGACAAAGGTGCAACCCTAGGAAGAATATTATTTTACGACAAAGAACTTTCTATAGATAGAAGCCTTTCTTGCGGCAGCTGTCATAAGCAGGTTTCAGGCTTTGGTGATACAAAGCTGCAATCCGACGGAGTAAATGGAGGCCTCACAGGAAGACACTCTATGCGGCTGATTAATTCAAGATTTTCAACGGAACGTAAATTCTTTTGGGATGAACGTGCCAATTCATTGGAAGAGCAAACAACTATGCCTATTCAAGATCATGCTGAAATGGGATTTAGTGGCCAAAACGGGAATCCTGATTTAAACGACTTGTTGTTTAGATTACAGGCTATTGATTACTGCAAAGAGTTAATGACATTTGTATATGGAGACTCTGTAGTATCAGAAATCAGAATCCAAAACTGCTTAGCTCAATTTATTAGAAGTATTCAGTCTTTTGATTCTAAGTTTGACATAGGATTAAGCCAATCGAATAATTTAAATGCCAATTTTTCAAATTATACCGCTTCAGAGAATCAAGGTAAACAGTTATTCTTAAGCCCACCTAATCAAGGCGGGGCAGGTTGTCAAGGATGCCACCGTGCGCCAGAGTTTGATATTGATCCAAATACTAGAAACAACGGAATAATAGCAACCATTGGAAGTCCTGTTTTGGACTTAACAAATACAAGGTCTCCTAGCTTAAGAGATGTTGTAGGGCAAAATGGGAATTCAAATGGACAATTGATGCATGACGGCAGTTTAACTTCATTAGCAGCCGTAATTGACCATTACAACCTTATTGCACCAAACTCAGCAAACAACAACTTAGATAATCGCTTAAGAGGAGGAGGCCCAGGTGGCGGTCAAGGACAAAGCCTTAACTTAACACAAATTGAGAAAGATAATTTAGTTGCGTTTTTACAGACTTTATCGGGAACAGATGTTTATACCAATCAAAAATGGTCTGACCCTTTTTAGTCTCAACTAGTTCCTATTTAAAAGAGTATTCCCAATTGGAATACTCTTTTTTTTTATTGCTTCACTACCTTCAAATTAGCCCGCTCTCCTCTTTCGTTGGTGAGCTGAATGAAATAGATACCGGAAGGCTGATTCAAGTTTATTTCAAATGAGTTTTCACTCCGAAAATTCTCCGTTTGGACCAACTTCCCTTGGATAGAATAGACCTCAACGGTAATACTGTTTTGCATTTGAGTAAAATCAATTTGAACCAAACCATTGGTTGGGTTGGGGTAATAATTAAGTTGAGATTGAAAGGAGTTTTCAAGAAGGCTGACAGCGTTCATTTCAATGCAATCTGAATATTTCCAATAATTAAATGCGCCAACTCTAACAGCAAAGTTACCTGTATCTGTCAACAACAAGTTTCGATTTGTTTCTCCGTTAATAAACATGTCAGTATTGCAATCTTTCCAACGATAATATTTCCCTGAGTCTGCGCTTACCAATTCTTGATTGGATGCAATAATTACATTTATGTTTAATTCAGGAGCAATAACTTCTTCAGAAATTTTAAAGAAGCCATACTTACTAAGCTCTGCATAATACGATCCTTCACTCCTTGGAACAAAAGTTCTATTTCTTTCACTACGCATTAAAATATCTACTTGTGATAACTTTTGGTACCATTTATAGTTCGCCATTGAATCTTTAGCTTCAAAGAAATCAAATTGATACTGAACCACTGTGCTATCCAATGGCGCAACAGTAAAACAGTCCGTGTACGAAATGGGATAACCAAACTTCTGATAGCTTACTCGGTAAGATCCAGGTTCAGTTGGAACGTAACTTCCTGAAGCGTTTCCAACGATTGAACTATCTGCACAGTTCACCCAATTGATTAAAACTCCTTGCACTCTCGCCTCTAAATTCTGGATACCGACCGAAAAGATTGTGTCTTTAACAGGCTTCACTTCATAACACGATGATGTATCAGAACAATTAGAATTAGATGCTACTACTTTATAAAAACCGGGTGTGGTCGGTCTAAAGGTAAATTGTGTATCGTTAACTAATAGTTGATTTGTAGCACAATCTATCCATTGGTATTTTTCTCGCTGAACTGAAGATTGAAGGTACTGTTTACCTACATTCAAAACAGAAGGCGCACCACCGGTTACGAAAATGCTATCTACTGTGCTAAAGGTTGAAAAATATAACGTATCTAGTGATTCGATGATAGGTCTATCAGCAACAGAACTCCCATGCTTAATTGTTACAACAGTCTCTCTAGCTTGCACTCGATAAGCACTATAGTCTGAACAATTACCTGTAGATACAACAAAACTTGTATTTTTAGTTGATCCAGTTAAATACCAATTAGAACTGTCTGCTACCCCTCCGTTAGAAATGAAGTCGTTTGCATAAATGTAATAATGCGTTGCCGACTCATATGTTAGATATGGATATGTCCTAGCATTTAACTGTGTAGCTCTATTCCAGTTCAATAGAACAGAATCTCTAGAATTAACAATCCCAGCTGGCGAAGCTTGCAATTCCATAATTCTTGCCGGCTCTGACCAATATGAAGCATTGGTATCTGTACAACCAGATAGAGTTCTCATTCTAAGGTAGTAATCAAAACTCTGTCCTAAATGAACTCCTTTTGGCGCTAAAATATTATAACCGCTATTTGGATTAAATACATCATTTAAATTATAGGGAGTATAATCTACCGATCGTTTACTTTGCTGATAGTTAGTGATAAAAACATTCTCAGACTGCCAAAACGAAACAGCTTGACCCGAACTTGGTTCTGCTTTTTGAGACTCGTAATGATCCTGTCTTCTATCTGGTGGATTAAATTGATTGGCAGAATCAATTGGAGGTACCCACGAATAAGTGGTTGTGCCATCTAAGTTAACGGAGATGCCTTTCAGAATTGGCTCTGTAAGTGGAATTGGATCTGTAACCTTAACGGTTATGGTTGGGTAGTTAATTCCTGGGACTGGACAGTGATCGTCCTGTACCCGCATCACAAAATTATAAATACCTTCATTGGTTCCTGGGAAACCAGTGTTTGTCTGAATATGCTTACAATCCGTTTGCCAAACAAATTCAGTACTTATACTGCCCAATCCTTTAATAACAGAAACAGGAGGCGTTGAGTTCTGATCTACAAAAGGATTTGCATTCCTTAGGTACGCACATGGGTGAACATCTTTATTGGATAAAATGCAAGGTTCACCTACTGGATCTGCAGGATATCCCTGAGATGGTCCATTTCTAGATCGTGTAAACAACAATCCATCAGGGGTGAATGTAATCTCTTGTCGAAATGGAGCTATATTGATTTGATCATTATCCGTAACTTGAATAGGAACAATCAACTGTTGTCCAGCTGTTATAGAAATAAAAGAGCTGTTCGCAGTACCTCCATTTATACTAACTTGTGGAGGATTATTTTGAACTCCTGTTCCAACCGGCAAGTTTGGACAATCCATAATTGAAAGTGGAATTTCCCGGTAAACCGTTGCAATTCGCTGACTTTTTCGGTAAGCATCTACTTGAACAACAGTAATGTATTTCTTCAGTCCAACACCACTATGAACGGCTAAGCTTGTTAATCCCGTTAGTGAGTTTAAAGATGCAGGAACGTTATTGATGTTTATATTTTGGTCCGGCGTTGGATTAGTCGGTGAAAAACCATTTTTATAAACTAGTGCTTGTGGATTTAATTGTGGAGGGTTAATTGGCCTGTCCCACCTATATACTAATGAATCCAAATCCTCATCAAGAGCAGTATGATTGTATGAAAAATTTGAACCTCTGCAAATTATAGTGGCAGGTAGCGCTCCAAAAATTGGCGAAGAATCAAAACACGGATCTGCTTGTCTACCGTTTGCCGTTGGGTACATTATCGCACGCAACAACATACTACCATTTGTATTAACGTTTTCTATATCATTGGGTCTACAACAAGGCGGTTCCCAGTAAAACTTCCAACCAGATGAAGGCGGGGTTCCCGAAAGTGTGACCGGGTCTGAATAATAAGTAAACATTTGAACCGACCCTTGATCCCTATTGGCGCACGATAGGCTGCTATCAACTAAAGGGGTGCAATTGGGGGATAGGTCTCCATTATTAGTTTGTTGAAACCTAGCTCCGTCAGGTTTCAACACAATAGAGTCGACAATTGTCCCATTGAAACTCCTTCTTGGTAAAGGGTTTCCTATTATATCTATGGTTTCATTTTGGAAAATCCAATTAATACCCGTGCAGTCCGTGTAGACCGCCATTGAGAAGATATATTGGCCGTTTGGCAAACACCTCCAACTAATTTCACCACCTAAAATATGCGAGGCAAAACTCCCAAAAGAAATAAATAGAAAACAGATGATAGTAGCTAGCTTTTTCATAATTGAAATATATTAGTTGCCATTAAGACCTAGTTACTTCAAAAATGGTTGCCATTACTGCTTAATTATTTTCAAATTAGCTACTCTTGATGCTCTCCCAAATCTCAAACAACTTCTCTTGGCTCGGTCGGTCAGCAGGAATTTCTGTCAAGGCTTGCACCTCTCTTTCTTCGTGCATTTCTGAAGGCAATTGCTGGTACAAAGCTGTTCCTTTGGATTTCCAAGCAATCATTTCATCGCTTACCTCTTTAATCTTCTTGGCAGGGTTGCCCACAATCAAGCTTCGCTTTTCAAATACTGCTTTCGATTTTACAAAAGTTAATGCTCCAATAATGCACTCGTCACCAATTACAGCTTCATCCATTACCACAGCATTCATGCCTACCAATACATTTTTGCCAATGTTG
>JBLHTZ010000015.1:0-51874 GCA_047627915.1 Vicingaceae bacterium
CAAAAAAGTGATTGTCTTTATTGATAAAAATTCTTCCTATCAAATAACCACTATCATCGTATCTATTGTACTTCAGCGAGTCAGCTAAAAAATTATATACATTTATAATTCCACAGTAACTTCTACGTGGGTCTTCTTTCAAGTAAGAGGTCTTCCAAAGTGCATGAGACTTATCAAAATCGAAAACATTAGTATGCATGTGGAACAATATAATATCTCCTCCAATCTTCAATTGGAATTCAAACACTCCTTTTTCTTGGTATACGACATTTACTCCATCATCAAAATTTGCAGCCTCTTTTACCAAGTTCTCTACTACATTTTTAGAGTTCTCTTTAAACTGAGAAAACGCCGCTAATGTATTCCTGTAAATTTTCTGTTTAAGTGATGCTTTGTTTTTTACAATATCAACTATCTTCTGAAAATTCTGTTGCTCCTTTTCTCCCATAATTAATATGCTTTTGCAAAAATTACTCGTTGTGCTGAATGCTTTCCAGTTACCATACAAACACCCTCCTCTTTCTTCTCTGTAAAAGGAATACAACGTATTGTAGCTTTCGTTTCCTTCTTAATCAACTCCTCTGTCTCTGCTGTTCCATCCCAATGAGCATATATAAAGCCCCCTTTGTTTTTTAGAATGGTTTTAAACTCTTCATAACTGTCTGCTTTGTTCGTTTTCTCTTCTCTAAAATCTATTGCCCTTTGGTGTAGGTTACTTTGAATGTTCTCCAACAAGTGGTCTACTTTATTTGCAATATCTTTTTGTTCGTAAATTTTCTTTTCTAAAGTGTCTCTTCTTGCCAACTCTAAATTCCCAGCTTCTAAATCACGCATTCCCATAGCGATACGAATTGGCACTCCTTTTAATTCATATTCTGCAAACTTCCACCCTGGCTTTTGCGTATCTCGGTCATCTAGCTTCACTGAAATTCCTTTTGCCTCCAACTCCGCTTTAATTTCTCTCATTCTTACCACAACTGTATCTTTTTGCTGTTCTCCTTTATAAATAGGAATCATTACAACTTGATAAGGCGCTAATTTTGGTGGAAGCACCAACCCGTTATCGTCTGAATGGGTCATAATAAGAGCACCCATCAAACGAGTAGAAACACCCCAAGATGTCGCCCAAACATATTCCTGCTTGCCTTCTTTGGTAGCAAATTTTACATCGAATGCCTCGGCAAAATTTTGACCTAAAAAGTGAGAAGTTCCGGCTTGAAGAGCTTTCCCATCTTGCATCATCGCTTCAATGCAATAAGTATCCTCCGCTCCTGCAAAACGCTCACTTTCTGACTTTACTCCTTGAATTACAGGCATAGCCATCCATTCTTCAGAAAATTTTGCATACAACTCAACCATTGTTTTGGTCTCAGTTAAGGCCTCTTCTTTTGTCGCGTGAGCAGTATGCCCTTCTTGCCACAAAAACTCTGCAGTCCTTAAAAACAAGCGAGTTCTCATTTCCCATCGCACTACATTGGCCCATTGATTTACTAAAATCGGTAAATCTCGGTAGGACTGAATCCAACCTTTATAGGTATTCCAAATAATCGCCTCACTAGTTGGTCGAACGATCAACTCCTCTTCTAGTTTTGCACTCTCGTCAACAATCAACTTTCCTTTATTATCAGGATCTGTTTTAAGTCTATAATGTGTTACTACAGCACATTCCTTTGCAAAACCTTCCGCATTTTTTTCCTCTGCTTCAAATAAACTTTTCGGAACAAAAAGTGGGAAGTATGCATTTTCATGCCCCGTTTCTTTGAACATTTTATCTAACTGAGCTTGCATCTTTTCCCAGATTGCATATCCGTAAGGCTTTATCACCATACACCCTCTAACTGCCGAATGTTCAGCCAATCCTGCTCTACCTACAATCTCATTGTACCATTGAGAATAATCCTCTTCTCGAGTTGGAAGTCCTTTTGCCATTTGTGGTATAAAATTTGTTTATGTATAGAAAATCAAAAACAAAAGTATCAAAATACTTGCTGTTTAAGTTGACGAAAAATTTAAAATAAACGCCATGAAGACGATTCACACACTTACAACCCTTTCAATTGTTAGCTTACTACTTGCAAGTTGTACTGTTTCAAACACACCTTATGCGTACGATGATTTGTACTACAGCCCTTCTAAAGACCCTGTTCAGCAAGCTCGAATAGACCCTAATTATACTGGTCAAGGTACTTCTCAAACGAGCACTTACAACGATCGATACAATGAGGATAATGGAACGAATCCAAACGCAGCGCAATATCAAAATAACTATGCTGAAGAAAATGTAGAGCAAACGAATACAACGAATCAACAAGTAGACGAAGTAGAATATTATGACGAGGATTATGCACAAACATTGCAAACAATTAATGCGCCTGTTAGAAGTTTCAACACCTACGACCCGTATCAAAGAGATCGAATTTTATATACCCAAAACCCTGTATTTGTAGCTCCTAGTGTTTACGGCGCTTACCAATTTTGGGACCCTTTCATGCCGACAACCGGTTTAAGTGTTGGTTGGAATTCATTTAATGGATGGAATGTTGGCATCAATGCAGGTGTTGGATTTGGCTGTGGAAGATCGTTAAATCCCTACACTCGATTTTATGACCCTTTCTGGGGAAACAATTTTGGTTTTTATGATCCATTCTGGGGGCCGCAGTTTGGCTGGGGAAACAACTTTGGTTGGAACAATGGATTTAACAATTTCGCGTACCAAAATGGCTATAGAAATGGCTTCAACGATGGAGCATTCAACAACTATAGAAACTATGCTGTGGGTAACAATGGCAATAACGGTAGAAGACAAATTGTAGCACCAAGAGGCAATGCCGGTTCTAGAAATATTTCAACTGGTAGTGGTACTCGACCTGTAAGACCGGTAAGAGGTACTCAACCAGATGGAGGTAGAACTGCTCCAACAGTCAATCCTAGAACGAATGAAGCAAGACCAACTCGTCCTACTCCTTCGAATAATAATGCACCCGCAGTTGAAAGTAGACCTACCCAGACTCGACCTAGCACACCAACTCGTCCTGTAAGAAACACCATTACTCCTGAAAGATATCAGACTACTCCGAATAGACCTCAACAATCAAGTCCATCTAGACCGAGTACCCAACCTACAAGACCAGCTACACGTCCGGTTCAAAGTACGCCGAACAGACCAACAACTCAGCCAACGAGACCAGCTACTCGTCCAGTTCAGAGTGCACCGACTAGACCAACATATAACAGACCGGCTCAGCAATCTCGTCCAACGTATTCTAGACCTGCTACAACACCTACTCAACAGCAAGCTAGACCTGCTCAGCAACAAACCAAACCTGCTCAGCAAAAAGCTAGACCGAGAACGACAACACAACCGAGACAGCAAAGCAGACCAACATATAATAACAGCAGACCCACCTACTCTGCTCCTAGAAGCACAGGCGGCGGAAGCAGAGGAACTAGCACTCCTTCTAGAAGTGCAACAAGACCATCAAGAAGATAAAAAAGAACAACTATGAAATATATAATAGCAACATTTGCCCTACTTTTTGGAAGTGGTGCTTTTGCGCAAAACAGCAGCGATGCCTTGCTGTTTTCGCGTAACGACATCAGCGGCTCAGCAAGGTATGTGGCCATGGGAGGCTCCTTTGGAGCGTTAGGTGGCGAAATTTCAGGAATATCTGTTAACCCAGGAGGAATTGGAGTGTATCGCAATTCAGAGTTTACATTAAGTACAGGGTTCAATAATTACAGTTCTGAAACAAGCTTTAGAGGTTCAACTAAAACAGACGGAAGGTTCAATATAAACTTACCTAGCTTTGGTTATATAGGCAATTACAAAGGAGACGCCAATACTTGGAAATCCTATTCTTTTGGAATTATTCACAATAGAATGAATCATTTCAGTGCTGAACAACGTGCTTTTGGAAATTCAAGCAATTCCACATATATCGACGACTATGTAACCCGTTTAAATTCAAATGGAGCCAATGCAGGGCAAGCTGCAAACTACAATAGCTATCCATTTGGTGAAGCTCAAGCATGGAACACCGTACTTATTGATACTTTAACGAATCCTAATACAGGCATTGTTGAATTCATTCCCTACGTGTTTTTATTTCAAATCGCTGATTCAACAGTAACGGGAAGACCATCAAGAACCGTGGACAATATTGCACAATCTAGAATTTTAGATACGAGAGGAAATCAATCAGAAACACAGTTTGTCTTTGGCGGCAATTTTCAAGATCGACTTTATTTAGGAGCTAGTATTTCGTTTCAAACCGTCAACTTTGAAAAAGAAGTGAGCTTTAGAGAAGATTACACCTATGGTCCAAACGCAACTTCCCTTGATTCTCATCTAGTTGTAGCTTACCAAGAAGATACCCGTCTAGAGACTTCCGGGAGAGGTGTTAATCTGAAACTAGGAGGTATCTACAGAGTCAATGATGCTTTTCGAGTTGGCTTATCAGTTCAAACTCCAACCATTATGAATTTTGATGAAGTATTTTTCATTGATGCAAAGTCTGAATTTGGCGACGGCTTTGAGTTACGAGCTGATTCTGTAACTGCAACTTTTGGTTATCGTCTTCGAACTCCTGCCAGAATCAATGCAAGTATCGCTTATCTCTTTATGCAAAAAGCAGCCATCAATATAGAATATGAATTTGTAGACTATTCTACTGCTTTTTTCAACGATCGAACTAAATTTTCCAATGACTATTCTGCTCAGAACGATGAAATCGAAAACCTTTTAGTTAGTGCTCATAATATTAGAGTTGGAGCAGAATACAAATTCAACCCATTCGTAATTAGAGCAGGGTACAATTATCAAGGAAATCCTTACGACGACAATCTCACTATAGCAGATGAAAGCAGGAACACTTATTCATTTGGCGGAGGGTTTAGAAACAATAACTTCAACTTTGATGTTGGCATCAATTGGAGAAAGATGAACATCAATGAGAATTTCTATAGTTCGACAGATGCTATCGCGACGATTGAAGAAAGAGAAACGAATGTAGTTTTCACCGTAGGTTGGAGATGGTAAAATATTCAACAAACTAAAAAAGAAGGGAAAGCGTCTGCTTTCCCTTCTTTTTTATTAATTCATCCTTATGCTTAAGGTCTGCGTCGTTGCATGTATATTTTATCTCCTTGACTTGGTTCATCACCTTCGAACATCCCATTCTTCTTTAACAACTTCTTATACTTTATACCATACTTCTGAGAAATATCCCACATCGTCTCTCCCGTTCTAACAATGTGGTATTCTTCTTTTGCTTTTGAGCGCTTAGGTTGAAGAAATAAAACTCCTTCATCAAACAATTCTTTATCCTTATCCAAATCATTGTATTTATACAACTGCCATAGTCCCATATCAAACTCTTCTGCTATTTTCTCATAGCTATCTTCAGGTTTCACTTCAATGTACTTAATGTTGTTCTCGTGCAACTGTACCGAATGACTTCCCTTTTTCTTTGAGTTTGCAATCACCTGAATATTTTGCTCATTTCCCTTCTTATCCTTTTTAACTTTTGATGCTTTGCCTTGCTTTACTTTATCATACTTTACTAAGTCGTTTTCTTCAATTATTCGAATTAACAATTGAGGGTACTTTGGATTTGTAGCATACCCAGCTTCTTTTAAGCCTTTTGCCCATCCTTTATAATCTGTAATTTTTAGTTCAAACAAAGCAGCATATCGTTTTTTCTTCAAAAAATCAGAATGATCTTCGAAAGACTCATAAGCCGACTTGTATTTTCTGAAACACTCATCCTTGGAGTCGTCATCTTGAATAAACGTCTTGCCATTCCAGCTGCTGTGGCATTTAATTCCAAAATGGTTGTTTGCGTATCTGGCTAATGGGCTATTGCCGTCTCCAGACTCTAATATTCCTTGGGCCAAAGTAATGCTTGCAGGAACGCCACTGTGGTGCATTTCCTTTATGGCTGCATCTTTATACATTTCAATGTATTCGACTCTTGAAATTCTTTTGCTTGCCGGCTGCGCAAAAGCAAAATTTGACAGGGCAAAAACTAAGATGATGATGATTTTTCTCATTCTTCAAATTTATTGAGCTTGAAGTTCCTAGTGCAAGCCAATCCAATAAACTATCAACAATGCGGTATTCATTAATAATGAAAAAAGTCAACTGTCAATTCCCCTGCAGTCCACCAGTATGAATGGCTAAAATTTTAGTTCCTTTTTTAAAATGACCTTTTCGTATTAAATCAAACAATCCAAACATCATTTTTGAAGTATAAATTTTATCTAACTCAACTCCATATTCCTCAAAAAACTCAGACATGAATTTTAATTGTTCAGGCTTTGTCTTTCCGTACCCTCCAAAATGATACTCCAATTGTAGCCGGACATTTTGGAGCTGCCCTTCCGAGCAGTATAGCTTCAATTCGTCTTTTATAAAACCTCCTCCTTTTAATGCAGGAAATACCATTAGAATTTCATTTTCTAGCTGTCTGCAGACCCCCGCTGCAGTAGTTCCGGTACCTGCAGAAATAGCAATTACATCAAAGTCTTGCTCCACCTCTTTCATGAGTTCTTCACAACCTTGAACGCCTAGTTCGTTTGCTCCACCTTCTGGAATGAGATAAAATGCCCCGAATTGATGCTTCAACTGTTGAATGAACTGTTCCTCCATTTTTAACTTGTATTCGGCTCGACTAATAAAATGCAACTGCATCCCATTTTTCATGGCATCTTGCAACGTTTTATTCTCAAAACCCTCATCTCCTCGAATTACTCCAATTGTCTCAATTCCGAATACTTTTCCTGCAGCAGCAGTTGCAGCAATGTGGTTAGAATAAGCCCCTCCAAAGGTTAGTATCCTTTCTAGTCCTTGTTTTTCTGCTTCAGCAATATTGTATTTGAGCTTTCGCCATTTATTTCCCGATATCTCTTTATGAATTAAATCGTCTCGCTTTAGCCAAAGTTCAACCTCTTGCTCCTGCAAGAACGTAGAATTAAGCTGATGAATGGGACTTGGTAGATTAAAAAAACTCATACTCTTCAAAATTGAATAAAAATGAACCAAATTGTGCTTTTAGAGTTCCTTAATTTTACACTTTATGGAAGGCTTTTCAATTTTTGACAAATACGACAAGGAAGATTATTATTTAAGTAAGGAAGGATACATTGTATTCACTGAAAAATATCATCTTAAAAGAGGGTATTGCTGTAAAAATGGTTGCAAGCATTGCCCTTATGGTTTCGTAAAAAGCAAAGATCGAATCATCAAAAAGTAGAATACTCAAAAAGGCAAAATCAAGTAGCAATATGAAAACAACTGCATTCTCATTTAAAGCGCAAATTTTACAAGGAATTCCAACTGAATTACCGGAAGCTAAAACAGTTGACCTGAAAATAAATCATGCTCCTGTAAGGAAACAGATCTTAACTAATGCTGAAAAAAAGCTAGCTCTAAAAAATGCCTTACGCTACTTTAACAAAAATCACCACCCGTTATTAGCAAAAGAATTTGCAAAGGAATTAGCTGACTATGGAAGAATCTACATGCATCGTTTTCGCCCTGACTATGAAATAAAGTCCAAGCATTTTGAAGATTTCCCACATCAATCCAAACAAGCGGCGGGAATTATGCTAATGCTTTCGAATAATTTAGATCATGCAGTGGCACAACACCCTCACGAACTAATTACCTACGGAGGAAATGGAGCTGTTTTCCAAAATTGGGCGCAATACCTTTTGTGCATGCAATATTTGGCTACCATGAATGATGAGCAAACATTGGTGATGTACTCGGGTCATTCAATGGGGCTTTTCCCATCACACAAAGACGCTCCAAGAGTTGTGGTTACTAACGGCATGATGATTCCTAACTATTCAAAACCGGACGACTGGGAGAAGTTTAATGCCCTTGGAGTAACGCAATACGGACAAATGACTGCGGGTTCTTTTATGTACATCGGCCCACAAGGAATTGTTCACGGAACTACCATTACCCTTTTAAACGCCGGAAGAATGATCTCTAACAACGGTTTAGGTGGGAAATTATTTGTAACCGCAGGCTTAGGTGGCATGTCGGGTGCTCAACCAAAAGCAGCAAAGATTGCTGGTGCAGTTAGTATTACTGCTGAAATTAATGCCAAAGCTACTTACACTAGACATTCTCAGGGTTGGGTTGACGAAGTATATACAGACTTAGATGAACTATTAACCAGAACAAAACAAGCGCAAAATAACAAGGAAGCGGTTTCTCTTGTGTACCAGGGTAACATCGTTGAACTTTGGGAAAAATTAGTCAATGAGAACTTTAAAGTTGACCTAGGTTCTGATCAAACATCACTTCACAATCCTTGGGCCGGAGGATATTATCCTGTTGGATACACATTAGAAGAAGCCAACGAAATGATGGTACAGGAACCCGCACGATTTAAGGAAGAAGTTCAAAAAACATTAAGAAGGCATGTAATTGCCATTAATACATTAAGTGAAAGCGGAATGTATTTTTTCGATTATGGGAATGCATTTTTATTGGAGTCTAGCCGAGCACAAGCAGACATCATGGATGGTTTGAATTTCAAATATCCATCCTATGTTCAAGACATTATGGGACCCATGTGTTTCGATTTTGGATTTGGCCCTTTCCGATGGGTATGTGCATCTAATGACCCGAAAGATCTTCAAATTACAGATAGAATTGCGGGAGAAGTGTTAGAGGAAATGGCACAAGAAGCACCGAAAGAAATTAAACAACAAATTGAAGACAACCTAAGATGGATTAGAGCTGCAGAAGAGAATAAATTAGTGGTTGGTTCACAAGCAAGAATATTATACGCCGATGCAGAAGGGAGGATGAGAATCGCCAAAGCATTCAATGATGCCGTAAAGTCAGGTGAGCTATCTGCCCCTATCATCTTAGGCAGAGATCATCATGATGTGTCCGGAACAGATTCACCATATCGGGAAACATCTAACATCTATGACGGTTCTCAGTTTACGGCAGACATGGCCATTCAAAATGTAATTGGCGACTCCTTTAGAGGTGCGACATGGGTATCTATTCACAACGGCGGCGGCGTTGGTTGGGGCGAAGTTATTAATGGAGGCTTTGGAATGTTAATTGACGGAAGTAGCGACTCTGAAAGAAGACTAACATCTATGCTGCATTGGGATGTAAACAATGGGATTGCTCGTAGAAACTGGGCAAGAAATGAAGGAGCCACATATGCGATTAAAAGAGCTATGGAAATGGAACCCAATTTGAAGGTAACTATTCCAAATTTAGTAGATGATGCCGATTTAGAAAACTTACTATGAGCAAATACGATGCAAACAATGTAACTTGGAAACAACATGGAATAGGATTCGGAGTTTTCATTTATGTTCTCAACACATTTGTCATTCCTTATTTTAGTGATCTAGAAATTACTGTACAATCCATTTTATTCATGATTCCCATTTGCGTAGCTGCAGGCTATGCATTTGGAAGGTTCAAAAAATGGCAAGCTGAAAGGAATAGTTAAGTGATGCATTCCCACTATCTCATTCATAAACCCTATGGCTACCTCAGCCAGTTTGTAAACAATGGGCCAAAGCAAGGCAAGAAAAAGCTGCTTGGCGAATTGTATGACTTCCCTGAAGGGACTATGGCCATTGGACGACTAGACGAACCATCAGAAGGACTATTATTGTTGACTACTGATGGTATGATGAGTGAAGTAATTCGAGGAAAAAAGGTTGAGAAAGAATATTATGCTCAAGTGGATGGTTTAGCTGACAATCAAGCAATTATTTTAATGGAAAAAGGTATTGAAATTGGTTTTCATGGAAAAAAATACACTACAAAACCGTGTACCGTTTCAAGAATTGAAGACCCCAAATTTCCTGATAGAACTCAAAAAATTCGCGACCCAAAACATGGCCCTACCTCATGGATTTCAATCACGCTGAAAGAAGGAAAATTTCGCCAAGTACGAAAAATGACAGCAGCTGTTGGATTACCTACCTTGCGTTTAGTCAGGGTTCGTATCGGCAACTACAAAATGGAAGTCTTTAATTCTGGAGAAGTTCTTCCTTTAGAAAAAATTGAAGTTTAACTTCTTCGGCTTCTATGATCAAATGAAGTATTTCGAGTATGCGTTTGAATTAATCTTATTTGCTCAACTTTCACTTCTGGATGCTGTTTGTGACCCCAGATTTTATCCCTCGCAATTTTTGATGCCATTGCAAAATCGATGATCGGTTTAGGATAATCTATCCCTAAAGTAAAACCATATAATTGCTGTTCCATTGGTGTCAGAGACCAAGGTTCATGAATAAACTCAGGAGGTAATTCTTTTAATTCAGGAATCCATGTTTTAATAAACAACCCCTCTTCATCATTATCTTTCGACTGCTTTACAGGGTTATATATTCTAATCGTATTTATACCAGTTGTTCCTGCTTGCATCTGAATTTGAGGATAATGAATCCCAGGTTCGTAATCTAAAAAATTCCTACCCAAATGAGAAGTGATTAATCGCCAATCTAGGTCCAAATGATGACATGCAAAAGAAACCAACATGGCTCTCATTCTAAAATTAATCCATCCTGTAGTAATCAACGCTCGCATGTTCGCATCAATCATCGGGAAGCCGGTTCTTCCCTCTTTCCAAGCTGCTAGTTTTTCAAGATCATTTTCCCGTTCCAACAGTTCATAGCCCCTATTAATGCACCTCTTTTCATAGGCAACTTCCACTTCAAATTTTTGAATAAAGTGACAGTGCCATTTCAACCTCATCATCATATTTTCAAAACTGCGAGAATATTTTTTTCTGTTTGGATGAAAGTGAACGTAGTGCAAAACTTGCTTCACGCTAAGATTTCCCCAAGTAAGGTAAGGTGATATTCTGCTGCAGGATTTTCTACTTAGTAATGGTTTTGAAATGTGGTTGCTATAATTTTTGCCCCTATCCTCACAAAAAGATTGTAAATATTTCCATGCATTTTTCTCGCCAGATGGCTGAAAATAATTGGGTAATGTATTTATTCGTTGTTCCAATTCGTGCGCCAATGGGAATTCATTTTTAAAAATCAGATCTTCTTTCTTCGTATATGTATTTTTAATAGGCTCCTCACTCATGGTTTCGTTCCACTTTTCATCCCATCCGTTTCTATCTTTAATTCCACGCACAATTGCATCCCTCTGAAATTCTTGCCAAGTAATGCCATTTGAAGAAAATAACTTTTTCACTATTTTATCTCGACTCCAGGTAACCTGCACACCGCTTTCTTGATAACTAAATACCTTTTTAACTTGAAACTGATCAAGGATACTTTGAAATCCATCAACTGCACCGCAGTGCATTATAGTTACCTGTTGATTGAAAGCCATCATACTTTCACCCATCACTTTAATACTACCATAAATGAATTGCAGGTGCCTTTCGGAAGTTGCAGCGTGAGACAAAAGATCAGGTTCAAAAAAGTAAACAATTAAATAAGGTAACTTGCTTTTTTCAGCTGCATCAAAAGGTTGATGATCTCTCAGTCTCAAATCTTTTTTTAACCAAACCACATTTAACTGTTGTTTTTCCACGAAAAGATAACCTCTAAATAAATAAAAAGTTTCAATGGTTCAGGAATCAAATAACAAAACTACATTTGTAAGTGATTACTCACTCATAATATGAAATCAAAAAAAGACCTCATACTTGAAACCGCACTAGAGCTTTTTGCTGAGAAAGGGTTCAGTGCTACGAGTACATCAAAAATTGCTAAAGAAGCAGGAGTTTCTGAAGGTCTAATTTTTCGACATTTTTCGAATAAAGACGGCTTATTAAAATCCATTTTAAATCTCGGGAAAGAAAGAAGTCTTACTCTATTTGATGGGGTAGCGGAAAAGGAACAGCCGCTAGAAAAGCTAAAATACATTCTTCAAATTCCCTTTAAAATTCCGGAAAACGAATATCCGTTTTGGAAATTACTTTACGCCATAAAATGGCAATCCGATAAATACGATGAAGAAATTTCACATCAATTGAAATCGGTTGTAATTGAAATTTTTAGTCAACTTGAATATGTCAAACCTGAATTAGAAGCAGAGTTTGTGATGATGCTTTTTGATGGAATGGCAACAGCTGTGCTACTGAAAAACAATAAAGAAAGTACAGCAATAGAAAATTTAATATTAGAAAAATACAATATAACTCCATAAAAATGAACAAAGTAATACTTATAACTGGAGCGTCTTCAGGCATTGGAAAAGAAACCGCCAAGAAATTGATATCCGAAGGCCATACTATTTACGCTGCCGCAAGAAGGGTCGACAAGATGGATGACTTAGTAAAACTTGGCGCCAAATCCATAAAAATGGACATTACTATCGATGCTGACATTAAAAATGCAGTAGAAACAGTTCTTCAAGAAGAAGGTAAAATTGATGTACTCGTAAACAATGCAGGTTATGCAATTTACGGAGCGATGGAAGATACCACAATCGAAGATGCGCGAAGACAATTTGAGGTGAACTTATTTGGTTTGGCTCGTATTACACAATTGGTATTGCCAAGTATGCGAAAGGAGAAATCAGGTACCATCATTAATATGAGTAGCATGGGTGGAAAAATATACATCCCTTTTGGCTCATGGTACCACGGAACAAAACACGCCTTAGAGGGATGGTCTGACTGCTTACGAACAGAGTTAAAAGACTTTGGAATTAAAGTGGTTATTATAGAGCCAGGTGGAATCAAAACTGAGTTTGATGATGTAATGCTAGAGCCTATGATCGAAAGGTCAGGAAAAGGGCCATATGCTGAATTAACAAAAAAAGTGGTAAAAGGAGTAAAAGACACATACCATAGCGATAAAGCTTCGCACCCATCGGTAATTGCAAACTGTATTTCAAAGGCTGTGAAATCGAAAAAACCAAAAACCAGATATCGCGCGGGCTACATGGCAAAACCATCCGTATTCATTCGCACTTTTTTAGGTGATAAAGTTTGGGATTGGATCATTTCAAAAGCTGCATAACATGATAAAAAAAATAGTAAAAATGATTGGATTAACGATTGGAGGAATTATTCTATTGCTTTTAATTATAGGCGTTCTATTTGTAAACTTAAGCCCAGAATTTGGCGGAAAACATAGCAAAAAAGACGTTGAGCGATACTCAACTTCTGATAATTATAAAGAAGGGAAATTTGAGAATATAAAAGTTGCTAATATGGACATGAGTTTTAGTCAAACCATGGGCACCTTAGTAGACTTCATTAAAGGCACAGACAACTCGAAACCAGATTTTGAACTCCCTGTTGAGAAAGTTGACTCCCTAAGTTGGGAACAAAATGACAGTACTGATCGCTTGTTTTGGTTTGGGCACTCCTCTTTTCTTTTAAAATTAGACGGGAAAAATATTTTATTGGACCCCATGCTTGGGGAAGTCCCTGCGCCACATCCTTGGTTAGGAGGAAAAAGGTATTCGAAAGAGCTCCCCATAGAAATCCAAAAACTACCTCGAATTGATGTGGTTTTAATTTCTCACGATCATTACGACCATTTAGATTATGGTAGCATACAATTGCTAAAAGAAAAAGTGAACCAGTTTATGGTTCCTCTTGGTGTTGGCGCTCATTTAAGAGAATGGGGAGTAGATGAATCGAGCATTCAAGAATTTGACTGGTGGCAAGAATTAACCTATGAAAACATAGAGTTGGCCTTCACTCCTTCTAGGCATTTTTCAGGCCGAGGCTTAACTGATCGGTTTTCTACACTTTGGGGAAGCTGGGTAATTAAAGGAAAAGCGAAAAATTTATATTTCAGCGGAGATAGTGGTTACGGCAAGCACTTCAAAGAAATTGGAGAGAAGTTTGGTCCCTTTGATTTTGCTATGATGGAGTGCGGTCAGTATAATGAAAAGTGGGCAGACATTCACATGATGCCGGAAGAAACTGTTCAAGCTTCTGCAGATGTAAATACAAAAAAAGCAATGCCAATACATTGGGGTGCATTTACTTTAGCACTTCATACGTGGACTGATCCGGTAGAGCGATTTACGAAAAGAGCAAAACAGATTAATTTGAACTACATCATTCCTAAAATTGGAGAAGAGATCGATTTAAATGAGCTAGAGCACGATGGGGATACTTGGTGGAAAAATTAGAAAAGTAACAATAGATTATTTTCTAAGAAGTTAAGAAATAAGTCACAAAAGGCCTAGCGTTTATCGCTAGGCCTTTTGTGTGAGTTCTGCTATAGCATTCGCAACTAAAAAACCTCCGGTCCATGCCGCCTGAAAATTAAACCCGCCAGTATACCCGTCGATATTCAATACTTCTCCTGAAAAGAATAGATTCGGAATGAGTTTACTTTCCATCGTTTTCATATTCACCTCTTTTAACTGAACGCCTCCGGATGTAACAAACTCCTCCTTAAAAGTAGTTTTGCCATTCGCAGCATAATCATCTTTTGAAAGCAACTGAATTAATTTTTCAATTTCTATTTTTTTCAAGTCGGCCCAACGTTTTTTTCCGTCAATCTCTCCTTTAGCCAATAAATACTCCCAAAAACGGTTTGGAAAACCTTCGATTTTAGTGTTGGAGAGTTGCGCACTTGCTTTTGACTTTCGCAAAGAATGAATCATGTCTTCCCCATTTGCAACCCATTCCACCTCATAGTTGAATTGATAGGATTTCTCAAATAAATAGTGAGCTGCCTTAGCAGACAACTTTAAAATTCCGGGTCCACTCATTCCCCAGTGTGTAAATAAAACTGGTCCATATTCTTCATACTTTGTCCCAACAATTCGAACATTCGCATTCAATGCCAAACCCATTAATTGGTTGGAAGCATGTTTTTTTAAATTGAATGTAAATAGACTTGGAATTGGATTTACGATGGAATGACCTAAATCAGTTATCCATTCATAGTGCTTTAGTTTAGAATTACCTCCAACTGCTAAAACAACATAATCAGCTTGTAACTTTCCTTTATTGGTAGTTATTTCAAATCCTTCTTGCTTCTGCTCAACTTTCTGCACTTCGGTTGACAACTGAACCTCAATTCCATATTTATCAACGTCTTTTTGAAAGCAATTAATTATTGTTTGTGAAGAGTTTGAAACAGGAAACATCCTTCCGTCATCCTCCATCTTCAATTCTACCCCTCTCTCTGAAAACCAAGCAATCGTATCACCAGTCATGAAAGTGTGAAATGGCCCAAGCAACTCTTTTTCACCTCTTGGATAAAATTTTGATAATTCTTTGGGCACAAAACAAGCGTGAGTTACGTTGCATCTTCCACCACCGCTAACTTTGACTTTAGACAACGTCTTGGTTGTCTTCTCTAAAATCATAACCTTCACATTTACAGACTTTGCAGCTATATTAATAGCTGAAAAATAACCCGCTGCACCCCCACCAATTACCACAATTGTTTTTATCATATTTCAAAGAAACTCAAAGCAATTCATTTATTCCAAAAAGAAATCAAGGCATTTCTATATTTTTACGACACATTATGAGATTCCTGCTATTTTCAACTTTATTGGTGTTTTCTACACTCAGTTCATTTTCCCAAGAACCTACTTTTCTTGGAGACGATAACATTATCATACAAAATGTAGAGACCGAGTTGCAATTAAAAAATTTACCTCTAAACTGCTCTAACTGCACTGCTACAATTAATGGCACTACTACGAAACTAATTGTTAATGAGTTCGGAGAAAGCAGTATCACCGTTTCGCTTGATCAATCAACTTCTATTGAAGTTTCTACTGGGACTAAAACTCTAACGTCTAAAGTTGAAGTAATCCAACAGTGGCTTTCTATTATTCCTCCCTTGCTGGCAATTATTCTGGCTTTGGTATTTAAAGAAGTGGTTACTTCGTTAATCATTGGAATTTTCTCCGGAGTTTTAATCATTCAATTATATGCAAACTCGTTTATAAATGCTTTACTTTTCTCGTTTACCAAAACGATAGATACCTATATACTTAATTCATTAAATGACTCAGGTCATCTCTCAATCATTGTGTTTTCGACGTTAATTGGTGGAATGGTTAGCGTTATTTCGAAAAATGGCGGAATGCAAGGAGTGGTGAATAGAATATCAAAGTATGCTACAACCGCAAAAAGCGGACAACTAGCTACTTGGTTCTTGGGGATCGCAATTTTCTTCGACGATTACGCCAACACCTTAATCGTAGGTAATACCATGCGACCTATAACAGACCGACTAAATATCTCTCGTGAAAAATTAGCTTATTTAGTAGATTCTACAGCTGCGCCCATCGCAGCCATTGCATTTATAACCACCTGGATTGGGGCTGAATTAGGTTATATTGAAAGTGGAATAGAAACCATTGAAGGATTGGATGAAAGTGTATACTCCATCTTCATCTCTTCTCTAGCCTACTCCTTCTACCCTATTTTTGCATTACTCTTTATGCTCATTCTTATTTTGCGAGAACGAGACTTCGGTCCTATGTATAATGCTGAAAAACAAGCAAGACTTGGAAACAACGTTGATAACAGTAGTGTAATAAAAAATGAAGATTTAGATGAGTTTACTGCCAAAGAGGGTATTGAGCATAGAGCCTACAATGCCATTATTCCTGTTGCCATTGTTATTATCGGTACTATTATTGGGTTAATTCATACTGGTTGGGATCAATCGGTTATGGATGATCATACGCTGTCATTTGGTAGAAAGATATCGACATTAATCGGCAATGCTGACTCGTACAAAGCCTTACTTTGGGCTTCCTTAGCCGGACTTTTTACTGCAATTTCACTATCCGTTACCCAAAAACTGATGAATATTCATCAATCAGTAAATGCAGCCATTGGAGGTTTTAAAACCATGCTTACCGCCATTATTATTCTTGTTTTAGCTTGGTCGTTAGCTTTAGTGATAGAAGACTTGCATACTGCGGATTTCCTAACATCCATTATGTCTGACAATATCAGTCCGTATTTCGTTCCTACCTTGACCTTTTTATTAGCAGCAGTTGTTGCTTTTTCCACAGGTTCTTCTTGGGGAACTATGGCAATCCTTTACCCTTTAATGCTACCTTCATCTTGGGCAATTTGCTTGGCTGCAGGAATTCCTGAAGCAGAAACACTTACTATATTTCATAACGTCGTTGCTAGTGTTCTAGCAGGTGCAGTGCTGGGTGATCATTGCTCTCCTATTTCTGACACTACTATCTTAAGTTCCTTGTCAAGTTCTTGTAACCACATCAATCATGTTCGGACTCAAATGCCTTATGCATTAACTGTAGGCGCAGTGGCAGTTGTTTTTGGGACAATTCCGGCCGCATATGGAGTCCCATTTTGGATTACCGTTCCTACTGGTATCCTTACACTCTATCTCATTATCGGCAAGTTTGGAAAAAAAGTCAATAGCTAAATCAATTTTTTAGACTTACTAACGAGTTAACACCAAAGGGTTAATAACTTCAGAAATTTCACACTAATATCTCTCTACTCTTTAGATAGCTTTGAGAAGTAAGTTTGCAACATTGTGTTGAAAACTATGCTTTAAACTAAAGTAGATTAACCATGGCCAAGATATTCCTGATTAGCATGAACATTATTATTGTATTTGCACTAAAAATATTTTTTGGTGGAGATGTGAAAATTGAACAGAAAATGCAGGACACAATCAAACCTGGGGAAACGCTAAATGTCACATTAGAAATCACTAAAGGAGATCGAGAAGGATTTGCAAAATGGCAGCAGACACTCCCTAGTGGGTTTGTTGCGAGCTCTGTAGAAATGAATGGCGCTACCTTCTCTTTTAAAAATCAAGAAATAAAAGTGATATGGATGGAGATTCCCAAAAGTGAAACATTTACAATTCAATATAAAATAGAAACTAGCGAAAATGTTCAAGGCGAGCATAACTTGAGTGGCAAATTCTCATTCATTGAAGAAAATGAAAGAAGAGACGTTAATTCCGAGCTATTTATTTTAACAATAAATGGAGAAGCTATAGCAGACAATTCAAACTCTGAAACCGAAGCAGAAAAAGACCAAGAAGAGAGTAACAAAGTTGAAACTATATATGCGAAAGATCCAGAACCAACTGAACAAGCTGCAATAATAAACGAAAATGAAAAAGTAAATAATGCCACTAAAATTACAACTCCCACTAGTAAATCGTCTAAGTCTAAAACTAACATATCCAATGCGACTGCACCTAAAGCTGCAGAAAATAGTTTAGTGTCAATTACAAGAGAAGTGAAACACATAGAGGGTGGGAATTACGAAGTGACCTTAAGAATTGACAAATCTGATTTAGCAAGCTTTGGGAAAGTAGAAGACTATTTACCGCCTAATTATACAGCTACTGCTTTGGAAAGTGAGGAAGGTATTTTTAGCTTTAAAAATAATGTCATGAAGATCCTATGGATGACTCTTCCACAAAACAACAGCTTTGAAGTCAAATATGCCTTACATAGCAGTTCTGACGGATTGGATAGCGCACTTGTTCATGGTGTTTTCTCCTTCTTAAATATGGACCAGTCAATTCAAGTTAATATTGCTCCCACCAAGTTCAGAAATTTCTTAGTCGCAGATCAATTAGCTAATTCAGAAACAGACAATTCTTCGACCACTAACGACAATGAAGTCGTTGAAAATAAAACTGAGAATCAAGACGTAATTTCAGATACTTCTGAGTTAGTAAATAATCAATCACCAGAAAGTAAAGTTATTGAGCCATCTAAAATTGTTTCAGACGAAAAGTTAGTGGAACAAATTACAAGCATTCCTGCGCCAGAAACAGCTGTAGCTTACAAAATTCAAATTGCTGCATCACACAAAGAAGTAAATCAAAAATATTTCATTGAAAGACATAACATCAAAGAAACTGTTACTATTGAATTTCATGACACATGGTACAAATATACTGTCGGCTCATTCCCTGTATATAAGCAAGCAAGAGATAAAAGGAACCAAGTTTGGGCTGAGAACAATAAAATAAACGATGCCTTTGTAACTGCATATAATTCCGGAGAACGTATCTCAGTGCAAGAAGCCTTGATGATTAGTCAACAAAAGTGGTTCAAGTAATCTTATTAAAAAAATAAGAATTATCTTTAACCCTCAATTGTATAATAAAGAATGAAATCTTATTTGCTTAGCATTATATTTATTTTAACAATTAACGTTGCTAAAGGTCAAGAAAGTGAGTCTAACAAAGGGGCTGAACTAAATGTAACAAAGGTATTCGGCCCGACTGTAGGGGTTGGTATTGGAACTATTGCATTTTATGGAGACTTGAACGATCGAAACTATGGTTCTCCGTTTAGTTCAAACATTGGTTATAATGTTTATTTACTTCAACCAATTAGTAAATCTTTCAACGTACGATTCAGTTTCTTTTTAGGACAAGTGCGTGAAGAAGAACGTTCGTTGCAAAGAAACCTAAACTTTGAAACAGATATAAGAGCAGCCTCTATTCAAATGGAATACAATTTTGATGCCCTTCTACCTGAAAGGCGGACCATAACTCCGTTTGTTACAGCAGGTATTGAAGCAGTTGAATTCAACCCCAAAACTGACTTAGCAGCAACCGGCGGTGAACCTTATAATTATTGGACAGACGGAACAATTAGAAGCGTATCAGAAAATGCTACAACTGCCAATCAAGCAAAAATAATTCAACGAGATTATATATACGAAACAGATATCAGAGAAGCTGGTTTCAACAACAGTACTACTTACGCAGAAAGATCATTTGCTATACCGTTAGGTGCTGGTTTAAATTTTCATTTAACAGATCAGGTCAACTTTAGATTTGAAAGTATTTTTCATTTAACATTTACTGATTATATAGATGGAGTTACGCGTTCAACTAAGACTAACTTTCTTGGTGAAAAACCAGCGAATGGGCGAAACGACCACATGCTATATAATGGGATTTCAATCAACTATAACTTTGAAAAAATTCAACCTGCAGATAACATAAATGTTGTTACTGAGGAAGCTTTCGATTTCTTGGCAAGTGGAAATACTGAAGACTATGATGGAGATGGAATAATTGACCTTATTGATTTGTGTCCCAACACCCTCCCTAATATTGAAGTAGACACAAATGGATGTGCTATTGACACAGACGGAGATGGAATTGCAGACTATTTAGATGAAGAAATCAATTCAGAATATCCGCAATTTGCCAACGAAAAAGGAATATCATTGACTGATGAAATGATTTATAAATCATACATGAGTTATAAAGATTCAACTTTAGAGTTTGCTGAAATAATCCAAAGAGATTTTGCGGGAAACTCTCTAACCGGATACACCAAAACATACAAGAAATATAGAATTAAGATTGGTGAGTATAATCGTGGAGAGGAACCTGAAAACTTAAATGCTCTTCTTAGTCTTGCTGACTTAAAAAAGGTTGACCAAGGAGATAAATCAATTTATACTGTTGGTAATTACAAAACATTAAAAGACGCTAATTTAAGGGTAGAAGCGCTTAAAAATAGTGGTTTTAAGCCTGAAGTTGTAAAAAGAGATCCATCCGGTACCATTTCAGGAATTAATGAACAGGAGCAAGAAATATTAGCCATCGCAGCCAACACAATTGATAGAAATTCTTCTACTTTAGCCAAAGAAGAAGGCCTAGCATTTCGAGTTCAATTAGGAGCTTTCAAAGTGAAACCTACATCTACGAAGTATAACAATATTCCAGATTTATTTATTATTGAGAGCGATGGTGTTTACAAATACATGTCGGGTTCATTTCTAACTTTCCAAGAAGCCGCCAAGCATAAAATAAGAATGGTAATTGCAGGATTTGAAGGAGGATTTGTTGTTGCGTACAAGGATGGGCAGCGGGTCAAGCTGAATACTGTTGGTGTAAAGCAAATTGAGTCCAACCCTTTAATTGGTAAATAAATCCTTTAATACATTCATTACCCCACTTAAAACATTAGTCAATAGCTTAACGTTCATTAACGGGATTAATCATCGTGTAATATTTACATTTGATACTTTAAGACTAATAGTATGAAAAAAATAAGCCTTTCTTTTTGTTTCTCGTTTTTAGCGTTGTTCGGAACTTTTGCTCAAAACGATGCCAGTAAACCAATCAATAAAGATTCCGTCCAATATGACAAATTTGGAAAGTTACTTTATACCGTAGTTACTCAATATGTAGATAAAGTTAACAGTGAAGAGCTAGTTGAAAATGCAATTGTAGGACTGCTAAAAGAACTTGACCCTCATTCTGTCTATATTCCTGAAAAAGAGTTAGAACGGATGAATGAACCGCTTGAGGGAAATTTTGAAGGAATTGGAATTCAGTTTAACATTTTAAATGACACACTTGTAGTTGTTTCTCCTATTTCGGGTGGACCTTCTGAAGAAGTTGGTATTGCTTCCGGTGATAAAATTATTTTTGTTGGAAAGGAAAATATTGCTGGAACCGGCTTACAAAATAGTGATGTACAGCGATTATTGAGGGGTAAAAAAGGTACCTTAGTTGAGGTGCAAATAAAACGGAATGGAGAAAAGAGCCTGCTTCCATTTGAAATCAAAAGAGATAAAATTCCAATTTACAGTATTGATGCTTCATACTTGGCTACACCCGAAACCGGATACATTAAAGTAAATCGATTTGCGAGGACTACCATGAAGGAATTTGTACAAGCCATTGATACATTAAAAAGAGACGGAGCAAAGAATTTAATTTTAGATTTACGCGGCAATGGTGGCGGTTACTTAACTACGGCTTTTCAACTGGCAGATCAATTCTTAGATGCAGGTAAAATGATTGTATATACTCAAGGTGAGAAGCAAAGCCGACAAGAATACAAAGCGACAAGAATTGGCACTTTCGAAAAAGGTAAACTAATCGTGTTAATTGATGAAGGTTCAGCATCTGCTTCTGAAATTGTTTCAGGCGCTATTCAAGATTGGGACCGAGGAATGATAATTGGTCGAAGATCGTTTGGAAAGGGATTAGTTCAGAAGCCGTTTAACTTACCGGATGGTTCTGCCATCCGATTAACCACTGCTCGTTACTATACTCCTACCGGTAGATCAATACAAAGACCTTATAATGAAGGAAAAGAAAACTATTACAATGAATTAAATAGAAGATTTGAAAGTGGTGAACTAATGGAAAGAGACTCAATTAACTTTCCCGATTCATTAACTTACTATACACCAAACAAAAGAGTTGTTTATGGTGGTGGAGGTATCATGCCGGATATATTTATAGCCTTAGATACTACCTTAAATTCTGAATTAAATCGAAATCTAATTAGAAGAGGTGTGTACAATCAATTTATTTTAAACTATTTAAACACACATAGAAAAGAATTGAAAGATAAATATCCATCCTTTCAATCCTTCAAGTCAGACTTTCGGTTAGATGACCAATTAATGGAAGATTTTTTCACTTTTGCTCAAAAGAAGAAGGTCAAAAAGGACGAGGGAGAATATGAAAAAGCAAAAAAACTAATTGATACTCAATTAACTGCGCTTTTTGCTAGAAACTTGTATTCTGTATCTGCCTATTTTGAAATAATTAATGGATTAAACGACTCATACCTCGAAGCGTTAAAAGTTCTTAAAGGAGATGCATTTGAGGAGGCAAAACTCAATTTTGAATAATTATATTTGTACTTCAAAAAATTAAAAAAAAATTATGAACGATAATGTAAAAACAGGGCTTTTAATAGCCTTCTCTATTTTAACTTTGGTTAACACCGTTATGATCTTTTCAGACGATGATGTTTCTTATGATAGACCTGAGCGAAGTATTTCTACTTCTGCGCCTGTAACTCCTGCTACTCCAACAAATACAGATATGGATAACAATGCAGTGGTAGTCCCTCAGAATACAGGTCCAAAAACTGCAATTCAGTTTACTGAAATGGAACACGATTTTGGAACGATTGAACAAAATACTACAAACCCTAAGGTATTTACGTTTACAAATACTGGAGATGAACCACTAATCATTTCAGATGCAAAAGGTAGCTGTGGTTGCACTGTGCCTGAATACCCAAGACAACCTATTGCTCCAGGAGAAACTGGCAATATTAAAGTCGTTTATAGCCCAGGAAATCAAGCAAATCAACAAACAAAGACGATTACAATTACGGCGAACACTGATCCTGCTACAACTGTATTAAGAATTAAAGCGAATGTAACTCCAGGAGAAGGAGCAGGTAATGCAGTTCCTCTAGAAATAGGAGGTTAACACAACCCATCTCACTGCTTAATAAAAAGCCATTCTGATAATCAGAATGGCTTTTTTTGTGCCCTATAATTTCATTAAGACTCAAAGCCCTAACTGATATTTCAACGTAAAGAAAAAGGCTGTAAGGCTCTTAAAACAATGCTCTAGACACTTAGAAGAGCGCTGAGCAGGACTTGATGAACAGCTGCTAGAATGTATTCTTATAATTCATCTGTACAAACCTACTCTTGAAATAGTTCATCAACCAGCCAGCAACTCTCATCATATAGCAGTGTCTTTTTATATTTGATCCATACTAGAAATTATACAGTCCTCTTCCTCTGTTCCATTCAGTGAGCTAAGCTACTAACAAATACCAACACTGTGAACTAAGCTAAGTACTCAGATATAGTATAGAGTCAAAAGACCAGAGAAACATTCTGAGTTAAAGCAAATGACATTACCTAGTTATAGAATTCAATTACCAACTATAAACAAAAGCCCCTTCCGTTAAACGAAAGGGGCTTTAATATGTAAATTATTAGTTTACTTTACTATATTCCTAAAAATTTCTTACTTGTTTACAGTAATTTTTTTAGTTACCATTTTGTCACCTATTTGAAGCGTGGTAAAGTAAATTCCATTGCTTAACGATGAAACGTTAATTGCTATTCTTTGATTTCCTTGAGCCATTACGCCAAAATCTTGAGACATAACTTCTTTTCCAGTAATATCTCTTACCGAAACAAAAATTGATTCTTTGTTGTCTAAGTCAAAAGAAATATTAGTAATGTCTTTACTTGGATTAGGATAAACATCAAAAGAAGTATTTCCTTTTACTTCTTTTTCTGAAATTCCTACACCAAACAATTCAGTTAACTTAACCTCTTTTGCATTTAACACCTCATATTCTTCAAGACCTGGTCCTCTGTATGAAACTACCGCTACTAAGTATACCTGACTTTCATCATATGAATTATTTAGAACCAGATTAAAGTTTCTTGCATAGTCAGTATAAAGAACCGGGCTCGAAGGAATAACCGTCGCATCTCCGTACGTTAAGGGTAAAATTTGTCTTAACACATGCTCATGAACGTAACCTACAATTGGATCACCTAAACCTGCAAATGGATGTCCAGGTGTTGCATTGTAAAAATTTCTTTGGCTATATGAAGAACCTCCTGTTACACTATCTTCCACTATCATCAAACTCACACTTATATCTCCAGGTAAAGGATAGTCAACAAAATTAGATTTAACATCTACATCTATAGTTCTTGTTGAAGAGTTATAATTTCCCTTAATATCCACATTTACACTTGATCCTTCTGCTGTTCTATCTCGAGCTCTTATAAACCAAGGATTTGCGCTAGATGGAACTGAAGAGTTAAAGTTGATTCCAAAAGTTGGTCTTGCCTCACCGTCGAACAATACTCGGTCAACCATACCTGATGGAGCGCTTCCATTACCCAGATCTTGACAGAGCTCAACTGATTCACTATTTGTCATTATATCAGTACCAAAACATGCATGCAAACCTACTAGTATGCTATTTTGTACGTTATTTACGATATATTCAGACGTAATGGTTGCATTCGGGCAAAATCCACATGGTATAGTGGTAAACTCTTCTAACAATACACTTCTTGAAACAGTCTGACCAAGGTTAATAAATGTTGTCGCTGAAGCTGAATTATTTGATGGATTTCCATCAACTACCCCATTTGGATTACTTGCTGTAACTTCTACAGTATAAGAAGAACCCGCAGCTGGAGACCAAGTTGTTGGATGAGTGTATGTATATGCATCTCCTGGAGCAATATTAGCAGGGATATTTACTGTACTATTTGTTACTCCTCCATCTGCAGTCCATGATAGATCAAAACTTGTAATTGCTGCAGAACCGTTATTTTTCGCTTCTCCAGTAATTGTTATTGGACTAGCTATTGATTGGATTTTATCTAAATCTACAGATGAAATCAAAATATCGTTAGCAGTTCTAGTTCCTTGAATAAATTCATAGTATACATTATCTGATGGATCAGAAGCATTCCCTCCATTAGTTACAAATGACTGCGTGTTTGGAGCTCCCGCGATTTCTACAGCAGTGCTGCCATCAATTTGAATTCCAAGTGTTAAATCTAAAGACGTGTTAAAAGACCTTAAGTCGGCAATATAAATGTTGTTGGTTGTTTCTTCTAAAACAATTCCCCAATATGTCCAATGACCTGAAGCAGGGTCTATAGCTCCACCTGTAGAAGAGAAGGATGCAAAGTTTACCCAAAGTTGTCTGTTTGGAGCAGTACCATGAACTTTTAAAAGAACACCGTCATTCCCAGCACCTTGAGCCAAGCCCCATATAACAACCGATTTATCCGGGATATTAGCACTTGGTAGTGTTGTGTTTATTGTTGATGGTACAGAAGTAGCTGATGTCGTAAAGGTTAAAACTCCTGAATTAGATACCTTAAACTGAGTTTCCGCACTACCGTTAAAATCAAATGCGAATGGTATTGTTTGCGGTGCAGACCATTGTAATCCAGGTGCTGGACCTTGGCCTGAAGCTTGAATTAGCTCAGAATAACCGTCACCGGCTGTAACACCTGCTGCTCCAAAAGGCTGCTCAGCGTCTGTGTTAAGACCTCCTGGATTCATTCCTGCAGGATTGTATGTATTAAAATAATACTGTGAAAATGCGCTAGTTGAGCACAAAACTACAGCTAAACAAGTAATGATTCTTTTCATATCTGTTAAATTGATTAATTATTGAATTTATAAAGCTCTAAAATAATGTTATTTTTTCTAAAACCCAACATTAAGTTAACTTTTTGACAAAGCTAATTTGACTTTTCGATTTTTCAATTCCCGAGGCATTGCCTACTTCCAGTCTCACAGTCTCAAAACGTATAATATAGTTATCTACTATTCTTAATCATCGACTAATACTATTTATTTCGTTCTAGGGTGAAATTGTGTTATGGCCTCTCTTAAATATTGTCGATCCAAATGTGTATAAATCTCTGTAGTAGTAATAGACTTATGACCAAGCATTTCTTGAATTGCTCTTAAATCTGCTCCTCCATCTATAAGATGAGTCGCAAAAGAATGTCTAAATGTATGTGGACTTACTACTTTCGAAATATTTGCTTTTTCACAGAGTTTTTTAACAATGGTAAAAATCATAATTCTAGTCAATCCTGAGCCTCTATTATTTAAAAAAACAACATCCTCCGCTTCTTTCTTAACTGCCTGATGGTTTCGACGGTGCTCAAAATAGTATTGAATAAATTTAATTGCAGAAGACCCTATCGGCACAATTCGCTCTTTATTCCCTTTTCCCGTTACTCGAACAAAACCTTCCTCAAACAAAAGGTTCGAAATCTTTAAATTAATTAGCTCAGAAACGCGAAGCCCACAACCATACAATGTCTCAAGAATTGCCCTATTCCTTTCCCCTTCCTTACTGCTCAAATCTATTACGCCAATAATAGCGTCTATTTCTTCAATGGATAAAACTTCTGGAATCTTCATACCCAACTTAGGGCCTTCCACAAGTGAAGTAGGATTTAGGTCAACCACTTCTTCCATTAATAAATAATTGAAAAATGCCTTAATACCTGACAAAATTCTTGCTTGAGAGCGTGCACCAATCTCATTATCGTACAACCAAGCCATAAAATTTTGTACATGAACAACTTCAACATCATTTGGCGCAGGATTCAGTGACTTTAATTCTAAAAATTGAAGAAACTTAGATAGGTCTCGTAAATATGCTTCTATGGAATTAGAAGAAAGTGACTTTTCTAATTTTAAATACGATAGGAATCCTTTTTTATAGTTCAGTAACTTCATCATTACAAATGTATAATTTTGAAATTGACATGAGCCAACTAAAAATTGCAATAATTAACGGTCCCAATTTAAATCTACTAGGAGTTAGACAACCTGAGATCTATGGGAGTCAAACATTTGAACAATATTATTCATCATTACAGAATAAATTTCCAACTATTGAGTTTAGTTATTATCAATCTAATACCGAAGGAGACTTAGTTGATTACCTTCAAAGTATAGGTTTTGAAGAGGTTTGTATTGTTTTAAATGCAGGAGGCTACACACATACATCCGTCGCCATTGCTGACGCCGTTGCAGCAATTTCAGCAGAAGTAATTGAAGTCCATATTTCGCAACCTGCAGCTAGAGAACAACAAAGACACATTTCATTACTATCAAAATATGCTAAAGGAAGCATCTCGGGTTTAGGATTATACTCATACGAAGCCGCTATTCAATATTATAATTGTAAAAACAACTTAGAACTATGAAAAAATTATTAGCAATCGGATTCTATTGTTCCTCGCTTTTCGTATTTGGGCAGTCTGGTGATATGTTCCCAGAAATTGACGTATTAGATTTAAATGACGAAGCATTAACCATACCAGCTGACATCAAAGGAAAGTATAGTTTAATTGGAGTTGCTTTTTCCGAAGATGCTCAGCAAGATCTTTATACTTGGAGTCAACCAGTTTTTAGCGAGTTTCTAGATGAAAACAACCTTTCAAGCTTAGTTTACGATCCAAATGTTCATCTAATTTTAATGTTTACAGGAGCAAATCAACTAGCATACAACAAAGCCAAGCAGCAAATTACAGAAGGTACGGACGAAAGCTTGAGTAACAATATTGTACTGTATAAAGGTTCAATGGAGAATTACCGCAAAGAATTAAACATGAAGGATCGAAAAAAACCCTATTTCTTTGTATTGGATAAGCAAGGTAAAATCATCTATGTAACCTCTGGAAGGTATACAATGAAAGCATTGAGGGAAGTTGGAAACTTAATAGAAGACTAAGATGAAAAAGATAATTCAAACGGATAAAGCACCTGCTCCTATAGGTCCATACTCTCAAGCTATTTTGGTAGGTGACACATTATATACTTCTGGACAAATAGCATTAGATGCAGAAAGTGGGGAGTTAGTATTATCCAACATTACATTAGAAACTAGGAAGGTAATGCTGAATATGCAAGCCGTATTATTAGCCGCAGGGATGGACTTCGAAAATGTTGTAAAGTCTACCATTTTCCTTTCTTCCATGGAACACTTCAACGCTGTAAATGAAGTTTACGGGAGTTATTTTGATGAACAAGCGGCTCCAGCACGTGAAACTGTTGAAGTTGCAGGATTGCCAAAAAAGGTGAATGTTGAAATTTCTATGATTGCAGTTAAGTAAATTTAAAAAGCTTCACCAATAGTCAGGTAAAAACCAGAGCTGCCACTTTCTCCAATACCGTAGTCTAATCTCAAGTTAATTTTTTCGTCTTTACTCAATCGATATCTTAAGCCTAGTCCAGCACTTGGTTTTATATCTTGTAGTTCGAAGTTTCCAATATTCTTTGAAACGACTCCATAACCGGCAAAGACTATAAAGCCTAATTGCCAAAAAATCTCTCTCCGGTATTCTGTCTGTGCCATTAGCATATTTCGATCGCGAAATCGTCCTTCGAAGTAACCTCTCATTCTTCTAGTTCCGCCAATCAGAGCTAATTCATTAAAAGGAACTTTTCCAATTGTTGTAACACTATATAAGTTAATAGCCAATACGTTTTTATTCAATCCAAGATATTTCACATAGTCAGCTGAAAAACGAGTAAACTCAAAGTCACTTCCGTAGGCATGTAGATTTGGAAGTGCTACAAATTCAAAATAAGTACCAGAACTCGGATAGTTATAGTCGTTTCTTGAGTCAACGAGAGAAATAAATCCTAAACTTGATATAATACCTCCTTCTGCCCCTGCAATATTGCTACCTGCTAACAGACCGCTTTCTTCAACTTTTGTAATATCATATCCATCAAACCAATAACGAAGTCCAACATACCATTTTGGTTTAGCCAACTTCATTAAATTTAGACGTATTCTAGGAAATGTCACATTATATAACTCCTCATCAGAGCCCGACAAATCACTCCCAACTCCAAAAAATCGATAACTGTATTTGTAGTAACCAACCTCCCCAAAGCTGAAAAGGTTTTCATTTTTTGCATAGAGTTGAAATGGCAAATAAAGAAGAAATTGATTTCTCTGTGTATAAGCTGCTCCAAACTGAAACTGGGATATTCTTGTTTTTTTGGATTCCCCTTTAAACCGAAAAGAGAACAAAGAAACGACACCAGCTCCCCAATCAGTTTCTGGCGAAAAAAAAACTACAGGAAGCGGATATACCTTAAAACCGGTTTTTGCAGAATCGTAACTAATTTGCGCTAAAATTGAAGGAATACTAGTGTAAAAAAGTAGAAATATGACCAGCCGCTTCATCGGCAAGAAAATTATACTTTTAAATGATGCCATGAAGAGGTCCTCCTGCCGCCCCCATTATATCTACTCTTTTTTCTATTTCCGGGTCAAGCTCTAAGTAAGGAGCATTATGAGGCTTCATTCTGCAGTCTATTATAAGTGCACTCTTACAGCCCCAGTGTTTATGTTCCACATAAGAATCCACTCCATAAATATCATGCGAAGGATTAGCTCTTGTAAAAGCACTCCAAATCAGGTTTGAAAAAGTTTCTGCTATAAACTCTGCATCGTCACATAACACAATCAACGGAAATTCCTTAAGCTTTTCTTGTTGTTTAGATAGGTTCTCGCATAAACTTTGAATCAATCTTTCTTCGCTTTCATAATCAGAAAACTTACTGAGCTGAATAGCAAGAACACCATTAAAAGCACATTCAAATCCTTTTACCATGTCAGGCAAATAAATTGAGGGTTTTTGTATCCCTAGAACTCTTTTTGGGCTGCCCACCGCAGCTATTACAACCTTAGATCCTGCATTCAACTCTTTAGAGCTATAATCTAAAGTATCAATTGTAGTTTTAGTTTGAAAGTGAAGGTCTCTTTTCCAATCTACTCTCTCCAGAATATGCTTAAAAAATCCTTCCTTATCATGAAGTTTTAGTTCAGGGGCATCTTCCTTTGCTGAAATAAAAAGAAATTTGGCAAGAGACATTTGACCAAATCCTAAAATATGATTCGCTATGGTTAGTAACTCTGCAGGTTGTTTCGTCTCCAAATATGGGGTGTAACGTTCACTTCCTATCGCAAATAACAAAGGATGAACTCCCGCCTCATCTACAGCATTTACTTCATGCAACCCAGGTATCTCCTTCGGAATAATAGAACCTGTAATTTCATGAATCAAGTCTCCAAAACTTGTATCTTCCTGTGGTGGTCTTCCGACAACAGTAAATGGCCAAATTGCTCCATCACGATGGTAAACCTTATCAACTTTCATTAAAGGAAAGTCATGTTTTAAACTATAATAACCCAAATGATCGCCGAAAGGACCTTCAGGTTTGTTTTCTTTAGGATACACTTTTCCGGTAATTACAAAATCAGCTTCAGACGAAAGTGTATGACCTTCGCGATTCGTATATCTGAACCTTCTTCCACCAAGGGCTCCTGCGAAAGTTAATTCTGAAAGTCCTTCTGGAAGTGGCATAACGGCAGCAAAACTATGCGATGGAGGACCTCCAATAAAAATAGAAACATGTAATGGCTTACCTAGAGCGTTTGCTTTAGTTTGGTGCACCCCAATTCCTCTATGAATTTGATAATGAAGCCCAATTTCTTTATTTGGGATGTAATCATTTCCGGTTAACTGAATGCGATACATTCCTAAATTGGAATTCATCACTCCAGGTTTATCTGCATCTTCTGTATAAACAATTGGAAGCGTTACATAAGCGCCACCATCCATTGGCCAATGTTGAATTAATGGAAGCCGGTCGATTTGAGTTTGGTTTTTCAAAATTGGTGCACCAAATTTTGACTTTAAGGGCAAAGCCTTAATCGCAGCGAAGGGAGTACCCAAATATTTTAAAGGATTCTTTAAGGCAATAGATGGATCTCCTTTTAATTGAACCATTTTCTTGACTTGGTCTAAGGTGTCTCGAAAAATAAAACGACTTCTTTCTACCGTACCAAATAGATTAGATACCGCCGGAAAATTAGATCCTTTAACATTTTCAAAAAGAATCGCGGGGCCCTTTGCAGCGTGCACCCTTAAATGAATGGACGCCATCTCTAAATGAGGGTCAACCTCTTCTTTGATTCGAATCAAATGTCCATTCTTCTCCAAATCCGCTACGCAAGCAGCCATGCTTTTATACCCCATCAATAATCAATTAATTTCTAAAGTAACAAATGATTTGGACTTTTGATTACAAAAAAAAGGCAGCTTAATAGCTGCCCTTCATTTTATCTTTCTGAAACAGACTTAAAAGCTCTTAAGTTATTTCCTGTGTAGACTTGTCTTGGTCTGCCGATTGGCTCTTTGTTCTCTCTCATTTCTTTCCACTGAGCAATCCATCCTGGCATTCTTCCCAGTGCAAACATAACAGTAAACATTGATGTTGGAATCCCTATCGCTCTGTAAATGATTCCAGAATAGAAATCTACGTTAGGATAAAGTTTTCGTTCAACAAAGTAAGAGTCTTTCAATGCAATCTCTTCTAACCCTTTAGCAATTTCAAGAATAGGGTCATTAACTCCCAGCTTCTCTAAAACATCGTCTGCAGCTTTTTTAATAATCGTTGCTCTTGGATCAAAGTTTTTGTAAACTCTATGTCCAAAGCCCATCAATCTAAAAGAATCATTCTTATCCTTAGCTTTATCCATGTACTTCTTAACATCCCCTCCATCAGCTTGAATACCTTCTAACATTTCAATTACTGCCTGATTTGCTCCACCATGCAAAGGACCCCATAGCGCTGAAATTCCTGCTGCTATAGAGGCATATAAACTTGCATGAGAAGAACCAACTATTCTAACAGTAGATGTAGAACAATTTTGTTCGTGATCTGCATGCAAAATCAACAATTTATCTAAAGCATTTGCAATTACCGGATCTACTTCATATTTCTCTGATGGCACAGAAAACATCATTTTTAAAAAATTTGAACAATAATTTAATGCGTTATCTGGGTAATTTGCAGGATGGCCAATTTCATTTTTAAAAGCCCAAGCTGCCATTGTAGGAATCTTTGCTAGCAATCGCTTAATGCTCAAATCTACTTCTACTGCAGATCTATTTGGATCTAAAGATTCAGGATAAAAAGCAGTTAGAGAAGAAACCAATGATGACAAAACTCCCATTGGATGTGAATTAGAAGGAAATCCTTCTAAAATATTCTTTATATCTTCATGTATTAACGTATGGTGAGTAATTTCCTTTTGAAAAGCCTCTAATTCAGACTTTTTTGGTAACTCTCCATAAATTAACAAATAAGACACCTCTAAAAAAGAAGACTTTTCAGCGAGGTCCTCAATAGAGTATCCTCTATATCTTAATATACCCTTCTCCCCATCTAAAAATGTAATTGCACTCGAAGTAGCACCAGTATTTTTATAACCTGGATCAATTGTAATGTATCCTGTACTGCTTCTTAATGAACTAATATCGATTGCCTTTTCGTTTTCAGTTCCGGTAACAATTGGTAATTCAATTGTTTTACCATCAATAATTAATTGTGCTTTTTCTGACATTTCTCCTTGTGTGTTTAGTTATATCTTGTTAACATCATGGTCGGAAAAAGTTGTACGCATTCTCGACCTTTATAAGTTGCAAAAATAGGTAAGAGCATCCTGCAATACAATAGTGATTTTATTAAATAAACTTAAAGGAATCTGAAGGGTAAATTGCTGTGCCACCCAACATCTCCTCAATTCGCAGCAATTGGTTGTATTTTGCCATACGATCCGACCGAGAAGCAGAACCAGTTTTGATTTGCCCGGTTGAAAGCGCTACTGCCAAATCTGCTATTGTATTGTCTTCCGTTTCTCCTGACCGATGACTCATAACGGACGTATACTTATTCTTTGTAGCTAATTCAACTGCTTGAATTGTCTCAGTCAAAGTCCCTATTTGGTTCACTTTTATAAGAATAGAGTTGGCAATGTTTTCATCAATTCCTCTTTGAAGACGATTCACATTTGTAACAAACAAGTCATCTCCTACTAGTTGAACTTTATCGCCAACCATTTTTGTTAATTCTGACCAACCGCTCCAATCGTCTTCATCCAATCCATCCTCTAGGGAAATAATAGGGTATTTCGATGTCCAATCCTTCCAATAACTGGCCATTTCTGAAGAAGTTAATTTATCCCCACTTGATTTATGGAAATGATAGACCTTTTCTTCTTTATTATAAAATTCAGACGCAGCTGCATCCATCGCTATAAAAACATCTTCTCCAGGTCTAAACCCAGCTGTCTCAATCGCTTTCAACACGTATTCTATTGCTTCTTCATTTGAGCCTAGGTTCGGAGCAAAGCCTCCTTCATCCCCAACATTTGTTGAAAACCCTTTATTTTTTAAAACACTCTTTAAATGATGAAAAATCTCGGTACCCATTTGCAATGCATGTGAGAATGAATTTGCCTTCACCGGCATCACCATAAATTCTTGAAAATCTATGCTATTGTCTGCATGTGAGCCCCCATTTAATATGTTCATCATAGGAATAGGTAAAGTATGTGCATTGACTCCTCCTATGTAACGATATAAGGGCATTCCTAATTCTAAAGCCGCAGCTTTTGCAGCAGCAAGCGAAACTCCGAGAATCGCATTCGCTCCTAAATTTGACTTATTTACCGTACCATCTAAGTCAATTAAAAAACGATCTATCCCAGTTTGATCGAAAATATTTGCCCCATTCAACTCAGAGTTAATACTAGTATTGACATTTTGAACAGCCTGTAGCACTCCCTTACCCAAATAAGTTTTTTGATCTCCATCTCTCAACTCCACCGCCTCGTGAATTCCGGTTGAAGCTCCTGAAGGTACAGCTGCTCTGCCAACAGTACCGTTTTGAGTTGTAACATCTACTTCGACTGTGGGATTACCTCTTGAATCTAGGATTTGTCTCGCGTGAATACTAGCAATTAAACTCATATTTCTTACTTTTTATGTTGTGCTATATTTTCAATAAAATTATCAAATAAATACCTAGAGTCATGGGGACCAGGAGACGCTTCCGGATGATATTGAACAGAGAACGCAGATTGATTTTTCACCCGTATCCCTGCAACTGTATTGTCGTTAAGATGCTCATGCGTTATTTCAATAACATCGTTTGCCTCTGCTGACTCACGATCAACTACAAATCCATGATTTTGTGAAGTAACTTCACCCTTACCAGTTAATAAATTCTTAACAGGGTGATTTATTCCCCTATGCCCATTATGCATTTTGATCGTCCTTAATCCGCAAGCCAAGGACAAAAGTTGGTGACCTAAACAAATTCCAAATAAAGGTAACTTAGAAGCTAAAAGCTCTTTTATCTTTTCAACACTTTCCTTCATCGCAGAAGGGTCACCTGGACCATTACTCAACATAATTCCATCTGGCTTCCAATCCAAAATAAGAGTTGTACCGGCATCCATTGGAAATACTTTCACATAAGCGCCGCGTTCTGTTAAGCACCTTGCTATGTTGGTTTTCGTTCCAAAATCTACAATTGCTACTTTGTACTTGGCATTAGGGTCACCTAAAAAGTATGCTTCTTTCGTTGAGACTTTTGAGGATAATTCTAACCCTTGCATAGAAGGGACATTAGCTAATTTAGCCATAAGTACATCTACATCTAACTCTTCCGAAGAGATAATAACATTCATAGCTCCTTTATTTCGAATGTGCCGCACTATAGATCTGGAATCAACATCAGATATAGCGACAATTTTATTTAACTCGAAATAATTCTGCAGAGACCCATCTGCCATAGGACGAGAATAGATTTCTGAAAACTTTTTGCATATTAACCCAGAAATTTTCACACTATCTGACTCAATTTCTTTGTCCTCTACTCCATAGTTTCCTATATGTGCAGTTGCACATACCATTACTTGACCGAAATAAGATGGGTCAGTGTAAATTTCTTGATAACCTGTCATTCCGGTATTAAAACAAATTTCACCGGTACTAGTTCCAATGATTCCAGCTGATAAGCCGTGAAAAACAGTCCCGTCTTCTAATACGACAATGCCCTTACCCTTTGAGTTATACTTCATTATATATTGCGCTTTATGTATTAAGGTTTAAAACAAAAAAAAGGATAAAACACTAAGCTTTATCCTCTTTAAATTTATTTTATCAACGTAAAATTAACTTTTAATCCTTATCGTTTTCTTTTGATTCTGAAGCGTCAGATTTAACATCTTCCGTTGCCGTTTCAACAGCAGCTTCTGCAGCAACCTTACCTGATCCTCTTCTACTTCTAGCTTTTTTCTTAGGTGCCTTAGCTTCTGATCCATAGATATTATTGAAGTCAACTAATTCAATCAAACACATCTCAGCATTATCACCCATTCTGTTTCCAGTCTTGATAATTCTTGTATATCCACCTGGTCGACTAGCAACAGCAGGAGCAACATCTCTAAACAATTCAGAGACTACAAATTTATTATTCAAATACTTAAACACAATTCGTCTTGAGTGCGTCGAGTCATTTTTTGATTTAGTTATCAAAGGTTCAACGAATACTCTAAGCGCCTTTGCTTTGGCAACAGTAGTGTTAATTCTTTTGTGTTGAATTAGAGAACAAGCCATGTTTGAAAGCATTGCTTTTCTATGAGATCTTGTTCTACCTAAATGGTTAAATTTCTTTCCGTGTCGCATAATTCTTAATCCTTATCCAATTTGTACTTCGCAACGTTCATTCCGAAAGTCAAGTTTTTATTTTCAACTAATTCATCTAACTCAGTTAAAGACTTCTTACCGAAGTTTCTGAATTTTAATAAATCAGATTTATTAAATTGTACTAACTCACCTAAAGTGTCTACATCAGCAGCTTTCAAACAATTCAAAGCTCTTACCGATAAATCCATATCAATCAATCGAGTTTTTAACAATTGTCTCATGTGTAGAGAATCTTCATCAAATTCTTCTACTGCTGATTTCACTTCAGCCTCTAGAGTAATTTTTTCATCTGAGAACAACATAAAATGTTGAATCAAAATAGTAGCTGCTTCCTTCAACGCTTCCTTTGGATGAATTGAACCATCTGATTCAATGTCCAAAACTAATTTCTCATAATCAGTCCTTTCCTCTACTCTATAGTTCTCGATACTATAATTAACATTTTTAATCGGTGTAAAGATTGAATCAATTGGAATGAATCCAACAGGTGCATCTTCCACGTCATTTTCTTCAGAAGGAACATAACCTCTACCTTTTTCAACAGTTAATTCCATTTGAATTTTAACTGACCGCTCCATGTTACAAATTACATGATCAGGGTTCAAGACCTGGAATGCAGATGTAAATTTACCGATATCTCCTGCTGTTAGTTTATCTTGACCAGAAATCGAAATGTTTACTTTCTCTGAAGATGTACCTTCTATCTGTTGCTTAAAACGAACTTGCTTTAAGTTTAAGATCATTGACGTAACGTCTTCAACTACACCATCAATGGTAGAGAATTCGTGATCAACATTCTCAACTTTAATTCCCGTTATAGCGTAACCTTCAAGCGATGAAAGCAAAATCCTTCTAATAGCATTACCAATTGTAATACCATAACCCGGTTCAAGTGGCCTGAATTCGAACTTTCCGTGTTGGTCATTCGATTCAATCATGATAACCTTGTCAGGCTTTTGAAAATCTAAAATTGCCATATATAATTTTTTTAGAATGTTATTACTTAGAGTAAAGTTCTACGATTAACTGCTCCTTGATGTTCTCGTTAATTTGAGCTCTTTCAGGAGCATTAACAAACTTAGCTTTCATGTCTTGAGCATTCCACTCTAACCAATCATGCTGATCTCTTCTATTAGATAATGACTCGTTTAACGCCTCTAAAGACTTAGATCTTTCTCTAACTTCAATTACATCACCTTCTTTACATGAGTAAGAAGGAATGTTCATAACAGTGCCGTTTACCAAGAAATGCTTGTGACCAACCATTTGACGTGCTCCTCTTCTGGTTGACGCCAAACCTAATCTGTAAACTACATTATCCAATCTAGATTCACAAAGTTTTAACAAGTTTTCACCTGTGATACCTTTTGTTCTAGATGCCTCTTTAAACAGGTTTGAGAATTGCTTCTCTAAAATACCGTAAGTATACTTCGCCTTTTGCTTTTCCATTAACTGGACAGCATATTCTGACTGCTTACCTCTTCTCTTGTTCGGGCCATGCTGACCAGGAGGATAGTTCTTTTTTTCCAAAGCTCTATCAGGTCCAAAGATTGGTTCTTTAAACTTTCTTGCAATTTTCGATTGAGGGCCTCTATATCTTGCCATTGTTCTTCTTTTTTATGCTTTACAATTAAACTCTTCTTCTCTTCGGTGGTCTACAACCATTGTGAGGAATAGGAGTAATATCAATAATCTCGGTTACTTCAATACCGTTGTTATGAATCGTTCTTATTGCAGATTCTCTTCCTGCTCCAGGACCTTTAACATAAACTTTAACACGTCTTAACCCTAAATCATGGGCTTCCTTCGTGCACTCTTCAGCAGCTAACTGTGCCGCGTATGGAGTATTCTTCTTAGAACCTTTAAATCCCATTTTCCCAGCAGAAGCCCAAGATATAACTTGACCATTCTTATTGGTTAATGAAATAATGATATTGTTAAAGGACGCATGAATATGAGCCTCACCAATTGATTCGACTTTTACGCTCTTTTTCTTTTTCTGTGTAGATTTTGCCATCTTGTAAAACGTTATTCGCTTATTTATTTAGTAGCCTTCTTCTTGTTAGCAACTGTTTTCTTTTTACCTTTTCTCGTACGAGCATTATTCTTTGTTTTCTGCCCACGCAATGGTAGACCAGATCTGTGTCTAACACCTCTGTAACATCCAATATCCATTAAACGCTTAATGTTCAATTGAACTTCAGATCTCAAAGTACCTTCAACAGTAAATTCATCCGTAATGAGCTCTCTAATTTTTCCTAAATCATCATCATCCCAGTCTTGAACTTTCTTGTCAACACTAACACCCGCTTTATCAAGAATCTTCTGAGCAGAGCTCCTTCCAATTCCATAGATATAGGTTAAACCTATTACTCCTCGCTTGTTTTTTGGTAAATCAATACCTGCTATTCTAGCCATAAATAATGTTTTTTTATCCTTGTCTTTGCTTGAACTTTGGATTCTTTTTGTTAATAACATATAATCGCCCTTTTCTTCGAACGATTTTGCAATCAGCACTTCTTTTCTTAATTGATGCTCTTATTTTCATGAGTCTTGATTTATTGTTACACTAATAAAACTGAATTTCATTCTTCAATCTTACTTGTACCTATAAGTTATTCTTCCTTTTGTTAAATCGTATGGCGACATCTCCACTTTTACCTTATCTCCCGGCAACAACTTGATGTAATACATTCTCATTTTACCAGAAATATGAGCTGTAATTATGTGCCCATTTTCTAACTCAACTCTAAACATTGCATTTGATAATGCTTCTGTTACTGTTCCATCTTGTTCAATTGACGCTTGTTTTGCCATTTACTATTACTTATTCTTATTTCTTAATACTTCTTCAATAAATTCATGTGTTGATAAAACTTCAGCTTTACCTTTTCTAACCACTACGTCGTGCTCAAAATGCGCAGATGGCAAACCATCTTTAGCGTAAATGGTCCATCCATCTTCACCCTGCTTCACATGTCTCTTACCCATATTAATCATTGGCTCTATCGCTATTACCAACCCTTCTTTCAATTTTACTCCTTGTCCTCTCTTCCCAAAATTTGGTACCTGTGGATCTTCATGTAACTTCTTACCTAATCCGTGACCAACCAACTCTCTTACGACACCGTACCCATTATCCTCAGCCAATGTCTGAACTGCGTAACCGATATCTCCGATTCTATTTCCTACTGTCGCAGCAGCTATACCAGCTTCCAAACATTCCTTTGTAACTGCGAGCAAATGTTTTATTTCTTTCGAAACCTCTCCTACTTCAAATGTATAAGCTACATCTCCATAGAATTCATTCATTAAAACCCCGCAATCAACTGAAACGATATCACCATTTCTTAAAGGCTTGTTAGATGGTAACCCATGTACAACAGCAGAATTCACTGATGTTAACAACGTACTAGGACAATCATACAACCCTTTAAAACCGGGTACTCCTCCATTATCTCTAATGAACTCCTCCGCTATAGTGTCTAACTTTGCAGTATCAACACCAGGCTCTATTAACTTAGCAACTTCGGCTAACGTTTTTCCAACAAGTAAAGAACTCTCTCTTATTAACTCTATCTCTTCTTCCGTCTTCAAATACATCACTTGACTAACCTGCCATATTTATACTTGAACGACCTTTAATCCTACCCGACTTCATCAGACCATCATAATGTCTCATTAACAAATGACTTTCAATTTGCTGCAGTGTATCCAATACAACTCCTACCATAATCAATAATGATGTCCCCCCAAAAAACTGTGAAAACTGACCGTTAACTCCCGCTTTTGCTGCAAAAGCAGGCAAAATAGCAACGATAGCCAAAAATATTGAACCAGGTAATGTTATCCTAGATAAAATAGTATCTAGAAATTCAGCAGTCCTCTTACCCGGCTTTACACCTGGAACAAACCCACCATTTTTCTTCATGTCATCTGCCATTTGATTTGGATTCACAGTAACCGCCGTGTAGAAGTATGTAAAAGCAATAATCATAATCGCGAAAATTAAATTGTACCAAAATCCGGTAAAATCACTTAATGCCTGCGTTATACCAGATAATGAATCAGTATCAGCAAAACCAACTAATGTAATAGGAATAAACATAATTGCTTGAGCAAATATGATCGGCATTACACCTGCGGCATTTACTTTTAGAGGAATATATTGTCTAACTCCACCGTATTGTTTGTTACCAACAACTCGTTTTGCAAATTGAACAGGTACCCTTCGAGTACCTTGTACTAATAAAATAGTTGCAATAATTACTAACAGCAGAATAACCAACTCAACCAATAGTATAACCAAACCTCCACCATTAATTCGTGATGCAAACTCAGCAACAAAAGCAAATGGAAGGTTAGCAATGATACCAATCATGATGATCAATGAAATACCATTTCCTAATCCTTTCTCTGTAATTCTCTCACCTAACCACATAACAAACATAGTTCCTGTGATCAAAATTATAACAGTAGAAACCCACCAAAATGCATCGTCTGGACGAACCATAGCACCTGCCTGGGTAAATGCAGGAACCTGAGAAGCAATATATGGACCCGCTTGGAAACCTACAATAGCTATCGTCAACATACGTGTAATTTGATTAATTCTTCTTCTACCACTCTCCCCTTCTTTTTGAAGCTTTTGAAAATAAGGAATTGCTATCCCTAACAATTGCACTACAATCGATGCAGAAATATATGGCATAATTCCTAATGCAAAAATTGAGGCTCTTGAAAATGCTCCTCCAGCAAATAAATCTAATAAGTCAGCTATACCGCCTCCATTATTTGCATTTGCAATATCTAAAGCAGCTGAGTCTACACCGGGTAATACAATAAAAGATCCCAAACGATAAATAAGAAGTAAACCTAGGGTATTTATGATCCTTACCCTAAGATCTTCAATCGTCCAAATATTTTTTAATGTTTCTAAAAAACGTTTCATATTATGCTATAGTTTCAGTAGAACCACCCTTGGCCTCAATCGCTTCTTTAGCGCTTTTTGAGAAAGCATGAGCTTTAACAGCAACTTTTGCGTCAACCGTTCCTCTACCTAAAATCTTCACTAAGGTATTTCTATTTGCCAAACCATTGTCAATTAAAACATCTAAATCGATTGTTTCAATATTCTTTGAAGAGGCAAGTGCTTGAAGCGTATCTATATTGATACCCTTAAATTCTTTCCTATTAATGTTGGTAAAACCAAACTTAGGTACACGCCTTTGTAATGGCATCTGACCACCTTCAAATCCAACTTTCTTCGAATAACCAGATCTCGACTTGGCTCCGTTATGGCCTCTTGCAGAAGTACCACCTCTACCTGAACCTTCACCTCTACCAACTCTCTTACCTTTGCTTTTTACAGACCCTTCTGCAGGTGTCAAATTACTTAAATCCATGATTAAAATCTTTTAAGCTAATTATACTTTTTCAACTGATACAAGGTGCTTCACCTTATTTATCATTCCTAAAACCTGAGGAGTATCTTCATGCTCAACAGTCTTTTGATTTTTTGTTAACCCAAGGGCATCTAACGTCAACTTCTGTTTATTAGGTCTATTTATTCTACTCCTTACTTGGGTAACTTTAATCTTTGCCATTTCTTTCGATTTTATCCGTTAAATACAACATCAAGTTCAACACCTCTGTGTTTTGCAACAGTGTAAGCATCTCTCATTTCCTGTAAAGCCTTAATAGTTGCTTTAACAACATTATGAGGATTTGAAGAACCCTTAGACTTAGCTAAAACGTCATGTACTCCAACGCTTTCTAAAACAGCACGCATAGCTCCACCAGCAATTACTCCGGTACCATTTGATGCAGGCTTAATAAAAACTTGAGCTCCACCATATTTCGCTTCTTGTTGATGTGGTACAGTACCATTCACAATAGGAACCTTGACAAGGTTTTTCTTAGCATCATCGATACCTTTAGAAATAGCTTCTGTTACTTCATTAGCTTTTCCAAGACCGTATCCAACAATTCCATTTTCGTTTCCAACTACAACAATAGCTGAAAAACTAAAATGTCTACCACCCTTTGTTACCTTAGTCACTCTTTGAATACCAACTAATTTATCTTTTAGTTCGATTTCGCTCGACTTAACTCTCTTTGTGTTTGCGTTAGCCATAATCTATATAATTTCTTCTCTTTATTAAAAGTTCAATCCACCTTCTCTTGCACCATCAGCAATAGCTTTTACCCTACCGTGATACAAATATCCATTTCTATCAAAACTTACTGAAGTTATTCCAGCCTTAGTAGCCTTTTCAGCAATTAACTTCCCAACTAAAAGAGACTTTTCAATTTTAGTTCCTTTCTCAGCTGTAACATTTTTATCTGTTGACGAAGCTGCCAGAATTGTTTTTCCAGATTTATCATCAATTAACTGAGCATAAATTTCTTTATTACTTCTGAAAACAGATAATCTTGGACGATCCGCGGTACCAGTTACCACCTTTCTAATTCTCCTCTTAATTCTTAGTCTTCTATTTGACTTTGTTAGTGCCATAACGATATATTATTTAGCAGCAGACTTCCCTGCTTTTCTTCTAATGTACTCTCCAACAAATCGAACTCCCTTACCTTTGTATGGCTCAGGCTTTCTCATTGACTTAATTTTTGCAGCAACTTGACCAATCAACTGTTTGTCAAATGACTCTAAAGTAATTATAGGATTTTTCCCTCTCGCTGAAGCAGTTGTTACTTGTACTTCAGGTGCAATCTCCATTACAATAGGGTGTGAAAATCCTAGACTTAACTCCAAAATTTGTCCTCTATTCGCTGCTCTGTAACCAACACCTACTAGCTCTAAATCTTTTTTGAAGCCATTCTTAACACCTTCAACCATATTGTTAATTAAAGAACGATATAAACCGTGCTTCGCTTTATGGTCTTTTTGATCTGAATGTCTCTCTAATACAATTGAATTTTCTTCCTTCTTCACAGTTATATTAGAATCTACGCTCTGGTGCAACTCCCCTTTTGGGCCTTTTACACTCACAACATTCTTGTCTGAGATTGTTATCTCAATACCTGCAGGAACTTCAATTGGTGCTAAACCGATTCTTGACATGTTATTATAATCTTATAATTTAATATATGTAGCAAAGTACTTCACCACCTACTTTCTCTTTTCTCGCTTCCTTATCAGTAATAACACCTTTAGAAGTAGAGATAATTGCAATACCTAAACCATTAATTACACGTGGTAAATTAGCAGCAGGTGCATATTTTCTCAAACCTGGCTTACTAACTCTTGTCAAGCTCTTAATTGCCGGAACTTTAGATACAGGATGATATTTTAATGCAATTTTAATTACTCCCTGAGGGTTCTCACCTTCAACAAATTTATAATTCAATATATAGCCTTTCTCAAAAAGAATTTTTGTCATTTCTTTTTTAAGGTTTGAAGCTGGAATATCTACTATTCTATGTTTCGCACTTGATGCGTTTCTTATTCTTGTCAGAAAATCTGAAATTGGATCTGTCATAATTCCTTATATTAATTTACCAACTAGCTTTTTTAACACCAGGAATTAATCCTGAACTTGCCATCTGTCTGAAAGTTACACGTGATAAACCAAATTGTCTCATGTATCCTTTAGGTCTACCAGTTATCTTACATCTATTATGCATTCTTACCGGTGCAGAGTTCTTAGGTAGTTTTTGTAAACCTTCGTAATCACCTGCAGCTTTCAAAGCAGCTCTCTTTTCAGCGTACTTTTCAACCATTAATGCGCGCTTTCTTTCGCGAGCTTTCATCGATTCTTTAGCCATGGCTTATTGTTCGTTTTTGTTTTTTTGAAATGGCATTCCAAACTCTTTCAAAAGAGCTCTAGATTCTTCATTCGTTTCAGCTGTTGTAACGAAAGTAATATCCATACCACCAATATTATTCACTTTATCAATATCTATTTCAGGAAAAATGATCTGTTCCTTAATACCTAGCGTATAGTTTCCTCTTCCGTCGAAACCTTTATTATTGATTCCTCTGAAATCTCTTGTACGGGGCAATGATACCGAAATTAAACGATCCAGAAATTCGTACATTTTCTCTCCTCTCAAAGTTAATCGAACACCAATTGGCATTCCCTTTCTCAACTTAAAGTTTGAAATATCCTTTTTAGAAAAGGTAGCAACAGCTTTTTGACCAGCTATTGAAGTCATTTCAGTTATTGCTGAATCGATTAATTTTTTATCAGCTACAGCTTTACCAACCCCTTGGTTAATGCAAATCTTTTCCAATTTTGGAATTTGCATTAAACTTTTATAGTTGAAAGCAGACATCATGTTCTTTTTGATGTCCTCGTTATACATTGTTTTTAATCTTGGCTCCATTACTTAACTAGCTCTTTAGATTTCTTAAAATAACGAACAGACTTTCCGTCTTCTTCTCGTCTACCAACTCTATCAACTTTTCCTGTTGACGAATCAACCAACATCACATTTGAAATGTGAATTGGTGCATCCTGCTTAATAATACCACCATCTTGGTTGGCAGCATTAGGCTTAGTATGCTTACTATCTTTTCTAATATCATCACCTTCGATAATGACTCTAAAAGTTGAAGGTATAACTTTTAATACCACCCCTTCTTTACCTTTAGAAACTCCGGTTATTACTCTTACAGCATCCCCTTTTTTTATGTTTAACTTCTTCATTATATTAACCTATTAAAGTACCTCAGGTGCTAATGATACAATTTTCATAAACTTCTTATCTCTCAATTCACGAGCTACAGGTCCAAAAATACGCGTTCCACGCATCTCTCCTGTTTGGCCTAATAATACAACCGCATTATTATCAAATCGAATGTAAGATCCATCTTGGCGTCTAATCTCCTTCCTTGTACGAACGATGACAGCCTTAGAAACAGCTCCCTTTTTAATATTACCTGAAGGAATTGCAGATTTCACTGAAACTACAATTTGATCTCCAATCGAAGCGTATCTCCTCTTTGTTCCGCCTAATACTCTAATACAAAGAACTTCCTTTGCACCGCTATTGTCGGCTACTGTTAACCTTGATTCTTGCTGTATCATAATTACTTGACTCTTTCAATTACTTCTACTAATCTCCAATTCTTGTTTTTACTCATTGGTCGAGTCTCCATAATTTTCACAGTATCTCCGATACTGCAATCATTTTTCTCATCATGCGCCATGAACTTTGAAGTTTTCTTGATAAACTTCCCGTACATAGGATGCTTCACCCTACTCTCAACAGCAATAGTTATGGACTTATCCATCTTGTTGCTGACGACTACTCCAATTCTTTCTTTTCTTAAGTTTCTTGTATTTTCCATCGGAATACTTTATTTCTCTTGAGCTTGTGTCAATTGTCTTTTTCTAATCTCTGTCTTCAATCTAGCAACAGTTCTTCTTGCCGCACCGATTTGCATTGGATTCTCCAATGGAGAAACCGAATGATTCATCTTCAACTTAGCAAGAAGCTCTGAATGCTCCGCTAAATTCTCACTTAAATCATCTACACTAAGGTTTTTGATATCTGTTTGTTTCATCTCTATAACTTATTAACCTTTGTAATCTCTTCTTACGATAAATTTACATTTCACCGGTAACTTCTGAGACGCTAGTCTCATCGCTTCTTTTGCAACCTCCAATGGAACACCATCAGCTTCGAACAAAATTCTACCAGGTCTAGCAACAGCAACCCATAATTCAGGTGCTCCTTTACCCTTACCCATACGAACCTCTGCAGGCTTTTTAGTAATAGGTTTGTCCGGAAAAACCCGTATCCAAATTTGCCCTTCTCTCTTCATATATCTCGTTACCGCAATTCTGGCTGCTTCAATCTGACGAGCTGTAAGCCAACTCTCCTCTAAAGTCTTAATCGCAAAACTTCCAAATGCTATCTGATTCCCACGCCCGGCATTACCCTTCATGCGACCCTTCTGCATCTTTCTATACTTCGTTCTTTTCGGTTGTAACATTTTACTTTTATTTTAAGCTTGCTCCCTTACTCTTAATTATTTCTTTTCTTTCCGCCTCTAAAGCCACCTCTTCCTTGTTGTGACTTCGGTCCTGGCTTGTTTGATACGATATTTGGCGAAAGATCTCTCTTACCATATATCTCACCTTTACAAATCCAAACCTTCACTCCAATTCTACCATATGTAGTATGAGCTTCCGATAAAGCATAATCAATATCAGCTCTAAACGTATGCAATGGAATCCGTCCCTCTTTGTAAAACTCAGTTCTTGCCATCTCAGCTCCTCCAAGTCTACCACTAACCATAATCTTAATTCCTTCAGCACCCATTCTAATGGTTGAAGCAACAGACATCTTAGCAGCTCTTCTAAAAGAAATTCTTCCTTCAATTTGACGAGCAACACTATCAGCAACTAATTTTGCATCTAATTCAGGTCGTTTAATTTCGAAAATATTAATCTGAATATCTTTCTTCGTTAACTTTTTTAGCTCCTCTTTTAACATGTCCACGTCTTTACCACCTTTTCCAATGATAATACCAGGTCTAGAAGAGTTAATTGTAACTGTAATCAACTTTAATGTTCTTTCAATAACTATTTTAGAGATACTGGCTTTTTGCAACCTTGCCATGATATATTGTCGAATCTTGTCATCTTCAGCAATCTTATCGCCATAGTTCCTACCACCGTACCAGTTAGAGTCCCATCCTTTGATGATTCCTAAACGATTTGCTATTGGATTTGTCTTTTGTCCCATTATCGCGTATCTCTTATTTTGTTAGGTTTTCTTCTTTTAATCTATCAACTGTTAACGTCACATGATTTGAACGTTTTCTGATTCTGTGACCTCTTCCTTGCGGAGCAGGACGTAATCTCTTTAACATTCTCGCACTGTCAACTTTAACCTCTGAAATAATCAAATGATTATCCTCTGGCCTTTCTCCTTCATTCTTAGTCTCCCAGTTAGCGATAGCTGAACGAAGTAATTTCTCCATTCTATTTGACGCCTCTTTTGGACTGTATTGCAACATTGATAAAGCCTTTGAAACCTCAACCCCTCTAATCATATCCGCAACCAATCTCATCTTACGAGGAGAGGTTGGGCAATTATTTAACATTGCAAAACTTCTTGTTTTCTTAGCCTCTTTTGCAACTATAGCTGCATTTTTTTTACGTGCTCCCATCTTAAAGTCTTTTTATCGTTTGCCTTTATCCTTTTTACCACCATGGCCTCTGTAAGTTCTAGTTGGAGCAAATTCTCCTAACTTATGACCTACCATATTCTCAGTTACATATACAGGAATAAATTTATTTCCATTATGTACCGCAATTGTTAAACCTACCATATCAGGAGAAATCATTGATGCACGAGACCAGGTCTTGATTACAGACTTCTTAGTAGAGGCCCGAGCTTCATCAACTCTTTGAGCTAATTTGTAATGAATAAAAGGCGGCTTTTTAAGTGAACGACTCATATCTTAATTATTTCTTTCTTCTTTCGATGATGTACTTACTTGATAATTTCTTTGGTGCACGAGTTTTATACCCTTTTGCAGGAATACCATTTCGTGATCTTGGATGCCCTCCTGAAGAACGTCCTTCTCCACCACCCATTGGGTGATCAACTGGATTCATTACAACACCCCTTACTCTAGACCTTCTTCCCAACCATCTTGATCTACCAGCTTTACCTGATCTTTCTAACATGTGATCAGAGTTTGATACAATACCTATAGTTGCAAGGCAAGTACCAAGTATCAATCTAACCTCACCTGAAGGCATCTTGATCCCAACATATTTACCCTCTCTTGATACCAACTGTGCGTAAGAACCTGCACTTCTTGCAAGCTTACCACCTTGTTCCGGTCTCAACTCAATATTATGAATCACAGTACCCATAGGCACCTCAGACAAATACATAGCGTTCCCAACTTCAGGCTCTACACCCTTTCCAGATTTTATTGTTTGACCAACCTCAATCCCCTTTGGTGCCACTATATACCTTTTCTCGCCGTCTACGTAATTTATCAACGCAATACGAGCAGTTCTATACGGATCGTACTCAACAGAAGCTACTTTCCCAGGTATTCCAAACTTATCTCGTTTGAAATCTATTGTTCTGTAACGTCTCTTGTGACCACCACCTATATTTCGCATGGTCATCTTACCCGTATTATTTCTTCCACCTTTTCTTCCCTTACCTTTCAATAATGATTTTTCGGGAATTGCCGAGGTTATATCCTCAAATGACGACGCTACTTTATGACGTTGCCCTGGTGTTGTCGGTTTTAATTTCTTTACTGCCATTATCTATCTTCTAAATATTGCTGTAAAAATCAATAGTATCCCCCTCTGCGAGAGTTACAATTGCTTTTTTAAACTTATTAGTTCTTCCTTCTACCCAACCAGTTTTAGTGTATCTTGTCTTATGCTTTCCTTTGTAGTTCATCGTATTCACTCTGTCTACTGAAACGCTATACATTTCTTCGATTGCGCTTTTGATTTGCAATTTATTGGCGTTGTGATCCACTACAAAACCATATCTGTTCAACTCCTCTGTTAAGGAAGTCATCTTTTCTGTTATAACGGGTTTTTTTAATGTACTCATGACCAATTTATTAACTTAAAATACTTTCTATTATCTCTAATGCACCCTGTGAAACAACTACTTTGTTAGCATTTACCAAATCGTAAGTGTTTACATCCGAAGGAGATACTACTTTAGCACCCTGCAAATTTCGGGATGACAAATATATGTTTTTATTTGATTCAGAAACAACCATCAATGTTTTTTTATTGTTACATTTTAAGTTGCTCAAAATCTGATAGAACTCTCCTGTTTTAGGAGCATTCATTTGAAAATCTTCTAAAATAAGTAGATCTCCTGACTTCGCTTTATGCGATAAAGCAGAACATCTAGCTAGATTCTTTAGCTTCTTATTCAATTTGAATGAATAGTTTCTTGGTCTCGGACCAAAAACTGTTCCTCCGCCCCTAAACAAAGGCGACTTTATACTACCAGCTCTGGCAGTACCTGTTCCCTTTTGTTTCTTAATTTTTCTAGTACTACCAGAAATCTCAGCTCTTTCTTTAGACTTACTTGTCCCTTGTCTTTGATTAGCCAAGTACTGCTTTACGTCTAAATAAATTGCGTGGTCATTCGGCTCGACAGCAAAAATCGCATCTGACAACTTTACCTTCTTCCCGGCTTTGCCGTCTTTATTTAAAATACTTAATTCCATTTCTTACTCCTCCGTATTTTAGTTATTGATGAGAACCATCGATCCGTTTGCACCTGGCACTGAGCCTTTAATTACGATCAAATTCTTATCAGCATATACTTTAACAACTTTCAAGTTTTGAACAGTTACCTTAGCATTTCCCATTTGACCTGCCATACGAGTACCTTTAAATACTCTTGATGGATCAGAACCTGCTCCGATTGAACCAGGAGCTCTTAATCTGTTGTGCTGACCATGCGTTGCATCACCAACTCCAGAGAAACCATGTCTTTTAACAACACCTTGAAAACCTTTTCCCTTAGAAGTTGCGGTCACATCTACCCACTGACCTTCTTCAAAAACGTCTACTGTAATTTCGTCACCTACTTTTCTGTCTCCATAGCCCTTTACTTCAACTAACTTTCGCTTCGGTGTCGTGTTTGCTTTTTTGAAGTGACCCATCATAGCGGCAGAGGTACTTTTCTCCTTTTTGTCGCCATATGCAATCTGAACAGAATTGTAGCCATCTGTTTCGTCGGTTTTTACTTGCGTAACAACACAAGGACCGGCCTCTATAACTGTACATGGTATGTTTTTACCCTCGGTACTAAAGACACTAGTCATTCCTATTTTTTTTCCTAATAAACCTGGCATGTTATTGCTTTAAATTGTTTATACTTTAATTTCAACATCAACTCCACTTGGTAATTCAAGCTTCATCAAGGCATCTACTGTTTTAGAAGTAGAACTGTAGATATCAAGTAATCTTTTATAAGAAGATAACTCAAACTGCTCTCTAGCCTTTTTGTTAACGTGAGGTGATTTTAATACTGTGTAAATTCTCTTTTGCGTTGGCAATGGAATTGGTCCACTTACAACTGCTCCAGTTGACTTAACAGTTTTTACTATTTTCTCAGCCGATTTATCAACTAGGTTGAAATCGTATGATTTAAGCTTTATTCGAATTTTCTGATTCATACTTTCTTGTTATTAAGCTTGTACTTTTCCTTTAGCGACTGCAATTACTTCATCTGAAATTCCTTTTGGAGCAGTATCAAAGTGAGAGAATTCCATACTTGATGTAGCTCTACCTGAAGACATTGTTCTCAAAGCAGTAACATAACCAAACATTTCAGACAACGGCACTTTAGCTTTTATCACCTTCGCCCCATTTCTGTCATCCATTCCGTCAACTTGACCTCTTCTTCTGTTCAAATCTCCTACAATATCACCCATATTCTCTTCAGGAGTAACCACTTCTAACTTCATGATTGGCTCTAAAAGAACTGGCTTTGATTTTGGAATAGCCTCTCTAAAGGCCATCTTCGCAGCTAATTCAAAAGATAATTGATCAGAATCTACTGCGTGAAAAGAACCGTCGACTAGAGTAACTTTCAAACTATCCATAGGATATCCTGCCAATACTCCGTTTTTCATAGAATCCTTAAATCCTTTTTCCACTGAAGGAATAAATTCTTTTGGGATACGTCCACCTTTAATCTTATCTACAAACTCTAATCCATTTGCTTCTTCTGCATTCTCTACAGGCTCAATTATTACAGAAATATCTGCAAACTTACCTCTACCGCCTGATTGTTTCTTATAAACCTCACGGTGTTCTGTAGAACCCGATATCGCTTCTTTATATGCGACTTGAGGCGCACCTTGGTTACACTCAACTTTAAATTCTCTTTTTAAACGGTCTAAGATAATATCCAAGTGCAACTCTCCCATACCACTTAGTACAGTTTGCCCTGAATCCTCATCTGTATGAATTGTTAGCGTTGGATCTTCTTCAGACAACTTGGCTAAAGCCATACCCATTCTATCGACGTCCGCTTGAGTTTTAGGCTCAATTGCAATACCGATTACAGGATCTGGAAAATCCATTGACTCCAATACAATTGGCTTTCCAATCTCAGTTAATGTATCTCCAGTTTTAATGTCTTTAAAACCTACTAACGCACCAATATCTCCTGCATGTAGCTTCTCAATTTGATTTTGCTTATTGGCATGCATTTGAAAGATTCTTGAAATACGCTCTTTCTTTTGCGTTCTCATGTTCATAACATATGAACCTGAATCTAAAATTCCAGAATATGCTCTTACAAAACAAAGTCGACCTACGAAAGGATCTGTTGCTATTTTAAATGCTAAAGCAGCGAAAGGCTCATCAACAGATGGCTTTCTTTTTTCCTCTAATTCCGTATCTGGATTAACTCCTACAATTGCTTCAGTATCCATAGGAGATGGCAATAATTCCATCACGTAATCCAACATCGTTTGAACTCCTTTATTCTTAAAGGCCGAACCACATACCATTGGAACGATCTTCATTGAAATCGTAGCAGCTCTCAATGCATTCAAAATCTCTCTTTCTGAAATTGAAGTTGGATCTTCAAAATACTTCTCCATCAAAGTATCATCAAATTCAGCGATAGCCTCTAAAAGCTTTTCACGATATTCAGCAACTTCTTCAAGCATATCTTCAGGAATTGGAACCTCTTCAAAGGTCATTCCCATATCATCTTCATTCCAGATAATTCCACGGTTGTTAATCAAATCAACAACACCCTTAAATGTTTCCTCTCCACCGATTGGTAATTGCAAAGGCACGGCATTACTACCTAGCATTTCCTTTACTTGCTTACAAACCATTAAAAAGTTAGCCCCTTGACGGTCCATCTTGTTAACAAATCCTATACGAGCAACACTGTAATTATCTGCTAATCTCCAGTTTGTTTCTGATTGCGGCTCAACACCATCAACGGCAGAAAACAAGAAAACTAATCCATCTAATACGCGTAACGATCTATTTACTTCAACAGTAAAATCAACG
>JBLHTZ010000016.1:0-50725 GCA_047627915.1 Vicingaceae bacterium
GAAGGCTAAGAAAGCTGCAAAGCGTTGGTCTATCTTATCTGCCAAAAATATAGATGATGTAAAAGGCGTTACCGGAGTGTCTGACTTCAATCATCCTGGAGTGCAACTCGAACAAAAAGAAGCTTTAACTTTTTTGTTTTCTTGCATTAATCAATTAAATGAACGGCAGAAAACAGTTTTAATATTGGTAAAAATTGAAGGAGTTGAACTTGTGGAAGCCGCAAATATTATGGAGTTGTCGTACAAAGGAATAGAGTCTCTGTTAAGCAGAGCGAAACAAAATTTAAAATTAATTATTGCTAAATCGAAGGAAGATGAAGGATAATTCGTCAAAATACCAAATGGAAAATTCCCTAGAACTTCTTAATTCAATTCAAAGAGTTAGCCCTCCCGAAGGGTTGCTTGCACAAATAGAAGGAAAGATCGAAAAGGTTAAGGGCAATGTGGTACCTTTAACTTGGGTGAAACTAACTGCTGCAGTGTTTATTTGTGTTTTTTCGGTAGAAATATATGTTCTTTCGTATGAAAGTGAGCATGATGATTTGACCGAGTTAATTCAAACTGCTGATAATACTTTATACGATGAATAAGAATAAGTTTTACGTAATAGTTATTGTAGGTTTGTTGATTAGCAATGGAATGCTTGTTTTTTTTATGACCCAAAAAGAGCATAGGGAAAAACCTCATCATTCGCCAAAAGAAATTGTTATTGATCGATTAGACTTAGATGAAGCACAAATTAAAAACTATTTAGAATTGGTTTCAGTTCATAGAGAAGCGACCAACGAGTTGATGAAAGGTATCCGAGCAAAAAGAAGTTTACTTTATGAATTACTAACTGCTAGTGGTAGCACGACAAAAGTAGATTCGACTGTAATTAATATTGGCCAACTTCAGCAGGAGTTAGAGCGTTTAAACTTTAATCATTTTCAAGATATTCAGTTGCTTTGCAATGCAAATCAGTTGCAAGCTTTCGAGGATTTGAGTAGAGAATTTGCTGAGCTATTTGGAGGTGGGAAGGGTAAACCAAAACGTGGTCCTAGAAGATGAGATTAGCTTTAATTCTTTTTTTCTTGAGTTCCTTTCACCTTACCGCTCAACGCATATCGTTTTCTGCCGAAATAGGTGACTCAGCGATACATATTTTAGAGGATTCAAAACTTGTTTCAAAACTGATCCTTTACGTTTCTGACTTGCAGCTAGAAACCACAGATGGGACTAAGTTAAAAATGGCTTCTTACCATTTAATTGACTTTAGTGATTTAAATTCGCTAATAATTGAAGCTATTGATACGAATAAAAGAGACATTAAATCGATTCAATTTAAATTGGGAATTGATTCAACAACAAATGTTTCTGGAGCTTTTGGCGGGGCATTAGACCCCACAAAAGGAATGTATTGGAGTTGGCAAAGTGGTTACATCAATTTCAAAATAGAAGGAAGGGTACAAAATGAAAATTATATTATCCACTTAGGTGGCTATTCGTCTCCCTTCAAGTCGGTTCAACAAATAGTTTTGCCGGTAGTGCATCAATCAGATGAATTTAAAATTGTTCTCCCTTTAAATGAACTATTCGAAAAAGTAATTCCGCAGGACAATACAGTCATGAGTCCAAGTTTGGTAGCCGTTGACATGTCAAAAAGTATCGCTTCATTTTTTTACTTAAAGTAAATGAAGAAGAATGTAGTCGCTTTTATTGCCATTATTTTCATTTTGCTTTCTTTCCGGCAAGTAAGTATGGAGGGTTTTGAAATTCCAAATTTATTTCCAACTCCTACCTATGATTTTAAGAATAACCCATTAGACTCAAATAAAATAGAGCTAGGTCGCCTGCTTTTCTACGATGCCATATTATCCAAAGACAACTCTATTTCTTGTTCTACTTGTCATTCCCCGTTCAGTGCTTTTGCGCACAACGACCATAATCTAAGCCACGGAATTAACGATGAAATAGGAATTAGGAATGCCCCTGCATTATTCAATTTGGCCTGGCAACCTACATTTATGTGGGATGGAGCTATAAACCATTTGGACATGCAAGCGTTAGCGCCAATCTCTTCCGCCACCGAAATGGGTGAAAATATATCGAATGTGGTAGAAAAACTTCAAAATGACCCTTTCTACAGGAAGAAATTTTACAAAGCTTACGGTGATTCAGTTGATACAGGGGAGAAAGTTTTAAAGGTGCTTTCTCAATTTCAGTTGACCTTAGTTTCTGCAAATTCGAAATACGATAAAGTAAAAAGAGGGGATGGGGAATTTACTGATCAAGAAGTAAAAGGCTATAAGTTATTCCAAAATAATTGTAATTCTTGTCATCAAGAGCCGTTATTCTCAGCTTACAAATTTGCTGAAAATTTTATTGGAATTGATTCAATTTTAAATGACTACGGTAAAGGAGGGGTTAGTAAATTGAAAGGAGACAGCCTTATGTTTAAGATACCATCACTGCGGAATTTAGAATACAGCTTTCCTTACATGCACGATGGGCGTTATTTCAACTTAAATACAATATTGAACCATTATATTTCAAAAGAGACCAAATTGAAATTTAAAAAGGAAGGCTTGAAAAAGATAAATTTATCAGAAAATGAGAAAGTGGACTTAATAGCTTTCTTGTTGACGTTGAATGATAAAGAGTTTGTTTTTAATACCAAACATCGTTTCCCAAGAGAATTATTGATGAAATGGAAGGAATAGTGAAATTACTTCGTCTAAACAGCACAAATGACTATTTTATGAAAAAACTAACCTTCTTACATCTAGCATTGCTAACAACAGTAGTGGCAACTGCCCAAACAACACCTGATATCACCTCTTGGTTGCAAGATACCGTTACGACTGGTACTCATTACATGCAAAACAACTCCACACCAATTGGGAATAATGTTTTGGTCAATTGTCAACGAGTTGAATATTCTGCGAATTACGTTTATGTAACCACTCAAGGTATACCTTCTTATCCAACTGGGCCATTTTTAGATGGAAACCCTTCGCTAGCATCTGCTCAAAATGCCATTTATCAAATTCCCAGAATCCCTGTTCAAAACACAGGGACACCTCAATCGACAGTGGGAGATAACATTGGCGTTTTTGTTAATGGTGTTTCATTGTTTGATTACCGGGATGGAGTAGCATGGAATCCAAATACAAATGCTTTATGTGGAGGTCCCGGAAATCCAATGTGCCCCGGTGGGCCGCAGGCGACGATGGATTGGAACAGAGATGCAATTCCTGCAGAGATGGTTGGGTTTGAATGCTCAAAAGGTCATCCAGCAATGGGAAATTATCACCATCATCAAAACCCTTCCGCTTTTAATTTAGATAAAGTAGTCCTTTCTAATATTTGTAATTTGTATGCAGCTAATGGTTTGTACCTAATTGATAGTACAGTGTATTCACCTTTAATTGGGTTTGCTTACGATGGATTTCCAATATATGGAGCATACGCTTTTGCTGATACCAATGGTACAGGTGGAATTACCAGAATGAAATCAGGTTATTCCCTAAGAAACATTGCAACACGTACTACCTCTCCAACGGCAGGAACAGTTACTTCAGGACCGGTGGTAGTAAGTTCAACTTATTTTCTAGGTTATTTTAGAGAAGATTATGAGTTTATTGCAAGCACAGCTACTGATGTTTTAGATGAACACAATGGTCGTTTTTGTGTAACTCCAGAATATCCGAATGGCACCTACGCATACTTTGCAACGGTAGACTCTAATTGGAATTCTGCTTATCCTTATTTAGTTGGTCCAACTTTTTATGGAACGTATGCGAATAGAAAGGTAACTTCTATTAATGAAACAACAACTCGATTCATTCCATCAGCTACGGGAATTTAAAATGCTGATTTTAAAGCGTTAGAAATATCTATTTATCCAAATCCTGCTTCGGATTTAATTGCAATTCAAATTGGGAGTTTGGTAAAAGAAGATGTTGCCATTCGGTTGATTGATAATTCAGGAAAGTTGGTTAAACAAACGGTAATTAAGAAAGGAAGTTCAATTGCCTATTTCGACATTCAAACCGTTTACTCAGGAGTTTATTTTCTGCAGTTTACGTTAACTAACGGTGCTCAACTGACTGAAAAGTAATTGTAAATAGATAGAGACTAAAAAAGGAAAGGTATTGAGCTCAATGCGCTTTTGGTTTTATCTTGAACAGCATTGGGCTTTTTTATTTTTTTAATTTAGTCGCATAGGGGTAATCAATTGAAATTCGGGTATAGCAACTTTAAATACTCTACCCGTTTCTGTCTCCTTCATTAGGTAACTTCCCCACATCATCCCCATGTCCGTCTGTAAATTACAGAAGGATTGATAGCCGTGAGATTGACCAGGGTGGATTACTGGTTGTTCACCCACAACTCCTTCACCTTTAATCTCAGAATGAGTGCCGTCGGAATCAAATATATACCAATGTCTACTGAGTAACTGGACGGTTAAATCACCTTGGTTTTTTACCTCAATAGTGTAGCTGAAAACGTGCCTTCCGTTGGCAGGAGAGGAGTGTTTGTCTTCATACGAAGGCTTCACAGTAACACTAATATTGTCTGTTAAAAATGTGGGCATATCACAATATTAATAAAAATCTTCTTTCGTTTATTGAGGATTAATGGTTTTGAGTTCAAATCCGACCAGTTTGTCGTAGATCGTTCCATTTTCTCTGTGGTAAACAAATATGTAATAATCGTTATTGGTTTCAGAGTGTGTTCCTTCTATGGTAGATAAGTCTCCTACGCTTTCTCCATGAGGGAGGTAAGCGTAGTTGTAGTTGTAATAGCCTTGTTTCAAAGTAGTGGTTAGCTCGTAGCCCTCATTAACTTCAACATAATTCATTTTAAATTCTGGTTTATATTCCCAATCGCTCAACTCCCCAAAAACGTAAACGTCTCCACCTGGAACCGCAGTTTCTCGTTTTAAATTAAAGTGTGTAATCATGTAGTCTGCTTCTCGATTAGATAAAGGACTGTTCTCGCGATTAATTTGTCTTTTGCCATTAATGTCCGGCTGGAAAAGATAGCGTTTGAATGATCGCGGTTCTTCAGGTAATATAAATACATGTGTTTTACCCGCCATGATTTGAATGCCGTCTATGTTTAAGGATTGATAACGCAGATTTCTGGTTTCAAAAAACCGATATTCATTGTCTCCGTCAAACAAATTTTTATCCTCATAGTTGTAAATTAGTTCAGTAGAGTGAATAAATAATGGCTTTAAATCGTTGATTGCATTGTCCCACCTGCGATTTTGGGAAATCATCACTGTTAAATCTGAATACACATCCTGAATGGGATAGTTGCTATGATCGATGGTAAAATCTACCTCTTGCTTGTAATCTCTGAATCTTGCAAGTGTTGCCATGCGGATATCGCTAGTTATGCTGACTCTCTTATCAACAACATAAAAGCGTTTGGTCAGCAATAAATCTTCTTCGTTATTATTGGAATATACTTTTAGCAAGTAGTTTCCCGAAAGTTTAAAGTTTACTTGGTTGTTGGGAATGGCTACCTTATAGTGTATGTATGAGAAGAGGGTATTGATCGAATATTCGTAGTCTTCAATAAAGCCATTGAAAAAATCACTTAAGTATTCGGTCACAACAAGGTCAGATGGCTCCCAGTTTGCATTGCAATGAACGATAGTATAGGTGTAGGTTTCAAAATTAGCTGTTAAGTCGTCAAAATGAAGCTCTAACTGCTCTGTGCTTCCTAAAAATAATACAGGAAATGAGAGTTGATCACCTTTACGGTAAAGCTGAACTGTTTTTATATTGTCTCTATAGGTATGATCGCGATATTGCAGTTCACTTTCATTCTCCTCGGCGATAGCAATTGTTTTCGATATAAAAGGGCCTGTGCTGAGGTTGGTTTTACTGTAGCCGGAGAAATGAATAAACAATGAGGCAACTATAATCAAGGGTAACTTCATAAAATCTTATTGGGTTCATAAAAATAACAAACCAAAAGAACAAAACGCCGAAATAATGAATTTAGTTTCCCCAAAATAAAAGAGTTCGGTAAATGATTAAAATCTTGGTGAAAAAACTTAAAAAAGTGGAAGAAAGGGAAAAATCAATTGGCGAAAGTCTTATTTTTGCACCCGAAAATTGAACCTATCAATTATTATGTCAAAAGTGCTTAGAATCAAAAAAGGAGCTAATATAAAGCTTGTTGGAGGAGCTGAAAAAATCCTTGCTGACGTCCCAATGCCTTCTACAGTTGCTGTAAAGCCAACTGATTTTGAAGGAACAACCCCTAAATTGGTGGTAAAAGTTGGTGACGAAGTAAAGGCCGGATCAACCCTATTTTACAGTAAAGATATTGATCAAATTAAATTTGCTTCGCCTGTGAGTGGAGAGGTTGCTGAGATCAAAAGAGGAGCCAAAAGGGTGATTCAAGAAATCGTTATTGTCGCGGATAAAGAAATTAAATACGAAGACTTTGGGGCGTCGAATCCTACTTCTGAAAGTAGAGAAGCGATTATCGAAAAGCTTTGTAAAAGTGGTCTTTGGCCATTTATTAAGCAACGTCCGTACGATGTTATTGCAAAACCAAAAGACACTCCAAAAGCGATTTTTATTTCGGCATTTGATTCTGCACCTCTAGCTCCAGACAATGATTATGTTGTTCACGGTAAAAGTGCAACCTTCCAAATGGGAATTGATGCATTAGCGAAATTAGCTGAGGTTCATTTGACTGTGAACAACGCTGCGAAAGCTGACGACGCTTTTTTACAAGCTAAAAATGTAAAACTTCATTACATTGAAGGTCCTCATCCTGCAGGTAATGTAGGTGTTCAGATTCATCACTTTGCTCCAATTTGCAAAGGAGAAGTAGTTTGGACCATCAAACCTCAAGATGTTTTGGCGATTGGGAAATTATTTGAGACTGGTAAATACGATGCAAGTAGAGTTGTTGCAGTTTCTGGTGCTCAAATTAAAACTCCAAAGTACTTCAGAACCATTCAAGGCGTGAGCATAAAAGGCCTTTTGGACGGTAATTTGAACGAAGGCAATAACAGAATTATTAGCGGAAACGTTTTAACTGGAGAAAAAGTGGACCTAGAAGGTTACTTGGGTTTTTATGACTACCATGTTACCGTTATTCCTGAAGGAGGAGAAGCTCAAATGTTTGGTTGGATTACTCCAAACCCAAATAAATTCAGTATTTCAAGAGCATTAGTTTCTTGGATGTCTCCAAGTAAAAAATACAATCTAGATGCAAATATGAATGGCGAAGAAAGACCATTTGTTGTAACTGAAGAGTACGATAAGGTTTTTCCTTTTGATATTTATCCTGTGCAGTTGGTGAAAGCCATCATGGTGGATGATATTGAGTTAATGGAAAACTTAGGAATTTACGAAGTGGCACCAGAAGATTTTGCACTTTGTGAAACTGTTTGTACATCAAAAATACCCACCCAAACCATTGTTCGTGACGGCTTAGCCATGTTGCGAGAAGAAATGAGTTAACACTATTAAATTATTGAGATGAGTAATGCTATTCACAAATTTTTAGAGAACACAGTAAAGCCGAACTTCGATGAAGGTGGGAAACTTGCGAAGTACCTACCTGCATACGATGCGTTGGAAACATTTTTATTTGTTCCAGGTCACACAACAAACGGAAAAGGGTCTCACATTAGAGATGGCATCGATATGAAGCGTACCATGATCATGGTAGTTTTAGCTATGGTTCCTGCTTTGTTATTTGGAATGTGGAACACAGGATACCAATACTTTTTAGCAACTGGTGAAGCCTATACCTTTATGGATGCCTTTTTATATGGAGCACTAAAAGTTTTACCTTTAGTTGTTGTTTCTTACGCTGCAGGATTAGGTGTTGAGTTCGTTTTTGCGATCATCAATAAACACCAAGTGGCTGAGGGCTTCTTAGTTTCGGGAATGTTAATTCCCCTTTGTTTACCGGTAGAGATTCCATTATGGATGGTAGCCGCAGCAACTATCTTTGCTGTTATTATTGGTAAAGAAGTATTTGGAGGAACTGGGATGAACATCTTAAACGTAGCACTAACCGCTAGAGCTTTCTTATTTTTTGCGTATCCAACTTGGATGTCAGGAGATAAAGTTTGGATCGGTGGAGGAATGGACGAGACGGTAGCCTACGCTGACGGTTCAACAGGAGCAACTCTTTTAGCTCAAGCGACTGAAAAATCGTCGGGCTTTGTCGATGCAGCAGGGGTTCCGTATGGCGATTCGTTCATGTCAGCATTTCTAGGGTTCATTCCTGGGTCAATTGGAGAGACAAGTACTTTGGCAATTATGATTGGAGCTGCTATCTTATTAATAACTGGAATCGCTTCTTGGAAAATTATGTTCTCAGGAGTTCTTGGAGCGTATGTAATGGGATTGTTATTCAACTTATGGGGAGCTAATCCTTTTATGGAGGTTCCAGCTCTCATGCATTTAGTCATTGGAGGTTTTGCTTTTGGAATTGTATTCATGGCAACAGACCCTGTGTCAGCGGCTCAAACATCAACAGGTAAATTCATCTATGGTTTCTTAATTGGGTTTTTAGGAATTATGATTCGGGTATTTAACCCTGCTTATCCAGAGGGAATTATGTTAGCAATTCTATTCATGAATGTAATGGCTCCTTTAATTGACCACTATGTTTTAGAGGCGAACATTAAACGAAGACAAAAACGTACAATGGCAATAGCCGCTTAATATTTAAAGAAATGGACGTAAATAAAAACTCATATACATTCACTTTTTCTGCAATACTCGTTATTGTAGTTGGCGCATCTTTAGCTTTTGTAGCAGAAGGATTGAAGCCTTTGCAAAAGGAAAATGTTCGATTAGAAAAAATGCAGAACATTTTAGCTTCTGTAAAAATTGAAGCAACTCCAGAAGAAGCTGCAGCTAAGTTTGAGCAATATATTGTAGAGCAAGTAATGTTAGACAATGACGGCAATGTTGTTTCTTCTGACGGATTGACTGCTTTTGATATTGATGTGGTGAAGGAATTCAAAACATTAGCGATTGAAAAACGAAACTATCCTTTATTTGTTTTTGAAGAAAATGGAGCTAGAAAATATATTGTGCCAATGGCAGGTACCGGTTTATGGGGTCCTATTTGGGGTTTTGTTGCTTTTGAAAGCGACATGAACACCATTTATGGTTCTACTTTTGACCATAAAACAGAAACACCTGGTTTGGGAGCAGAAATAAATCAGGCAGAATTTCAGGACAAATTTATTGGGAAAACAATTTTTGACGGAACACAATATGTTTCAGTTGAAGTTGTGAAAGGTGGAGCCGATGTGGAAGGAGAAAGTCATATGGTTGACGGTATATCCGGTGGAACTATTACTTCGAAAGGAGTAAGTGAGATGATACAAAGAACCTTAAACGTATATGTTCCTTATTTCAAAGGCAACCAAAAAGCTGCTTTATAATTTTAAAACAGAACTAAGCTATGAGTGAAACAGCAGAAACAACAACAGTTGTAAAAGTACCAAAAGAGCCTTTATTCTCTTCAAAGAATAAAAGACTTTTATCAGATCCATTAAACGATGACAACCCAATTACCATTCAGGTATTAGGCATTTGTTCAGCCTTAGCAATTACCGTTCAGGTAAAGCAAGCAGTGGTAATGTCATTGTCAGTATTGGTAGTAATGATTGGAGCGAACTTAATCGTTTCGTTATTGAGAAACTTAATTCCTTCAAGAGTAAGGATTATTGTGCAGCTAGTAATTGTTGCAGCCTTGGTAATTTTGGTAGATCAGGTGTTGAAAGCATACCTGTATGATGTAAGTAAGCAACTTTCTGTATTTGTTGGATTGATTATTACCAATTGTATTATCATGGGACGTTTAGAAGCATTTGCTTTAGCAAACAAACCTTGGCCTTCATTTTTAGATGCAGTAGGTAATGCAGCAGGTTACGGATGGATTCTAATTGCAGTTGCTGTCGTTAGAGAGCTATTTGGTTCAGGTAAATTTTACGGTTTTCAAGTTATACCGGATGCTTTTTATGATTTCGGATATTATAACAACGGATTAATGATTTTGCCTCCAATGGCATTGATTACTGTTGGAATCATTATATGGATTCAACGTTCTAGAAATACCAAACTAATCGAGGAAAATTAATAAAGATGGAATACGTTAATATATTTATCAAGTCGATATTTATCGACAACATGATTTTCGCTTATTTCTTGGGAATGTGCTCTTATTTGGCCGTTTCTAAAACAGTGAAAACTGGAGTTGGTCTTGGAGCAGCAGTAATTTTTGTTTTAGGAATTACTGTACCTATTAACTACTTGTTAGAAAACTATGTACTGAAGGAGGGAGCATTAGTTTGGTTAGATGCTGATTTTGCTGATGTAGATTTAAGTTTCTTGAGTTTTATAATGTTTATTGCAGTAATTGCTTCTATGGTGCAATTGGTTGAAATGGCTGTAGAAAAGTATGCTCCTGCATTGTACGGAGCCTTGGGGATCTTCTTGCCATTAATCGCAGTAAACTGTTCTATTTTGGGTGGATCTTTGTTCATGCAAGAAAGACAATATGCGAACATTGCAGAAGCTACAGTGTTTGGCTTAGGGTCAGGCGTTGGTTGGTTTTTAGCAATTGTGGCCATCGCAGCGATTAGAGAAAAAATTAGATACTCAAAAGTTCCTGCACCTTTAAGAGGCTTGGGAATTACGTTTATCATTACTGGTTTGATGGGAATGGCATTCATGAGTTTTATGGGAATTGAATTGTAATTAAAGAATTATAAGAAGATGATATTAGCATTAAATACAGTAACAGTAGGGGCGGCAATAGTCGTGTCATTATTAGTTATGTTGTTATTGGTAAGTCTTTTGCTTTGGGCAAAGGCTAAGCTTACCAATTCAGGCCCTGTGTCTTTGACCATCAATGGTGAAAAGAATGTGCAGGTTGAGGCAGGAAGCACCTTGCTTTCTACTTTGAGTAGCCAAAAAATATTTTTACCTTCAGCATGTGGTGGAGGTGGAACTTGTGCGATGTGCAAGTGTCAGGTAACGAGTGGTGGTGGAGAAATTCTACCAACTGAAAAGCCTTATTTTTCAAGAAAAGAGATTGCTGATAACTGGAGATTAGGTTGTCAAGTGAAGGTAAAGGAAGATATGGTGGTTGAAGTTCCAGAAGAAGTATTTGGAATTAAGAAATGGGAGGCAACTGTTGTTTCTAACTATTCAGTCGCTTCGTTCATTAAGGAATTCATTATTGAGTTACCTGAAGATATGGATTACAAAGCTGGGGGTTACATTCAGATTGAGATTCCAAAGTGTGTGGTAAACTTTAAAGACATTGACATTACTGCTCACCCAGAAGAGCATCCTGGAGAGCCAGAAAAGTTTAAGGCAGAGTGGGACAAGTTTAACTTGTGGCCATTACAAATGAAAAATAACGAGCTAGTAGAAAGAGCCTACTCAATGGCTTCTTATCCTGCTGAGGGAAGAAGAATCATGTTGAACGTTCGGATTGCTACTCCACCTTGGGATAGAGAAAAGAATGGATGGATGAATGTAAATCCAGGTGTTGCTTCTTCTTACATCTACAACCAGAAGAATGGAGACAAAGTAACTGTCTCTGGACCTTATGGAGAATTCTTCATCAAGGAAACTGATGCAGAAATGTTGTATATTGGTGGTGGTGCAGGAATGGCGCCTATGCGTTCACACTTGTATCATTTATTCAGAACAATCAAATCAGGAAGAAAAGTATCTTATTGGTATGGTGGTCGTTCAAAAAGAGAATTATTCTACATCGATCATTTTAGAGCGTTAGAAAAGGATTTTCCTAACTTTAAATTCTACATGGTTCTTTCTGAACCAATGGAAGTTGACAATTGGAAAGTAATGAAAGACCTAGAAGATGAAGGAGATGGATTCGTAGGTTTCGTTCACCAATCTGTAATGGATAATTACCTATCGAAACATGATTCACCAGAAGATATTGAATATTACTTCTGTGGTCCTCCAATGATGAACCAAGCCGTTCTTAAGATGTGCGACGAATGGGGAGTTCCTGAAGAGAATGTATCTTTCGATGATTTCGGAGGATAGTCTAACAAAGAATTATATGAAAAGGCTTGCCAATTACGGCAGGCTTTTTTTTTGATTGAAAATTTAGGTCACAAAAAAGGCTTCCACGTTAGAGGAAGCCTTTTTTGTTTATTGAAATAGATTCTTATTTACTCATCATTTTTTTATAATCTAATACACTTTGCTCAATTACTTCTCTTGCAACTTGAGCGCCTTGAAATTCTTCCACAATTACTTCTTTCTTTTCTAATTTTTTATAATCTTCGAAGAAACTTCTTAATTCTTTGATAGAGTGAGCAGGTAATTCAGAGACATCGTTAATGTGGCCAACACTCATATCGTTCACCGCAACGGCAATAATTTTATCATCGCTTTGACCTTCATCTAACATTTTCATTACACCAATTGGTCTTGCTTCAACCAGGCACATGGGCACAATGTCAATTTGAGATAAAACCAAAATGTCTAAAGGATCTCCATCATCACAATAGGTTTGGGGAATGAAGCCATAGTTTGAAGGGTAATTAATGGACGAGTATAAAACCCTGTCCAATATTAATAACCCTGAGTCTTTATCCAATTCATATTTCGCTCTGCTATTCTTAGGAATTTCAATAATTCCAGTTACCGTTTCTGGTGCGTTTTTTCCGATGTGAACATCGTGCCAAGGATTAAACATGATTCTTTTTTAGTTAATAGTTTGCAAAAGTAGGGATTAAGCGATGATTCAGAAAATAATGTTGTGTTAATTTTAATCATGTGAGACCATTAAATATAATAATCTACCACCCGTAGATTGGATATTAGAGTACAGCCCTTATTTTTGCGAACATGAATCGAGAGCAATTAGAATCAAAGGACTTTTTTTATGATTTGCCGGATGAACAAATAGCCAAGCACCCGCTGGATAATCGCAATTCATCTAAATTATTAACGTATAAAAATGGCTCAATTGAGGCCGATGTGTTTTCCAATTTAAAGGCTCATTTACCGGAAGGAGCGGTTCTAGTATTTAATGATACGAAGGTATTAGCTGCCAGACTTTATTTCCAAAGAAAGACTGGAGCAAAGATTGAAATCTTCTGTTTGGAACCATTTGAACAAACTGTTGAACAAGCGCTAACTTCGAAACAAGAATGTAATTGGCAATGCTTGATTGGAAACCTTAAACGGGTTAAAGATGGAGAAGTTTTGGAGATGGCAATTGCAGGAACTATATTAAGAGCTAGCATTTCAGAAAAACGAGCAACGGATGTAATTATTCACTTTGAATGGGACGGAGGCATTGAATTTTCAGAAATATTGAATGAGGTTGGAGAAATTCCACTTCCCCCTTACCTGAATCGCAAAACAGAGTTGGCTGATCAAGAGAATTACCAAACGGTATATGCCAAAAACGAAGGAGCTGTAGCTGCTCCGACGGCAGGCTTACACTTTATAGACAGTCAGCTTGAAGACTTAGAGCAGAATGGTTTTGATTTAGCTTACTTGACTTTATTTGTTGGGGCAGGAACTTTTCGTTCGGTTAAGGCTGATAAATTAGTGGACCATGATATGCACCAGGAACGCATTGTAATTGAAAAAGCTACCATTGAACAATTGGCGAAAAAACAGGATAAAATAATTTGCGTGGGAACCACCAGCCTTCGATCCTTAGAAAGTTTGTATTGGTTAGCGGTAAAAATGAAGCATACAGGGAATGCAAATGAAAACATGATTAATCAAGATGATGCCTACCAACTGCCTGAAGATTGGGGTTGGAAAGATGCCTGTGAATACTTGCTGGGAGTATTGGAAGAAACTGGAGAAACCAAGATAGACTTTCATTCTGCTTTATTCATCATGCCAGGTTACCAGTGGAAGGCCATCAATGGGCTAATTACTAATTTTCATCAGCCTAAAAGTACCTTGCTCGCATTGGTTTCGGCTTGGATTGGTGAAGACTGGCACAAGGTGTACAACTATGCATTAAACAATGATTTTCGGTTTTTAAGTTACGGAGATAGTTCGATTTTATTGAAGGACTGATAGGATTAAGTTTTCAATTACCTATCAAAGTGCCCTGTGTATGCGGAACGATTGCCATTACGAATGCACGGCTCTGCTCAACCGATCATTAATTGACCTACCAAGCTCTTCGTTTGGTAGGGGTTCAATTACAATATAGTCCAAGTCCAGCTGGTCAAATTCGTGAAGTGTCCGGTAAATACGCTGAGCGGCTTCATGTAAATTACCCGAAGGAGAAAGGATAACTTCGATGGAAACCGTTAATTGTGATGATTGCTGAAACACGATGAGTCCAATTTTGGAAGTAGGATGCATACTCACAAAGCTTTCCATATTTTGAGTTACGATGGTTTTGGTTTTTGGGGCGTAATGCTTTTTAGACATTCCCGGAGTAACAACATTGCTTTTTTCAGGATCAAAAAATGCAACCTTTCCAACCACTTTTTCAATCTCTTCAATACTGATGGCTCCTAGTCGGTAAATTATAACCTGATTGTTTTCAAATCCAACAATAGTGGATTCAATACCTGCTTGGCAAGCACCACCATCTAGCACCATTTTTAAACCTGCAGGAAAGTAGTCTGCAACATGTTTAGCAGTGGTAGGGCTAATTCGTTCAAAGGGATTGGCGCTGGGCGCAGCAATTGGTCCGGTTAGTTCCAATACTTGCAATAATTTGGGATGGTTGGGAATTCTAATTCCGACGGTATTTTTACCTGCTGTAATTTGATTACTTACCAGCTTAGCTTTTGGTAAAACCAATGTTAAAGAACCTGGCCAAAATTGACTGGCTAATTTTTTTAAAGGTTCCGGGAAAGCAATACATAATTTTTCAGCTTGTTGAAGGTTGGCGACATGAACAATCAAGGGATTGGTTCTTGGTCTTCCTTTTAATTCAAAAATGTAATCAATCGCCTTTGGTTGGTCAATTGAAGCAGCTAAACCGTAAACCGTTTCTGTTGGAATGGCTACCACCTGGCCGTTTATTAGCAACGCTGCGGCCTTTTCAATAGAAGATTGGATGATGCTTTCCATTGCTCAAAGTTCGTGATTTATCTAGTCTTTTGATACGTATTTTACACCTGCTTCAATTCGAACGTTCAAGTGATTTTCTTTTGGAGGAATAGGGCAGCTGTAACCATTATTGTAGGCACAGTAAGGATTGTATGCTTGGTTAAAATCAATCATCATTTCATTTCCCTCTATAATTCTTAAATCGATAAAGCGGCCTCCACCGTAAGTCACATTTCCTGAGGTTTCATCGGTGAAGGGGAGAAAAAGATAATCCTCATACTCAGGTTTGCTTGCACCGTAACTTTTATAGATGCTCAAGTTGAGTTCTTTCCCAAATAATTCAAAAGTAGCAACTGCATAAAGCACATATTCTGGTCTACGATCGGTTGTCGTTTTCATTTTAAACGGTTTTGTTTTTTCTACTCTATTAATTCTTGCTTTAACAATGTATTGTGAATCAATTTTATAAAAAGGTAGGCCTTTGAAATTAATCAGGTCTTCTTTTAAGAGCGGAGAGCTTTCCTTGTCGGCGTAGTGTTCGTTTGTTTCTTTCTGGAATTCTTCAGCTGATTTTTGCTGTGCAAAACTACCTGTTCCAAAAACCAAAAAAAGCAGGAAAATTAAAGTGATTCTTTTCATACATTAAAAGTAAGCAAACTGCGGTTTTTAACTTCTAGCTAGGGCATAAACATTTAGCTGCCAATTTCTGAGCTTCCAAAATAACTTCCATTTTAGTAGTTTTAGTTGATGCAAACGTTAGAACAGCAGCTAGCTGAATTGGAACAGTTTATTCCATTAATGGAGAAGGGGAAATCAAAAATTTCGATAGTACCTATTGCTTGGCATCTGGATCATTCTCTTCGAGTAATCAATTCGATTGTAAAGGCATTAGAAGAATCAGATCCCAATCAATTTAAATCAAACTTTAATTATTGGAGAAGTTTGTTTTTAACGCTGAACTTTTTACCCAGAGGTAAAGGAAGAGCTCCAAAGAGAGTTTTACCAGAAGGAAAAATTAGCGAAAGCGATTTAAGAAGCAAGTTGAGTTTGGCAAAAGAAAAAACCTTAGAGCTTGAAAATTTACCCGCTTCTGCTCATTTTCCACATCCAATGTTTGGAGAGTTACATAAGATACAAGCTCAAAAATTCATTCGAATTCATACGGAACATCACCTGAAAATTTGCAGAGATATTACCAATTCTTAAGCTTCGCTAAGTTGCTTGTATACTTTTTCGAGATATACTTTTCTGCTTTTATGATCTAAGTCTTTCACTAATAAAGAATCATCCAATAAAATACGATCGTACATTCCAAATGGAGAGAAAGTCTTGAAAATGAAGGGTAAAATGTCTACTAGAATAAAGAGTGCTATCAGAAAGTATTGAGTAACTCGCACAATCGAGTGCTTTTCTTTCAGTTGTTCTAGTGCCATTTCACGTTTCAAATAATCTGAAGAAATGGAGTAAGCCGCAATAGCACTATCTTGTTGGTTTTTAAGTTGTATTAATTCTGAATTGTACGTTTTCTTTTGGGTATCTTGTTCAATTCGTAGTTTATTTAGCTCTTTTTCTAAGGTAGCCAATTGACTAATCTTGTTCTCAGCCGAAGGACCTTTTCCGTAAAGCCCGGTTGTTGCAATTTCCCCATTTGAGTTCTTGATTACTTCCCCATCTATTTCTTTTGCAACCATCTCTGCCTGAGTATTTCGTTGTTCTATTTTTTTATTTTCTACTTCATCCAGTTGAAGCAGTTTTGCTTCAATAGTTATGATTTTTGAATCGTATTCTTGCTCTATTTGTTTTTTATGTAATTCAGTATTTTGAGTAATTCGATCTTGAACACTTCCGTTGAAATAGAGCATTACTAGAGGATGGGAAATGACAATACCCAAAATTAAAGCAAAACCCAAGCGCAGGAAAAAGGCAGGGCTTTTCAATTCACTTCTGTCGTCCATTTTTCGAACGTGGGTGGATACAATGAATCGGTCGAATGAGAAAATAATGAGTGACCAAATGAAACCACCTGAATGATAAAGTAGGGGTTGATTCGTAATTCCTTCAACAGTTGAAAGTGCATAGCTCATGGAGACAAAAGCTAGTATGGCAGGTATCAATACAAGCGTCCCGTAGCCAATGTGTTTATTTCGTTCTATTTGCGAGCAGTGAGAAAGTAAGTCGGTGTCGCTGCCGGCGCACCATATAAAAAAATCGCCAATTTTCATAGTAGTAAGTTTTGTGGTTGATGGTTTAGTAACGCGATAAAAGTGTGCTTTCGTATACTTTTATTCAAAATTAATACTACTGGGTATAAAAAGGTACTAAATTGTGATAAGTGGCAATTACTTGCCGATAATGATAAAGATTGATCGTAATGTTGCAATCTATATGTTACCTTATCCGCTCATCTTGTGATAAGTCCTTTTATATCTTTTAATAAAGTTGAAACGAAAAATAGTGTCATGTTTGCTGAAAATATTTAGATGAAAAATTTATTCTTTCTACTGTTGTGCTGCTTTTCATTGTATTCCGGTGCTCAATCTATTCAAGGAGTCGTACTTGATGAGAAGGGGGAAGGACTTCCTTTTGCTACGCTACAGTTATTTAAATCTGATAGCTCAATTCAGAAAGTGGAAACGACAAGAGCTGATGGAACATTCCGATTTATCAATTTGAATGAGGATAACTATCGTTTGGTAATAACGTTCATTGGATATCAATCAGCGACCAAATTGGTTGATATTGAAAAAGATAAGGGAGTTGTAGGACGAATTTCTTTGGAAAAAAACTCAACGAAGATTGGTGAGGTTACCATTTCAGCGGACAAACCCATGATTCAGGTAGAGGCAGATAAGACGATTTTTAATGTTTCGCAAAATTTGAGCAGTACAGGAGATAATGGAGTAGAGCTTTTACGGAAGGCTCCAGGTTTACAAGTTGACAGTGATGATAACATAATATTAGAAGGTAAACAGGGAATAACCGTTTATGTAAATGGCAAGCAAAGCTACTTGCAAGGACAAGACCTTACCAACTACCTAAAAAGTTTACGAGCTGAAGAAATTGAAAAGATTGAAATTATTACTCAGCCTTCTTCTAAATATGACGCTGCAGGAAGTGCAGGTATATTAAACATTGTGCTAAAAAGGGAAAAAGGCTTAGGAACGAACGGAACAGTCACTAACTCGTTAACGTACGGTGATTATTTAAGAAATAGTACGACCTTAAATGTAAATCATAGAACTAAAAAGTTTGCGCTATTTGGAATTGCTTCTCATTACGATGGGACGAGTACCGGTTTTTTTGACATTAAGAGAATTCAGAACGGCATTGTGTTAGATGGAGAAACAGACTCAAAAAATTCCAGTTTAAATGATCGATTAAATGTTGGGGGAGATTATTACATGTCTGACTTTAGTACCCTTAGTTTGAATATAAACGGAAGTAGAAATGTGAGAGATGCTCAATCTATTTCAAACACTAATATTTTTAGTGAAAATAGTACTTCGGTGGATAGCATTTTAAGAGCTCCTAATAGGGATGATTCAGAAACTTACAATATTACCACGAATGTGAACTATACGTATAAAGATACAAGCGACCGTATGTTTAGTGTGGATTTAGACTATGTTTATTTCTCAAAAGAACAACAAACATCTCAGCCCAACTTTTACGTTGATCCGAATAACGAAAACATTACTAGTGAGAATATTAATTTTCAAGAAACACCGATTGATATCGATGTTTACTCTGCAAAAACTGATTACGAGCAAAAGCTCTGGAAAGGTATATTAGGTATTGGTACTAAGGTGTCTCAAGTAGAAACAAATAATACTTTCAATTTCTTTAATGTTGAAAATGGACAACAATTGTTAAACGAAAATCGCTCAAATACATTTGATTATGAAGAGCGAATAATTGCGGGTTATTTCAACTACAAGTTCAGTATTAAAAAAGTTAACCTCCAGTTCGGATTAAGAGCAGAACATACTAATTCTGATGGGGTGTTAACCGCTTTTTCTCCTCAAGACAATAAGACGGTAAAAAGAAGTTATTTAAATTGGTTTCCTTCAGGTGGGGTGTCTTATTCTCCCAATAGAAACAATAGCTTAGCCTTGGTGTATAGCAGAAGAATTGCTCGACCAAACTATGAAAATTTAAATCCATTCGAATCTCAAATAAACGAGTTAAGCTTTAGAAAAGGGAATCCTTTTTTACAACCTCAATTCACGGAGAATATTAAAATTTCGAATACCTATAAATATCGCTTAACCACAAGTCTTACTTATTCTTATGTATCGGACTTCTTTGCTGAAGTAACAGAGGCAGACGGTGAAAAAAGAGGTTTTATTCAAACGCAGAATGTTGCAGATAACCAAGTGTATAATTTTAGTTTAAGTTATCCTTTTGAAATAAAAGAATGGTGGAATGTGTACATAAGCTCTTATGCTTATTATACCAGTTTCACGGCTAATAACCCAGCTTTTATTCCGATTGATCAGTTCATTTATGGTGGTTTTGGTTCATCTACTTTTAGTTTACCGAAGTCTTTTAAATTAGAAGTTAGCGGATGGTATAGCAGTCCTTCCATTTGGAGAGGAACATTTAGAACGAAAAGTATGGGAGCGCTGAGTATTGCCGCGAGTAAAAGTTATAATAATTGGACCGCCAAACTATCCTTTAACGATGTACTTTTTACAAGCTTTTGGCGTGCAGAAAATGATTTCGCTGGAGTTAGTATATCAGGCTCAGGTGGTAATGATAGTAGAAATGTAACTTTATTTCTTAGTTATGCTTTTGGACAAAAGGATGTGAAAGAAAAACGCAGAAGAAATTCAGGCTCTGAGGATGAGCAAAATAGACTATAATAATTAGTAATTGAATAATTATTAATTATTAATCTGAAAATGATAAATCATTAGCCTGAATGCTTGTTACTACAACTTTTAACTTACAAAAAAATACCTGACTATTTCTAATCAAGTATACACATCATCTATTAGTATTATAAAGATATAGCTTGAGAACGTTGAGGTAAAAGCTAACCAAAAAAAGCAAATAGGGCACAAAGTAAACCTGACTAGAGTAGAAAGCTAATTAGTAATTAACTAATTGATAATTAATAATTAATTCCGTGGTTTTTTGTACAACGGCACAGTGCTGCAAGGTTCACCATACATTAATATTTTTGCAACAGGTTGAAGCATTTCGGTAATTCGAACATAAGCTGATGCAGGTACTGCTTTGCCACTACAGCCTTTTATTACCACTCTGGCGTCTAGGTAATCGGCAGGATTAACCTTAGAAAGAGCTTCTTCGAAGAGTACATTTTCTAAATCTTGAAGATTTCCGAAAACCACTTTTTTGGCAAAAGGAGCAAGTTTTGTTGTCAATAACATATATCCCCATGTTGGCACAATAGCGTCAACAGAGCAGTGAATGGCAACGAATTTATCTTGGTATTGAGACCAATCGTGCTCCTTCACAAATTCACGAAAGTCTTTCTCTTTCAATGCAATTTCTTGCCAAAGGTTGTCTTTAATATCATACAGAACTCGTTCCCCCTCAGGAAATATGTCCTCTAGGTTAAAAGTGATTAAGCTGCTGTTGGCTACTCTGTTTACGATTTCTTCAGACATACTCTTAATTGATAATTAAAAAATGTACCCACCGGGTACTACATGAAACCTAATTCAAACTTGGCTTCCTCACTCATCATTTCTTTATCCCAAGTAGGATCCCAAACAATCTCCACTTCAGCGGTTTTGACGCACCAGCAACTTTCTGCTTTCACTCGAACTTCCTCCGGTAAACTTTCGGCAACGGGGCAGTTTGGAGAAGTTAAGGTCATTTCAATTTTAACATTGAAATCATCGTCAACTATAACAAAATAGATGAGTCCTAAATCGTAAATATTTACCGGAATTTCAGGGTCGTAGATGGTTTTTAAAACATCAATTACCTGATTTTCTACATCCTTTTTTGAAAGGTCTTTTACGTTCTTTTCAGCCATAACTTATACTTTTGAAGAATATGCAATTGCATACATTTTCATTTGTTTCACCATACTTACCAATCCATTCGAACGAGTAGGAGAGAGGTGTTCTTTTAATCCAACTTTATCAATAAAATAAAGTTCGGTTTCTATAATTTCTTTTGGTGAGGAGTCTGTTAAAACTCGAATCATTAAAGAGATAATTCCTTTGGTAATAATTGCATCACTATCTGCCGTAAACTGAATTTTGGCATGGTCCAATTCTGCAGCTAACCATACTCTCGATTGACATCCTTTAATAATATTCTCTTCCGTTTTTTTCGCTTCATCAATCAATGGAAGCTCTTTACCCAATGAAATTAGGTACTCGTACTTATCCATCCAGTCTTCGAACATTTCGAACTCTTCAATTACCTCGTCTTGTCTTTCGTTGATCGTCATTGTGCAAGCATTTTAATGGCTCTATTTAGAGCAACAATTAATAAGTCAACTTCTTCTTTTGTATTGTAGAATGCAAAACTCGCTCTTACCGTTCCTTGAATTCCAAATCGGTTCATTAACGGTTGTGTGCAATGGTGTCCCGTTCTCACAGCAATACCCATTTTGTCCACAATTACTCCAAGGTCATACGCGTGCATTCCTTCAACCACAAAAGAAATAACTGAAGCTTTGTTTGCTGCCTCTCCTATGATTTTTAAATTTGGAATTTTTTTCAATTCTGTTGTAGCATAGTTTAGCAACTCTTGTTCGTGAACATGAATTTCATCCCAATTCAAAGCCGTAATATAATCTACTGCAGCAGCAGTAGCGATCCCTGCAGAAATATTGGGTGTTCCTGCTTCAAATTTAAAGGGCAATTCGTTGTAAGTGGTTTTTTCGAAAGTAACGGTCTTAATCATATCTCCACCACCTTGGTAAGGAGGTATTTCATCTAGCAACTTTTTCTTTCCATACAGTATTCCAATTCCGGTAGGACCAAACATTTTGTGCAATCCAAAAACGTAGAAATCAACATCTAGCTCTCTTACATTAGGCGCTGCATGCGCTACTTGTTGAGCACCATCTACTAAAACTTTAGCTCCAACTTCGTGCGCTAATTCTACAATCTCTTTAATCGGGTTTATTGTTCCCAGTGCATTGCTAATGTGAACTAGCGCCACCATCTTGGTTTTGCTAGAAAGCAATTTTTTGTACTCATCCATCAACAATTCACCTGAATCGTTAATTGGAATTACCTTTAGAATGGCTTCTTTTTCATCGCAAATCATCTGCCAAGGCACAATGTTCGAATGGTGCTCCATTTCAGTGATGATTACTTCATCACCTTTTTGCAGGGTTGTTCTTCCCCAAGCATTTGAAATTAAGTTAATTCCATCAGTAGTGCCTTTGGTAAAAATAACCTCTTCAGAATGTTCGGCATTAATCCACGTTTGGATTTTCTTCCGGCCCTCTTCGTAAGCAGTTGTTGCAACTTGACTTAAGGTGTGAACACCACGGTGAATGTTTGCATTATCGTGGGTGTAATATCCAGTTATCGCATCGATTACAACTTGTGGTTTTTGCGAAGTTGCTCCGTTATCCAAGTAAACTAAAGGTTTACCATTTACTTCTCTTGAAAGTATTGGAAAGTCTTTTCTTATGTCGTTTACGTTGAATCCCATTTTTTATTTTGTTCCAAAAGGGATAAAAGATGAAAGTTAAAAGATTAAAGTGAGCTTAGAAGAGCTCTCTTTAATCCTTCGTCATTTATCTTTTATCCACTTTATTTTATCCCCTGATAATTATCGTCAATGTACTTTTCTATCTCTTCTTTTACTGCTTCCACACCAATCTGATCAATTACGTCTGATGCGAAGGCATTCACTAAAACAGCTCTTGCACTTTCTTTTGAAAGGCCTCTCGCTCGTAAATAGAACAAAGCTTCCTCATCTAATTGACCGGTTGTAGAACCGTGACTGCATTTAACATCATCAGCATAAATTTCTAATTCAGGCTTCGAATTAATGGTAGCAGTGTCTGTCATTACAATGTTTGCATTCGACTGAAAAGCGTTGGTTTTTTGTGCCTCTCTGTGCACAAAAACCTTTCCGTTGAACACTCCTGTTGAAGAATCACCCATGATACCTTTGTACAACTCATGCGATTCGCCATTTGGCTCTCTGTGCAACAAATAGGTGTGATTGTCAACATGTTGTTTCCCTTTTAAAGGATACAAACCATTCAAATAGGTCATGGTATTTTTACCTAACGAGTCAATGTTCAAATTGTTTCTAACAATTGCTCCGTTTAAGGTAAACGTATTGATTTTAAACGTGCTGTCGTCCGCTTGAACAACTTGTTCTGTTGCTATTTGAAAAGAATCCTCAGCCTCGTCTTGAATCTTGTTCATTTCAAAATGAGCATTTTTCTCAACAAATATTTCAGAAACCATGTTGGTAAACGAACCTGAATTTGCAGTGTTTACGGTTTTTAAAACCACTTTAGCGTTTGCCCCTTGTTCTACAAAAATGAAGTTTCTTGGATTCGACATAATATTCGAATCATCAACGAAATTTAAAATGTAGTAAGGCTCTTTTGCTTGCACATTTTTAGCAACATGCATAAAGGCCCCATCTTGGTGATATGCTGAATTAATCTGGGCAAATATTTCATCTTTTTTTACCAAAGAATTGAACTTCTCTTGCAAGACAGAACTATTTTTTTTGGCATCAGAAAGACTGCTGAATTCAACTCCTTCATTTTTATTAAAGAAACTTAACGCTTCGCTAAAATAGCCGTTAATTAAAACGATGCAATTCTTAGATGGAACGGAAAGGTCAATTTCAATTTCATTTTCAGGAGCAGCAATAGTGTATGCTCCTTTGATAATTTTATTGATTCTTGTGTACTTCCAGTACTCCACTTTTGAAGTAGGAAATTGCAATCCATCAATTGTACTTTTTGCCGTATTTCGAATGTCTTTTGAAAAATTTTCATCAAATGAAAAGTCCAATAAATTGAAGTTCATTAAAAACTCATCTTTTGCAGTCATCTTCACGGTTTCGTTCATTACTTCCATACTTATGCTGAAACTTCTTCTAATTCCTTAATAATCCAATCGTAACCTCTTTCTTCTAACTCTAACGCTAGCTCCTTTGGACCTGTTTTTACAATTCTGCCATCGTATAATACATGCACATAATCAGGAACGATATAATCTAACAATCGCTGGTAGTGAGTAATAATGATTGACGCATTGTCTTTTGTTTTCAATTGATTTACTCCGTTGGCTACAATTCTTAGCGCATCAATATCCAATCCTGAATCAGTTTCATCTAAAACAGATAATTTTGGATCGAGCATTGCCATTTGAAAAATTTCGTTACGCTTCTTCTCTCCACCTGAAAATCCTTCATTCACAGAACGATTCGCTAATCGACCATCTAGCTCAACTAACTTCGATTTTTCTTTTACTCTTTGCAAAAAATCCTTTGCAGGCATTGGCTCCAAACCTTTCTTCTCTCTTGCTTCGTTGATGGCAGTCTTTAGAAAGTTGATGTTACTCACACCCGGAATTTCAACAGGGTATTGGAAGGCTAAAAACAAACCAGCTCGAGAACGATCTTCGGGTTCCATGTCTAATAGGTCTTCGCCTAAAAAGTCAACTGAACCTTCAGTTACCTCATATTCTTCTCTTCCTGCTAAAACGCTAGCCAACGTACTTTTTCCAGAACCGTTAGGTCCCATAATCGCGTGTACTTCTCCCGCTTTAACCTCAAGGTTAATCCCTCTTAAAATTTCTGTTCCTTCAATGGAAGCGTGTAAGTTTTTTATTTTAATCATCTTATGTAATTGCGAATTACGAATTACGAATTAATCAAATTCGTACACTTAATCCTTTTTATATTCTTGTTAATTATTTTCAATTTTGTAAACTATCGTTTAATTGAATTTGTTAATTCTTAGGTTTAACAATTCGTAATTGACTTTATCCAACCGATCCCTCAAGGCTTATTTCTAATAACTTTTGGGCTTCAACTGCAAATTCCATTGGCAATTGATTTAGTACTTCTTTACAATATCCGTTTACAATAAGGTTAATGGCTGTTGTTTCATCCATGCCTCTTTGCTTGCAATAGAATATTTGGTCTTCGCCAATTTTTGAAGTTGTTGCCTCATGTTCTACTTTTGAACTTTGGTTGCCTACTTCAATGTATGGAAAGGTGTGAGCTCCGCAATTGTTGCCCATTAATAAAGAATCACACTGTGTAAAGTTTCTTGCGTTGGTAGCTCCTTTGGTAATTTTTACCAAACCTCGATACGAGTTCTGTGCTTGACCAGCAGAAATACCTTTCGATATAATTGTGCTTTTGGTGTTTTTGCCCAAGTGAATCATTTTCGATCCTGTATCTGCTTGTTGGTGATTAGAAGTAACGGCAACGGAGTAAAATTCTCCGATGGAGTTATTTCCTTTCAGGATACAACCAGGATATTTCCAAGTGACAGCCGAACCAGTTTCTACTTGAGTCCAAGAGATTTTTGAATTCTCCATGCACAAGCCTCGCTTGGTAACAAAATTGTAAATGCCTCCTTTCCCTTCTTTACTTCCAGGGTACCAGTTTTGAATGGTAGAGTATTTTATCTCTGCATTGTCCAAAGCAACTAATTCCACTACAGCGGCGTGTAATTGATTTTCGTCTCTCATTGGAGCAGTACAACCTTCTAAGTAACTTACGTAACTTCCTTCATCTGCTATTACCAATGTTCTTTCAAACTGACCGGTACTTGCCTCGTTTATACGGAAGTAAGTTGATAATTCCATTGGGCATTTTTTCCCTTTTGGGATGTAACAGAAAGAACCGTCTGTAAACACTGCTGAATTTAAGGTAGCGTAAAAGTTATCTGTTGTAGGCACAACAGTTCCTAAATACTTTTTCACTAATTCAGGATGTTCTTGCACTGCTTCACTAAACGAGCAAAAGATAATTCCCAAATCACCTAATTTCTTTTTGAAAGAAGTAGCAACAGAAACACTATCAATTACTACATCAACAGCAACTCCGGTTAAACGCTCTTGCTCATCAATAGAAATTCCTAATTTTTTGAAAGTTTCAAGTAAATCAGGATCAACTTCATCTAAGCTGTCCAATTGCTTTTTAGGCTTTGGCGCAGAGTAGTAGCGTAAGTCCTGAAAGTCAGGTTTTGGGTATCCCAGGTGAGCCCAGTTAGGCTCTTCCATTTTCTCCCAAATTCTATAAGCATTTAAGCGATATTCTAGTAGCCATTCTGGCTCGTTTTTCTTTGCAGAAATAAATCGAATAATATCTTCGTTTAATCCCTTTGGAGCTTGGTCAGAATCCATTTCAGTGTAGAACCCATACTTATATTCACTGTTGGTGATTTCTTCAATTAACTCTTCTTCGTTTTGCATATATTTCTATTCTTTTTAAATGGAGAAACTTTCACCACAACCGCAAGTTCTTGATGCATTTGGGTTGTTAAAACTGAAACCTTTGCCATTTAAGCCATCGGTAAAATCCAATTCGGTTCCCACTAAGTATAAAACACTTTTTTTATCCACAACGATCTTTACGTTGTTGTCTTCTATTACTTTATCTTCCTCTTTTAATTCAGAATCAAAATCAAGGTTGTACATTAAACCTGAACAACCTCCACCTTGAACAGCAACTCGAACGAATCTGTCCTTTGCCTTTCCTTCTTCAGTTAAGAGGGTTATAATCTTGTCTCTTGCTCTGTCGTTTATTTTAATCATTTTGTGGATTTTTCTCTAGGCAAAACTACTTATCTTTATTTAGATTAACTCTAAATAAGGATTAATTTTACTTAAAAAACACCCTCTAGAGGGTATTGTTTTGTATCAAGAAAATATTTATGGAGATTTATTCAACTCCTAAATGCGCCAATTATTTATAAGTTCTAATTTTGTACCATGAGTGAAAATACAAATGAGCCAACCCCATTAACAGATCTTGGAGAATTTGGATTAATTGAGAGATTAACCAAGAATATTGAGTTGAAAAATGCTACTTCCAAGTTAGGAGTGGGAGATGACGCAGCTTTAATCAGAAATGAAAAGGCAATGACGGTGGTTAGTACCGATATGTTGGTAGAAGGAGTTCATTTTGATTTGCTTTACGTGCCCTTGAAGCATCTAGGTTACAAGGCTGTCGTGGTCAATTTGTCGGACATTTATTCGATGAACGCTGTTCCAACTCAAATAACAGTTTCAATAGCCGTTTCGAATCGTATGTCGGTAGAAGCATTAGAAGATATTTATGAAGGAATTGGGTTAGCTTGTGAATTATACGGCGTTGACTTAATTGGAGGAGATACCACCTCTTCACTATCGGGAACAGTTATTTCTATTACCGCAATTGGTCAAGTAGATGAAGATAAAGTAGTAACAAGAAGCGGGGCAAAAGAGACGGACTTAATATGCGTGTCAGGTGATTTGGGTGCTGCATTTGCAGGACTACAAATTTTAGAACGGGAGAAGGCTGTTTATAAAGACAATGCTGCTATTCAACCTGACCTTTCTGGAAAGGATTATATTTTAGAGCGTCAATTAAAGCCTGAAGCAAGAAAGGATTTAGTTGAATATTTTGCGAAGGAAGGAATAGTTCCTACTGCGATGATTGACATCTCTGACGGACTTTCATCTGAATTAATTCATTTGGCAAAATCGTCGAATGTGGGTGTGCAGATTTATGAGAATAAAATTCCGCTTGACGCACAGACGATAAACACTTGTGAAGAACTTAATCTGAACCCGGTTATGGCTGCTCTAAATGGTGGTGAAGACTATGAATTATTGTTTACTGTACCAATCGAGCACTTTGAAAAAATCAAAAGAGAACCATTGTTAACCATCATAGGTCATGTTACCGATAAAGGTTCTGGAAACAACATGGTAGCAAACGGAACAGAAAGCTTAATTGAATTGAAGGCTCAGGGCTGGCAACATTAAATTTTGCGTCATTGCGAAGAATGAAGCAATCTCGCAAAATTCAATTACGAATCTGGGAATCAAGAATTACGAATACAGAGATATTACTTTGATTAAACCTTCGTAATTCGTCATTCAACGATTCGTCATTCTTTTAATACCCATACTTCTCTTGCCACAGCACCTTTAAGCGTTTTCGTAAATCGTTCTCTCGAGCATTATCCATGGGTTCGTAGAATTTTTTACCGCTAATTTCTTGCGGTAAGTATTCTTGATGTACAAAGTTATTGGGATGGTCGTGAGCATATTTATACGATTTACCATATCCAATCTCTTTCATGAGCTTGGTAGGAGCGTTTCGCAACGGAAGAGGTACCGAAAGGTTCCCGCTTGCTTTCACTTCTGCCTGAGCCTTGTTAATGGCCATGTAGGCGGCATTACTTTTTGGGGAAGAAGCCAAATAGGTAACGCATTGTGAAAGAATTATTCTGGACTCAGGCCAACCAATGACATTCACTGCCTGAAAGCAGTTGTTTGCCATTACAATGGCAGTAGGGTTGGCATTGCCGATGTCTTCAGAAGCTAGAATTAATAGTCGTCTTGCAATGAACTTAGGATCTTCTCCACCTTCAATCATTCTAGCTAACCAGTAAACGCCAGCATTAGGATCACTGCCACGGATAGATTTAATAAATGCTGAAATAATATCGTAGTGCATTTCTCCATCCTTATCGTATTTGATAATGTTCTGCTGCGCAATTTGCGTTACCTTGTCATCGGTGATTTCAATGTCATCTCCATTTTGATTGTTGATGACTAATTCTAAAAGGTTTAACAACTTTCGCGCATCGCCACCTGAAAGTTGAAGCAGTGCTTGTTCCTCTTTTATTTTTACGTTTTTTTTCTTTAGAAATTCATCTTTTTCCAACGCCATCGTCACCAAACCCATTAGCTCGTCTCGGTTTAGTGGTTCTAAGGTATATACTTGGCAACGGCTTAATAAGGCTGAAATAACTTCAAAAGATGGGTTTTCTGTCGTTGCTCCAATTAGAGTAATTGTTCCACTTTCAACAGCGCCCAGCAAAGAGTCTTGTTGTGATTTGCTGAAACGATGAATCTCATCGATAAATACGATGGGGTTGTGCGCACTAAAAAACTGCTTGCTTTTAGCCTTGTTAATTATTTCCCGTACATCTTTCACTCCAGAATTTATGGCGCTCAAGGTGAAAAAGGGTCGATCAGTTGTTTGAGAAATTATGTGAGCCAAAGTTGTTTTACCAATTCCAGGGCTGCCCCATAAAATCATGGAAGGAACCATTCCCTTTTCAATCAGCTCCCGCAAAACTGCACCCTTCCCAACTAAGTGTTGTTGTCCAACATAGTTGTCCAATGAAATAGGGCGCATTCTTTCAGCAAGAGGGGCAGATGGAATCATACGACGAAATTAGTTATTTAGCTGGCGCTTCCCAATTCATAGCAAACTCAAATAGTGCCGCAAAAAAGGGAGTGAACTCTGCTTCATACAAGCTAAAGTCTCGCTCTAAATCAACTATGGCTTCTTCCATTTTCGACTTGAATGTTGCACGCCTCGATATTCCATTCAAAGCTTTTCCCATTCCTTCAATAGTACCATAGCTCGTTAACCAATCTTGGCGACTCATGTAATCCAATATCATGACAGAACGGTCAGGCATTTCGGCAACCTTGCTTTTTAATACTTGATAGGCAGATCTCGAAAAACTCTCCAATGAAAGAGGGGAGTAGGCACTCCAGTTTTTAGCTAAAATATGGTCATAGAACATGTCCACCAAAACGGCAGCGTAATGTGAATACTTCGGAAACAAACGTTCTTTACTTTTTTTTACAAGGGGATGAGTATCTGTGAAGTGGTCGATTGCTCGATGCATCAAAATACCATTTTGAATTCCCTCAGAAAAATTAGAAAGCTTGGTGCTTTTGATGTGGTCTGCAATAAAATTACCCACCATTAAATCAACGTCTTTTTGAGAGAGATAAAGGTGAGCTAGGTGATTCATTGCGTTTGTAAGTGTTAATTGTGAAATTATAGAAAGACTTTGATTTTTACAGGATTCAGCTTGAAACTAAACGTTAATTTTGCATAATGATTCATACTTCAGCTACCATTTGTGCATTATCGACTCCTTCGGGGTCGGGAGCTATTGGCGTCATTCGACTTTCTGGCGATCAGGCAATTTCAATTGCGAATTCAATTTTTGAAGGTAAGGATTTGGAAAAGCAGAAGGGTCAGACGCTACATTTTGGAAAGATTGTCAATGGCGAAGAAGTAATAGATGAGGTATTGGTGAGTTTGTTCAAAGGACCAAATTCATATACCGGAGAAGATACGATTGAGATTTCTTGCCACGGATCGGCTTACATTTTAGGTAAAGTGCTGGAGTTGTTATTGGAGAAAGGGGCCAAGCTGGCAAAACCTGGAGAGTTTACCATGCGTTCGTTTATGAACGGAAAAATGGATTTAGCACAGGCCGAGGCGGTGGGCGATTTAATTGCTGCTGAAAGTAAAGCAGCTCATGGCTTGGCATTGAATCAAATGCGAGGTGGATTTTCAAAAAAAATAGCCGATTTACGCCATGAATTAATTCAGTTTACTGCCTTAATTGAGCTGGAGTTAGACTTCGCAGAGGAAGATGTGGAATTCGCAAATCGTTCTGATTTAAAAGATTTGGTGAATAACCTAACCGAGATGATTGACGGACTGTTGAATTCGTTTGCAACGGGTAACGTTATGAAAAATGGAATTCCGGTTGCCATTGTTGGTCAGCCGAATGTCGGAAAATCTACCCTGCTGAATGCCTTGCTGAATGAAGATAAAGCCATTGTATCTGAAATTGCAGGAACTACGAGAGACAGCATTGAAGATGAAGTGAAAATTGGAGGAATTGCATTTCGATTTATTGACACTGCAGGAATTCGAGAAACAACTGATATCGTTGAGAACATAGGAATTAAACGAACTTTTCAAATGATTGAAAAGGCCAACGTGGTATTGTATTTAGTCGATGTTGTGTTGGATACGAAGGAAGAAATTCACCAAGTAATTGCAGGCATACAGACGAAGCTTGAAGGAGGCGAAAAACAATTGATTGTGTTGGCCAATAAAGCAGACAAGGGAGACTTTGATTTGTCAGAAGTTCCCGAGGAATTCAGTTCAAAATTCCCGAAAGGAATTGAGCCGATTTATTTAAGTGCATTGAAAAAAGTGCGGTTAGAAAAACTGACTGGCAAGCTAGAGGAGATTGCAAAAACAACCTTGAACAACGGCAGCGATGTGGTGGTGAGTAACTTGCGACATTATGAAGCGTTGAAAAGCGCAGGGGATGCTTTAGAAAGAGTGCAAAACGGATTAGACACCAACATTACGGGCGACTTTCTAGCAATGGACATCCGTCAGGCGCTGCATTATTTAGGAGAGATTACTGGTACGATTGAAATTGATAGAGATATTTTGGGTACGATTTTCAGTCAGTTTTGTATTGGTAAATAGAGGATTGTTTGGTGTTTTGCTGGATCGGGCACGGACTGCAAGTCTACGCAAACGGGGTAAAGACTAATCAGGGGAAAGAGGCTTACTTAATCACATAATTATTGCTAGAGAATTAATTTTCCATACGATCAATCGTGCGGGAGCAAGATAGTATGTTGAGCAGAACTCAAAAGCCCCACACTGCTTTGCAACCCTGCAGAACAGTTAAATAATATTCTCATGATAAAATAGTCAAACTACAAGATGAAACTGCGCGGGAACAAAAGAACTGCCGCGTATAAAAAATGGAACTTTTTAAGTGTTTAAAACAAAACTAGTTGTTGTATTGTATTACTAACTAAATAATAAAAAAATACACTATGAAAAAGTTTAAAACATTTCTAATTTTAAGCATCATTTCCTTAGCGGTGGTTGGCTGTGCCGATGACGATGATGATAAAGTAACACCAACTGCTGTAACACCTGCTGCGACAGAAGTAACTTACGACTTACAAAGCTTAGGTAATTCTGGTGTAAGCGGCACAGCAGTTTTCGTTGACAATGGTGATGGAACAACTACGGTTAATTTGAGTGTAAGTGGAACTACAGCAGGTAACTCGCATCCGGCCCACATTCATAACAACACAGCAGCAGAAGGCGGTGGAATAGCCATTTCGTTAACACCTGTTGATGGTGCTACAGGTACGTCTTCAACTACGTTTAACACATTAGATGATAATACGGCAATTACTTTTGAAATGTTAAAGAGTTTTGATGGGTACATTAACATTCACCTAAGTTCAATGAACTTAGCAACGGTTGTTGCGCAAGGCGATATTGGACAAAACGATTTGACTGGTAATTCAAAAGTATATGCTTTAGGAGAAAGAGCTGTTGCAGGTATTAGTGGTACTGTTGAGTTTGCAGAAAGAGTAAATGGTGAAGCACTTGCAACAATCGCGTTACAAGGTACACCTCAAGATAGCTCACATCCTGCGCACATTCATATGAACACAGCTATTGAAAGTGGAGGCATTGCATTTACTTTTAATGCAGTGGATGGTACAACAGGGATGAGTAAAACAAATGTTGCAACTTTAAATGGACAAGCGTTCGGCTATAGTGATGTTTTAACTTACGACGGATATGTTAACGTTCATTTTAGTGCAACCAACCTAAGTACAATTGTAGCACAAGGAGACATTGGTCAAAATGAATTGACGGGTAGAACTAAGACTTATACTTTAGCCGAAAAAGACACTCCAGGAATCAGCGGGAATGTACTTTTCAGTGAAAGAGTAAATGGTGAATCATTGGCAAAAATTACCTTAACAGGTACTCCGCAAGGGGGATCTCATCCTGCTCATATTCATGGGAATAATGCAGCTACTACCGGTCCAATAGTTTACACTTTCCCTCCGGTGAATGGAGATTCAGGAATTAGCGAAACAAATATTTCTGCGTTAGACGATAATACTGCCATTACTTACGATGGGATTCTAACCTATAACGGATACATTAACGTACACTTGTCTGCAGGTACAGGACTTTCAACCATAGTGGCACAAGGAAATATAGGTTCTAACGAATAACACTAAATGCTTAGCAGCTGTTTCTGTTTTTATGCAGTTCAACGGTTATAACATTTAATTGGTAGCAGTGAGATTATTCTCACTGCTATTTTTTTGCCGTTGGCGTTGACTTGTAGTTCTGTTAGCGCGGACTTGTAGTCCATGTCTTGGATTTAATTAGAAATACATTCTCACGCGCTGTATCTTAGCGACTGAAATCTTCTATGGCTTTCATTACATCCCGTTGACTGATTTGTCCAACTAATTTCCCATTATCCAATACAGGAAAACGTCTAATTCGTTGTTCTAAAAAAGCTACAGCTGCTTCCATAATGGTATTATCAGGCTGTAAAGTTTTCACTTCGGTTACCATGTGGTCTTCTACAAGTCCATTAAGGGTTGGCGAATTGTTGTACTTACCCTTAATAATTTGTTTCAAACAATCACCTTCAGAAATAATTCCGACTAAATTATTCGAATCATCTAAAACCGGTCCTCCTGAAATGCCTTTGTAAATTAAAATACTTACGACTTCATCAATTGACTGTTTTGGTTTAAAAGTGATCAATTGCCGGGACATATATTCTTTAACCAATGCTTGCTTCGGAATCTGTTTTTCTTCTTTAGTGCGAGCGCCTGTAAAACTCTTTACCATAATTTTTTTATTGAAGGTAGGGAATATTTAGCAATAATAAAATAAGACAGTTTGGAAACCGCTATTTGGTGCGCAGTCTGCAGCAAAAAAAAGCTCCCTAACCGCAAGAGTTAAGGAGCTTCAATATTTTTTATACTTGTTGCTTATGCCACCTTTCCTAAGTGGTTTAAAAACTTGGTATGGTTTACTACAGCTCCAATGAATGAAGGTTCTGAATTGTAAGGCAGTCCAAATTCTTTTGCTGTTTGCTCTACAATTTTAGCAAGAGCAGGCAAGTGCACGTGCGACACGTTTGGAAATAAGTGGTGTTCGATTTGGTAATTCAAACCTCCAACATACCACGATAAAATTTTGTTAGAAGGAGCAAAGTTAGCCGTTGTCACCAACTGGTGAAAAGCAAAATCTCCATCTACCTGGTCCTTTTCGTCGGGAATCGGAAATTCTGTATCAGGTGTAATGTGACCGGATTGGAAAATAAGCGCTAAGATCATTCCTGCTAGAAAGTGCATCGTAAACCAAGCTCCTAAAATATGATACCAAGGCACATCCAATACATAAAGTGGTAAAGCTAAAATGATAGCGTAATATGCTATTTTTCTAACAATTAGCGCAAACATTTGACCTTTGAATGTTTTCCCTTGAGACTTCAACAAACCCATATCGCGAAAATGAAACAGTTGTCCGAAATCTTTAACAGTTGCCCATAAAAAGGTCATTAACCCATAAAAGAACCAAGCATAGTAGGCTTGGTATTTATACATAGGCTTTCGCGGCTCTTGAGGTGAGAATCGCATTACCCCTTTTGGGCTTATGTCTTCATCGAATCCGGCTACGTTGGTAAAGGAATGATGCAACACGTTGTGTTGAATTTTCCAGTTGGTAGTGGAACCTGAAACAAAACCTAAAGCAATGGCTCCAATAATTTCGTTTACTTTTTTGTTTTTCGATAAACTATTGTGGCAAGCATCGTGCATAACGCTGAGTCCACATCCGGCAATACCTACACCCATTAATAGCCAAAGGCCATAAAAACTGAGTAGGCTTCCACCGTAATTACCGGTTACAATAAACAGGAACGGAACGATATACATCAACGGCATAACGATCACTTTGATCCAAATTCGGTAATCACCTGTTCGGTCTATGTCCTTGGTTTTGAAATATTCGTTTACTCGTTTTCTCAGAGTAATGCCGAATTCTTTGGTATTGTTTGGTTTAAATTTTAGGGTTTTGAATGCTTTCTCGGCCATAATTTAAATTGAACTGCAATGTTAAGTTTATCGAAGCAAAATATCGCTAAAATATCAGTTTTTTTTCAAAAACGTTTCTGATTATTCAAGTAAAAGTCTTAAATGCGAAGTTTTATTATTTAACTCCTTCTTTCTTAACACTTCGTGATTTTATAAACACCAAAAAGAAAATGATAGAACTACAAATAGCTGCATCTTTAAAAAACAACCCATCGTTTAGGTAGGTAATGATTAACCAAATTCCTAAAAGAATAGCTGCTATAGAGGAAACAACAACTTGCTTACTTAGTTCAAAAGTTCGAAATTCAGCACTTTCATTCGTTTTAGTAAAATCGTTCGGGCGTAATACTTGTGGCATAATACTGTAGTTTATAGCTGTTCATTAGCAGCAGTGTTGAATAATTTGATAATAAATGGGAATTCCAATGGTGATGTTGACAGGGAAGGTTACTGCAAGTGCCATTGGAATGTAAAGTCCTGGATTGGCCTTAGGTACTGAAATTCTCATGGCAGCGGGTACAGCAATGTACGATGCACTTGCAGCAAGAATTGAAAGTAGCAAACGGTCGCCCATAGAATCTAAGAAGAAGCTACTGAGCAGCGCCATTAAAGAACCATTCACTAAGGGAGTAATAATGGCGAATAGAATAGGAGAGACTCCATTTTTCCATAATCCGCTTAATTTTTTACCGCTGGTAATACCCATGTCTAATAAAAATACAGCTAGAAAACCTTTGAATAGTTCTGTAGTGAAGGGGCGAATACCTTCTGCCTGTTGCTCGGTTGCAATGAAACCAATTACTAAACTTCCAACAATTAGCAGAACACTTCCGCTAACGAGCGAATGCTTGAGCAATTTGCCTAGTGACATTTCGACTTCGTTGTTCTTGCTGAATAACTTCACAAGTAACACTCCCATAATAATAGAGGGCGCTTCCATCATGGCCATGATGGCGATCATGTGTCCGCCAAATTCGATGTTGTGTGCTTCTAAAAAAGAAACAGTGGTTACAAAAGTCACGGCACTTACAGAACCATACGCTGCTGCAATTGCTCCAGCATTTGGTATTCCTAGTCTTTTCTTTAAAATGAAGAAGGTTACTATTGGGACTAAAATGGCAGATAGAATTCCAGTCAATACTGCCATTACTACTGATGTCGAGAGCTCACTGTGGGCTAATTCTTGGCCACCTCTAAAGCCAATGGAGAACAGTAAGTAAAGTGAGATAAAATTTGAAGAGGTTTTAGGAATTTCTAAATCGCTCTTTAGCAAAACGGCTAAGATTCCCAGCACAAAGAATAACAGCGCAGGGTTGGTTAAGTTTTCGAATAGTAAGCTTAAGTCCATTGCTTATTTTCCGCCTGTTCGCTAAGTTTCTCTGCACTTTTCGTAGGAACCAACTGAATGTCAATCTTACAATTAATCAACATTTCTTGCTCCTGATCGTCTACATGGTTTAAGAAAAAGACTAGGTCTTCTTGACACTTTTTTAATTCCACAACTCTATTTTGCATAAATGGAGAGTCTAACCCAAAACGCTCTTCTAATGTGAAGATTTGTTTCTTCAGAAAGTTGATTTTATCTACTAAAAGCTGCTCGATAATTGTCTTTCCTTCGGCGATTTCGTATGTGTTACGAATGAGTTGCATTGATAAATATTGATTTTCCATTGTTTCATATTTTAATTCAAGGCAAAGTTGTGTCACTTTATTTGATTACGAAAATTTATAATTGTTATGTTTGTTATAAATAAAGCTTATGAATTATACGTTGAATCAATTGCGCATTTTTTTAAAGGTAGTAGAACAGAAAAGTATCACTAAGGCCTCAGAAGAACTGCATTTAACCCAACCTGCAGTGTCCATTCAAATCAAGAATTTCCAAGACCAGTTTGACATTCCATTGTTAGAAAAGATAGGACGGCAAATTCAAGTTACCAATTTTGGGAAAGAGGTGGCAGGGTCTTGTCGTGTCATTTTAGATGAAATTGAACGAGTAGAGAATAGAAAGATGGCTTATTTGGGTTATGTAACGGGAACGCTTCACGTTTCAGTAGTGTCAACCGGTAAATACGTTATGCCTTTCTTTTTTTCAGAATTTATGGAAAAGTATCCTGGAATTCAACTGAATATGGACGTAACGAACAAATCGAAAGTAGTAAAAAGCATAGAGCGAAATGATGTCGACTTTGCATTGGTTTCTGTTTTACCGAAAGGTTTTGCGATAGAGCAAATTACGTTGATGAAAAACCAACTGTTTCTAGTGGCAAAAAAAGGAAAGAGTGGAAATGCAGCCATTCAATCTCCAAAAGATCTTGATGGGGTCACTCTTTTATTCCGAGAGAATGGTTCTGCCACCCGAATGGCAATGGAAGCTTATTTAAAGAAACAAAAAGTTCAAGTCAATAGAAGTATGGAGTTAACCTCGAACGAGGCCATAAAACAAGCTGTTTTGGCAGGATTGGGTTATTCTATTATGCCCATTATCGGAATTGTGAACGAATTGAAAAACGGCGAGTTAGAGATTATTGACTTGGATCAGCTTCCGTTGGTCACAGATTGGAATTTAATTTGGTTGAAAAGTAAATCCTTATCGCCTGCTGCAGAGGCATACCTGAAATACATTGAAGAGAAGAAAGAGGAAATTATCGAGAGTCACTTTTCTAGCTACGCTAAATTTTTGACATAAAAAAAGCCCCGACCTAGTCGGGGCTCTCTCCATAATAAAATGTTTTATACTAAGCTTTCTTATAGATGAAAGACATTTTTCCTCTGTTACCACAGACACAAGTATTATCAGCAGCGTTGATATCTGTAACTTTAATTACGATGTAGTCACCAGTAGCAGTTTTAACAACGTATACATCGTTAACTACAGGAGTGTTGTTAGCAGTAACAGCTGTTCCTGCGTTGTAAGTAGCTTCAGCAGACTCAACAGTTGCATTGTCATAATTTGAAGCAGAACCAACTACCATTGTAGAACCCATAGATAAGTCAAATGCTCCAGTAAAAGGATCACCTGCAACATCTGTATTTTCTAATAAAGTACCTGTACCTGCGATTGAAGTATCAGTAGATACATTCCATCTTCCAGCTAAAGAACCGCCAACATGGTAGAAATAACCTGATTTCATAGTAGATAAAGGAGTTGTTGGATCAGCAACTGCGATAGTAACTCTAACGGTTGTACTTAATTCATCTCTATCAATTACGGTAATGGTGTATGTCGTACTTCCAACTGTTCTTGTTATGTCGTTGAATACACCGGTTCCTTGAAATGTTTCGTCATCTGCATTTTTTAATGCTTGCGCTGAACCATCAGCAAAGTTATAAGGATCGCTAGCACCTGCTTGAATGTTGAAAGGAGTAACAACGTTATCGCCATTTTGAGTAATAGTCATTGTGTTTAAGTCTTTACCTGAACCAACACGGTTGGCAGTGATGGAGAAAGTAACCGCAGTACCTGTTTCAACGTTAACCGTTGCACCTGTTGCTACTTGACTGCCGTTTACAGAAACACTTAAGGTAGGTGCTAATACTGCTACTGCAGGCGCTGTTTCATCATCGTCACCACAAGATGACATAACCATTACTAGACCTAAAATGATAGGCACATATTTGAAAATCTTTTTCATAATTTATTGTTTTAAATTGGGCGACAAACTTACTTTATTTTAAAATTGTACGCAAGTTTTTCTTCTGTATTAATAATTGTGAAACAGACGCTAACCTGCTACTAACCAAAAAATAAAAAGCTCCATTGACGAGATGTCAAAGGAGCTTTTTAAGGGTGAAGCGTTGAACTTATTTCTTCGCTAACAAATCTCTAATTTCTACTAACAATAGTTCTTCTTTAGATGGAGCGGCAGGTGCTGCAACTTCTTTCTTTTCCATTTTTTCTTTTAGCCTGTTGTATTGCTTCACTACCATAAATACAGCAAAAGCCACAATTAAGAAGGTAATAATAGCATTGATGAAGATGCCGTAAGAAATGGCGACTTCAAGAACAGCATCGCCGGCACCTTCTGCACTTTCAGCAAGTGCTTCCGTTAAAACTAATTTTAATTCTGAAAAATCTACTCCTCCTAAAATCATTCCGATAGGTGGCATTAAAATGTCGTTTACCAACGATTTAATGATTGCACCAAAATAAGTTGCCATGATGAGACCTACGGCCATTTCTATCACGTTGCCTTTGCTAATAAATTTTTTAAATTCTTCCATTGTGTTTGTTGTTTAGTTTAAATTCGGCGATGAAAATAACTTTTATTTTTGAATACATCCAAAACGACACTAAAAAAGGGAAGAGTGCCTGAACACTGCTTCCCTTTCTAGCTTATATTACTTCCCCGATTTTAGTTAAATACTGGTGGTAAAGTATATAGCTGGTTATTTTTCTCTACAACCTTATAGATTTATCTAAATTGTAAGCTCGGCTTATACAGGAATCTGTAACTTTTTAATTTTTACAACAGGTCCTGGGCACAGCGCTTGGTGGCAATTCATGCAGCTATTCACCAAACTAGTATAAGCTGCTTCGGCCATTTCTGGGGTCGAATTTTTTAAGGTTTCAATTCCTGCTAAATAAGCAGTGCCCCATGTTTTGTATTCTGCGGAAGCAGCCTTTGCAGGTTCAGTAGCATGGGCCGAAAATATTTTCTCGTGGTCTACCTTAACGGTTACTTCTTCCCCGTTTTCAACTTGTTTTTTAATGCGTTTCGCTTCGGCTAACATGTCGCGCATCAGTAATGCTAATTCACTGTCGCCATTTGGGTTGAGTGATTTTTTAACTGCTTTTTCTACTTTTTCAGCAGTTTCTTTGGGTGCTTCTTGGCAGGCTTGAAATACCATCACCGCTAAAACAAGAAACGTGAACAGTTGAATTCCTTTTTTCATGTCGTTTGGTTTAATCGGCAAGATAATAAAAAGGGTATTCTTTACCTTATCTGAGACTGCAATGAACGTTTGCAGAAACAACTGAGGAGGATGTTTTTTTGTAGATATAAAGTAAATGATGTAAAAGGGCTATAAATAAATCATAGCGTCCGAGAGGATGCTATGATTTATCTTATCACCTTAGGTTCTAATTTTCAGGGTTGATCGAAAAGCTACCGTCACCACTTATCTCAGTAAATATAAGTGTAACCAACCAAGTCCCTTTTCTACCTTTACTTGAAACATCCGAAAAGGTATCATTATCACTTCCTCCTCTAGATTCATCAAGAACTTTATCGCCTTTAGCATCTTTAATGATCATCTGTACTTTACCGCTTCCAGTAGTCGTAATATCAAACCTAGCGTCTGCTTTTCTTTCTGAGTTTTCCCAGGCAAAAGAATAGGTGCCAGATGCATCGGTGCCTGTGAAATCACCTGCTGGGTCTGAACCTCCTGAGGTGATTTCAATATTTCCCATAAACGTATTTTCAACAACTTCCATGTTGTTAAATTCTTCATATTCTTTCGCACAAGAACTGAATACAAGAACACTTAATATGGATAATCCAATCCAACTTTTTTTGAAGACATTCATTTTTTTAGGGTTTAACTTATTTTTTACTATTAATTATTAGTCTTTTGTTACAGAGGGGAGCGACAGTTTTTTATTGCAGTGAATAATCTCCAGTGCCGTTGAAGTTGGTTAAGAAAACGCTTAAAGTCCATGTGCCAGGAGTTCCCGAAGCACTTATTCCGGCATCATCTTGAGGGCCAGAACCCGCAGTAAGCGTTTTGTCAATTACCGCTGTTCCATCTGCATCCTTTACTACCAATTGAAAACTACCGCTTGTAGCTTTAATGGTCATGTCCCAATCTATTGTTTGAGTTGTACTTTCAAAAGAGATTGTTCTTGACGCTGTTCCACCAAATCCACTTAAATCACCGGCAGTGTTGGTAGGTGAGACGTTAATGGTTGGGTAAGTGCAACTCCCATTGTTTTCTTCTGCATTTGGATCAAAATTGTTAGCATTAACATCCGTACACCCTTGAACTTTCTCTTCTTCCTCTTTTTTACATCCTGTAAAAGTTGAAGTTATTCCAACACAGAGTAAAACTGCTATTGTAAATACAAATTTTTTTCTCATAATTTTAGTTTAAATAGTTGTACTTACTCATTTGGCTTTTCAGTATCCGCCCTGGTTTTTATAGTAGTTACTGCTCTACTTTTTTAAAATCGTTTTGGCTTCTTAATTCGTTAGAGAACTTAATTGAGTGTGTTGTACTAATTAACGATTTATGCCAAGTTAAAAGCGCTAAGTCTCGTCTAATCTATAGTCTTATTTTTTTTTGATAAAAGTATGGATCATTATTATTGTATAATAATTTATAGTTTTAATAAAATATATAAAATAATTTTATGTTAAAGGGGCTGGAACAGTATATTTATTCTCTACCAACCTGCAGTATTTTGAGAAGGGTCAAAATTGCGAGGTAGCATTCATGAATCTGCAGAAACAACTGAGGAGAATACCTTGTTATTTCTTTTGTAAATTTGAATCTTTCATCAATTCCTCTACTAAAATGATACAACAGTTCCTGTCGCAAAAAAATTTAATTAAAACGAATGGTAATAAGTTAACGCGATTCATTTTGTGCGGCTTCTGTTCTCTTTTATTTCTATCAAATGTTCGTGCCTCAGAATCAGTGGCGAGAGAATGGAACGAAGCTTTATTGGAAGCCATTCGAGAGGATTTTGCTCGGCCTACCGTGCACGCAAGAAATTTATTTCATTTTTCGGTTGCAGTCTACGACTCTTGGGCGGTTTATGATACCACTACAAGTACTTATTTTCTCGGTAAAAAAGTTCACGGTTATACCTGCTCGTTTAACGGAATAACGCTACCACCTGCAAGTCAGAAAGAGGCCTACCAAGAAGAAGCCATGAGTTTTGCAGCTTTTAGATTGCTCATGCACCGTTTTAAAGATTCCCCAGGTGCCGATTCTACCTTGCCCAGGTTTCAACGCCTGCTTCAACGGTTAGGATACGACGAGAATGATTCTTCAGTTAATTACTCAACCGGAGAGCCCGCAGCACTTGGTAATTACATTGCCCAAGAATTAATCAGTTTTGGGTTGCAAGACGGATCCAATGAAGTCAATGCTTATGCGAATAGATTTTACACGCCTGTAAACAATGCTCTTGTCACTAAAAATGAGGGTAATCTTACGCTTAGATTTCCCAACAGATGGCAACCTTTAGCATTTGATATTTTTATTGATCAGAGTGGTAACCCTATTCCGGGAGGTATTCCAGACTTTTTAAGCCCAGAATGGGGAGAAGTAAGTCCTTTTGCATTGTCCGATAGTAACCTAACCACTCATTCAAGAAATGGAGACGACTATTATGTGTATTACGACCGTGGTGCGCCACCATTTTTAGATACCACCACTGCAGGAGGTCTCTCTGAAGAGTACAAATGGAATTTTGGTTTGGTCTCAAAATGGTCTTCTCATTTAGACCCTGCAGATACTACTTTGTGGGACATTTCTCCAGCATCTATCGGAAATGTGTCTTCTTTTCCTACTACCATTCCGGGGTTAAGAAACTTCTACAATGAAATGGATGGAGGAGATATGGGCACAGGAAGAGCAACAAACCCAGCAACTGGACAACCCTATTCGCCTCAAATCGTCCCAAGAGCTGACTATGCAAGAGTTTTAGCAGAGTTTTGGGCAGATGGACCTGAATCGGAAACCCCTCCGGGGCATTGGTTTACCATTTTAAACTTCGTGAACGATGATTCGTTATTGGTGAAGAAATTTAAGGGGCAAGGACCGACGCTAACCGACTTAGAATGGGATGTTAAATCTTATTTCTGCCTTTCAGGAGCTTTGCACGATGCTGCAATTGTTGCGTGGGGAAACAAAGGTTGGTACGATTACATTCGACCGGTATCGGCAGTTCGCTTTATGGCAGAGAAGGGGCAAAGCTCAGATAGTACGCTACCTTCTTATCATCCTGGAGGAATTTTGTTAGACAGCGGTTTAATTGAACTCGTGCAAGTAGGAGATTCCTTGGCAGGAGCGAATAACGAAAACGTAAATAAGATTAAAGTGAAAGCTTGGAAAGGACCGGACTACATTTTAGACCCTGCAACAGACTCTGCAGGGGTAGATTGGATTCTTGCCGGAAATTGGTGGCCGTATCAGCGCCCTTCATTTGTAACTCCTCCTTTTGCGGGTTACGTATCGGGTCATTCTACTTTCTCGAGAGCTGCCGCTGAGGTAATGACTTTTTTTACGGGTGACGAATATTTTCCTGGAGGAATGGGAGAGTTCAGTGCACCACGAGATAGCTTTTTGGTGTTTGAGAAAGGACCAAGTGTAGATGTTACCTTGCAATGGGCAACCTACAGAGATGCTTCCGATCAATGCAGCCTTTCACGCATTTGGGGAGGAATTCACCCACCGGCAGATGACATACCCGGACGTATAATGGGAATAGAAATAGGAGTAAGGGCCTTTCGTGAAGCTCAGGAGTATTTCAACAACCGAAGAACGGGAATAACGGAGCTTTCGAATCGTACGTCTTCTTTTAAGGCCTATCCAAACCCCATGGTAGATGATTACCTCACTATTGAATTAAAGTACCCAGGCAACCAAGCTGAGGTTCGCATTCAATGGGTAGATATGTTTGGAAAAGTGGTAAAAAATGACCGTGCCGTACTAAACGAAACGGGACAAAATATTGAATTGAGTACACAAGGATTGGCATCTGGCGTGTATGTGTTGAATGTATCTGGATCGAATTGGAAAGCCAGCCAAAAGGTGGTGAAAAATTAGTGAAAGTTGAGGTATTCGAAGTTAGTCCGTTACGTAGAATAACTCATTTTGCATGCTCTCAAATGCGATTACGCCACCATTTAATTCGTAATAAATTGTAGAGAAGAAAATAGAAGGCCGGCCTGTAAAAAACCATTTGGGGTTGGTAACTTCAATTACTTGATTGTATGTTTTATGTGGCGTGGTGTAATTTGCTAAGAAGTTATGACCTGGATTCAACGAATCTGTGTTGAATACGAAACGGTCTTGTTCTGCTTTAAGTGGGAAGTGCAAACGAGAGTCTAAAATTGCATAGCTAATACCTTTATTTGAAATGGAAATTTCGTAATGTTTGTAAAACACTTCAGTATCTACATAATACAAGGTGTCTTTTCGATAGGTTCCTGTGCTGTCGGTAACCAACCATGAGCGACCAACTGATCTAGACTCAATGTCTATTAACGCAGGGGTAATTTCAAATCCTTTTACTCCTCTAATTTCGGGGCAGGGGGTGTCCTCACATCTGCAAGCGCCTGAATACAATTCTTGGTAACAATCTACATTAGAAGCTTCCGTCTTCTGATAAAAAGTGGATAGAAAAGTCAAGGTACTGTCGGAGCCATTTGTAAATTTTGTACCACCCAATGGCGCATCCAATATTTGACTAGCTGGAGCAGACAATCCTTTACAACTTATCGTATCGTCGCAATGGCAACTGACTAAAAATGAAAGTAGAGTAAGGGAGAGTAAAATCTTTCGCATGAATTCAATGTCAATGCGATAAAAATAATCTAAATACCATTGATTTCTGATTCATAGTAGGTTAAAAGATTGTTAAATCATTGACGATCGGTTCCATTCCTCTGCAAAGGGTAGGAAACACAGTTCGTATTAGAAAGCTTTTTTCACGTGCTCCCAAGCAGAGCCAATTTCTTTCTTGAAGTTGTCCCATTTTAAATCACCTTGATCTTCTAGTTTCTCCAGTTTTTGTTTGAACTCCGCAATTTTTTGCGTTAGCTCTTTTTGTTTTTCTTCTAGCTTTTCTTCCCCATCTTCCAAGGCGAAACTCAGCTGAACCTTAAATAAATCAAATCGAGTATGGTATTGGTCTATTGTATCTTCTGTAAGCGCTGCCCACTTTTGAAGGCTCTCTTTTCCGTCTTCCATGGCTTTGTTCAATTCGTATTTTAACTCACGAAACCCGTTATTTAACTTTTTTTGGTTGGCCTTCAATTGATCTAAACTGTCGGCCTTTTTTAATGCGAGCTGTACCTGCAAATCTTCCACCTTCGCTTTTAACTTACTCAGGTCTTCTTGGCCCTCTTTCTGCCAATCTTTAATGTCATCGCGAACATCATCTAGCCATTCAGCCATTTCTTCCTTCTTTTCTTCAAAGGCAACTTCAGCTTCATTTTTTTCTAAAAGCAGTTGCTGTTTGAATAATTCTGCTTGCGATTTCCAATCGTTTAATTTTTCTTTTACGTCCATGTTGTTGGTGTTTTGGGTTGAATTTCAACCCTCCTAAATTTAAGCAAAAATAGCAGACGAAAGGCAGGAAGTCAACGTGTTAAATGGAGTCGCGATTTTAGATAAAATCTTTTGGTTTTGCTTGAGAAAATGGGGTGTTTACGTTTTCTGAATTCGCCTTTGTGTTTACGCGAAAAACAATTGGAGTTGGGAAAGAAGAGGGGAGGCGTTTAACGTCAGCTATATGAACTTTAGCGTTTAGGAGCAATATACGTTCAATTGCTACTTAGGGAATCCTGTGGATTGGCGGACTCACAAGTAGCGAAGAAATACGATAACCCTTTAAACCGCTATGATTTTATATACATTGTTAGCCTTTTGTTATTTTTTTCCCTTTTTAAGAATGTAATAATTGTATATTTTATCGACACGATACTCGTTATTTTCTATTATGATTTTATCGTTTCCGTCCATCCACGTATTGTTGCCAACATATACTTTTAAGGTGTCTATTTTTTCTTCTCCTGTAAGCTGTCGGGTAATTCCATTTTCTATGGACTTAATCTCTATTGCTTGTTTGCCATCTGAATCTTTGCCACTTCTTGTTTGTCCAGTGTATATGCCTTGGATTGCTTTGGTATCAATATCCAATGTAGCTTGTTTATATTCCTTTTTGCCTAGTAATTTCCAAGTGATTTCATATCCAAAAAACCGTCCTGTTTTTTTTGGCCCAATGGTGTTTACTAAAGTTATGATGTATAAATCATCGTCAGGATAATATTGCACGAAAGAAGAAAATCCTGCAATGGCTCCTCCGTGAGAGATTTCTTTGTGTCCATAATTCGAGAAATTGACCAATCCTTTAGCATATCTTACAGGCGTGCCATCGTTTAATTGCAATGGAGTTATCATGGATTGATACATAGGTTCTGAAAGAATTTTACCGCTATGTAATGCCTTTGTCCAAATCAGTAAATCTTCTGCGCTACTTGAAAGCGAACCCGCAGAATAGGGTATGTACGAATTCAAATAATTTTTTTGTTGAAGTCCGTCTGGGTTATAATTATAGCCATAGACTTTATTTTTAATCACCTTGGTATTGGAAGTGAAAAATGTACTCTTCATATTTAAAGGCTCAAAAAAAGCTTCATTTAAATACTCTTCGTAAGTCTGACCAGTTATATTTTCTATAATTAATCCGAGTAAAACAAAAGCAACGTTATTGTAGATTAATGCCTCTCCAGGCTCGTGCAAAAAGTCTTTTGGTTCTACCAATTCTACCGTAAGCCGATGCGGAAATTCAGCGAAAGTCATTTGCGAAAATTCGTCCTTACCATTTGGAGCTTGTGCAAGACCCGAGGTATGGTCAAGCAATTGAGCAACGGTAATTTTTCGACCTTTGGTATCAAATTCGAGATGTTTCGTAAAGTCATCATCTAATGAAAGTTTTCCGTCTTCAACTAATTTTAAGATGGCAGCAGCGGTGAATTGTTTGGTTACAGAGCCTATTTCAAAAATACTTTCACTGAGCATAGGGGTAGATAGTTCCATGCTTGAATAGCCATAAGATTTATTTAACAACATCTCATCTTTCTGAAATACTAAAATTGCACCTCCAGCAATTTGAGCACTATCAATGCTTGCTTGAAATAATGAATCGGAATAGACTTCTAAAGATGTTACATTAGTATCTTGCTTCTCATTCTGACAACCTGTTGCGACTAGCACTAATGTCAAAATCAATAAAATTATTTGTTTCATATTTTGCTGGTTTTATTTAATGAAGGTTAACGTCTGACCTATAAGTAGTTTCGTGGTTTAGTACTTAATTTTTGCAAGAACATACCATTCTCAAAGTCCCAAATGAATTTTCAGAATAGGTGAGTTCGCGCAATTACTTATAGCCAATGTTCTACGCAGTTTTTTTCTATTCCAATCCAAGACTCTTAATATAAGCTTTATTATTAGTAGGTCTTCCTAAAAACTCTGCAACTGCTTCATCAATATCCCTTTGGCCACCGTTTGCCAAAATTAGTTTTCGGTATTTCACTCCTGTTTCGGTATCTCTCAACCCATTTTTTTCAAATACAGTAAACATATCCTGAGCGTACACTTCAGACCATAGATAACCGTAGAAATATACGGGATGGGTATTAATATGAATCCAGCTAGCTTGTGAATGAGTGCCTTCAACGTGGCTATCCATCACACCCATTTGGGTGTCAATGTCTTTCCATAATTCGTCGGTATTCAATGGCTTATCTGGGTTGTATTTGTTGTATAAATTCATGTCATAAATACATCGCCTCAATGAGCTTTGTGCTGATAAACCAGAGGATACATTTTTAGCTGTTCTCTTACTGTCAAACAATGCTTTTGGAAATACTTCACCTGTTTTGTAGTGCTTCGCAAAGGAGCTCAAAATATCGTAGTCATCTATCCAATTTTCGAATATCTGGGACATTGCCTCTGCAAAATCAGATTTGGTATGAGATAATAAATTAAACTCTCCTTCATATGACATCATATTAACTATATGTCCAAATTCATGGAATAAGGTATTTAATTCTCTAAAGCTTAATAGAGATGGTAATTTATCAGTTGGCTTAGTGAAATTACCTAAAAGCATGGCTACGGGAACTTCATATCCATCGTTAGTTTGAATTCCATTATTAAAATTAACTCCATAAAACCATGTCTCCTTATTGGGTCTTGGATATAAATCTAAATAAAAGCGTCCTTTCAATTTTTCAGCATCATACACTTCGTACATAGTAACATCCTCGTGCCAAACAGAAGGATTTTCCATTTTTCTAAATTCCAGCCCTAAAAGCTCTTGGTACAGGGTAAGCATCCCCTCTAAACACGAATCCATAGGTAAATAATCGCGCATTTTCTCATAATCTACCTGGTACTCTGTTTTTAATAATTGGTTGTTATAGTAACCAATATCCCATGAATTTATTGGGCTTTCATCACTTGGTGTTTTTTGATCTTCATTTCTTACTGTTTTTAAAATTGCAATGTCTTGCAACGCTTTAGCTTTTGACTCTGCGACCAATCCATCAATAAACTCCCAAACACGCTCTGGCGTTTTAGCCATTTTTGATTCAAGGTTATAGCCTGCATAGGAATGAAACCCCATTAATTTTCCCAATTGATCTCGTTTACTAATCAAAGAATCCAATATGGTTAAGTTTTTGTCCGCTGCGATATTTGTTTTTTTCATAACAAAAGCTTTACGAACCTCACTGGAAGTTGCATTACTAAGAACGGTACTATAGGTAGCATTAATTACAGGAATCTCATAGCTTCCATTATCTAATCCGTAGGTATCCTTAAAATTTTCCGGTAGTCCATCTGCCTCCTGTTCATCTAAAACTATCATTTCCTTAGCGCTATTCATATTGGTAGAAAACTGTGATGTCAGTTCATTTATCTCTGCAGAAAGTTGTTTATATGTTACTAAGTTTTCATCATTTAGATTTACCCCAGATTGTTCAAATTTTTCAAGAACCTGATTTACCAGTCTTTTTTTGAGGCCCGTAAGGGATTTGCCTTCTTCTGAATTCGCATATGACTGAAAGGTCTTGTATAATTCTTTATCGGAACCAATAACGGTATATAAAGAGTCTATTTTTTGATAACCTTTTGTTCCTTTTGCTCTAGTAATTGAATCGGGTGAAACCCAATTGAGCATAAAAGCATTATTATTTGCTTTTTCTAAATCATTTGAAATCTTGTCATATACGCCAAATGTATTTTTAAAATTCAGACTATCCGTGCTTTTTATGTTATCTAAATCCAATACTGTATTGGCAATTGTTATGTTGACATATGCTTCTACATGGTCTGCAGTAACCTTAGCATAATCAATAAGTTCATTGAGTTCTACATTAAAAGGGTTGTCCACAGACATTTCTAATTTTTCAATTTTGGTTTCATTAGAACAGCCTACTAAAAGTGCCATTATAAAAAGTAAAGTCAGTCTCATTATTATTGGTTTAAGTATTAATGTCTAATTGCGTAGAACGTCCCCTATATGGTGCGTTGTGGTTTTGATAAAGATACCATTAGCTATTTACTAAATAGCAAAATCGCCTTGCGATTTTTTAATTTTATCCCGATTAGGAAATTGTCAAGGCGATTTTGTGGGCTTTACAGTTAAAAGCCTATGCATCGTAACCTACTTACGCCCAATGCATATTACATTATGTTGTAAATAGTTATTGTTCTCAATTTCGGCTCTCTGTTTGTTAACCTCAAGTCTTGTAGTCAAAAAGTTAGGCGAATATGACTTTTGTAAATTGCTAAATTGAAAAACTACAATGAATGATTTTTTCTGCTAAAAATCTACTATGCCAAAGTAGGCGAAGTCCACAGCTAGAGTATAGAGTCAATTCGATAATAGTAGAGTAGGAGTTCCAATTTTGCATAACTCTAATATCAGTTTTGAAGTCAGATCTAGAAGGCGAGTATTACTTTTGCAATTTGCCAAATTGGAAAGCAAATATTCTGTCACTATATAATTTGATTTTTTTGAGTTCATCTACTTTATTTTCTCTTTCTTCTTCAATATCAAAGTCATCTTGAAGTCCAAGCCAAAATTTAGCTGTATTACCAAAGTATTTACTTAATCTCAACGCAGTATCAGCGGTAATTCTACGATTTCCTTTTACGATTTCCGAAATTCTAGATTGAGGAATTTGACAATCTTTAGAAAGTTTATAAGCAGATATTTTTAAAGGCTCTAAAAATTCAAAGTGTAAGACTTCTCCTGGATGTATGTTATTTAGCTTTTCCATATTTACTTTATTAATGATAATCTATTATCTCAACGTCACTTGCGTTACCGTTATTCCATTTAAAAATTATCCTCCATTGATCGTTAATCCTTATGGCGCAATATTCTTTTAGATTTCCTTTTTTCTTTTCAAGTCTGTTAGAAGGAGGGACTCTTAAGTCTTTAATATCTTGAGAATTATTTAACATTCTCAATTTTCTCCTACCGATATTTTGTATTTCGAGTGGGAGTTTCTTAACTCTTTCTCCGCTCCAAATCTTTTCAGTCTCTTTTGAGCCAAAGGATAATATCATATCTTTTACGTTACTAACGTTAAAGGTAAGTAAAATATTTGAATTTCGGGAATTCTTTACAACTGTCAGTATATGAATCGTAGTATCCCGAAGGGTGCTATGACTTCATATACAGTGATGTGCGCTTTTATTTATTTTTCATATTCCTAAAACTAGCCACATAAAAATTAGAATCAATAATTAATTCTTTTTTAGTTTCTTCGGTATACTCATGTTTCCAATTAGTGGTTGGATTAATCCATTGCTCATTGTTATCTAGTTTTACTTTTATTGGCATATCAAATCCGGGAACAGCATTTATCCAGCGATAGGCAAATTTATTATCCTCAAAAAAGTATTCTAACGTTGGGATTTGTACAGTTCTTAGGTACTGATCAAAGAACGTGTTTAAGTTCAAGCCTGACTGTTGGG
>JBLHTZ010000017.1:0-46673 GCA_047627915.1 Vicingaceae bacterium
GATATCCCTCAAGCGAAAAAGTGGATTTCTGAATATTTTGGTACGATCCCAAAGGGTACAAAAGCTATTCCAAGACCAACTATTGTTGAACCTAAAAAAACGGCAGAAGTAAGAGATACGATTTACGATAACATTCAGTTGCCTGCTGTTGTTATGGGTTATCACATGCCGGGTCAAGGAACGGATGATTACTATGCAATGAGTATGTTGTCTCAATTGTTATCCCAAGGAGAGAGTTCACGTTTTCAAAAGGTAATTAAAGATGAAAAGCAAAAAGCACTATTTGTTGGAGCATTTCCTTTACCGACAGAAGATCCGGGTTTAGCCCTAATGTTCGGAATTACCAATATGGGAGTTCAGCCAACTGATTTGGAAGAAGCAATGGACATCGAAACTGCTAGAGTAAAAAAGGAATTAATTTCTGATTTGGAATTTCAAAAATTAAAAAATCAAGTTGAAAATGACTTCATTAGTGGAAATTCTAGCGTTCAAGGGTTAGCTGAAAATTTAGCTAACTATCATGTTTACTTTGGTGATGCTAATTTGGTCAACACTGAGATTAACCGTTACATGAAAGTAACGAAGGAAGACATTCGTAAAGTAGCTCAAAAATACTTGACGGATCAGAATAGAGTAGTGCTATATTATTTACCAAAAGCACAGCAAGCAAACTAAAATTAGATAATCGAAAGAAATTAAGATATGAAAAAGATATATATCAACATTATTATGCTTTTGCTGTGTGGAGCTGTTACAGCTCAGGTGGACAGAAGTAAAATGCCCGAACCAGGACCTGCACCTAAAATTGAGCTGGGGGAAACGCAGTCCTTCACGTTGGAAAATGGGCTAAAAGTTTTTGTTGTAGAAAACCACAAGTTGCCAAAAGTTTCGTTTTCATTGCAATTCGACAATGATCCAATTTTAGAAGGGAACAAGGCGGGTGCTGCTCAAATGGCAGGAGACCTTCTGTCTAAAGGAACAACAAAAAGAACGAAAGAGGTTTTAAATTTTGAAGTTGATTTTATGGGGGCAACCTTCTTCACTTCTTCTGGATCTGTATATGGTTCTGCATTGAAAAAGCATCAAGAAAAACTGTTGGACATTATGTCTGACGTTTTGAAAAATTCCGACTTTAAAGAGGAAGAATTAGAGAAATTAAAAACTCAATATATTTCAGGTAAGCAAACAGAAAAGGATAACCCTGATGCAATTGCGAGTAATGTTCAACGTGTATTACTGTATGGAAAAAATCACCCTTACGGAGAATTAACAACGGAAGAAACGTTAAAGAACATAGAGTTAGCAGATGTGAAAGCGTATTACACTTCTTATTTAAAACCAAATGTAGCATATATGGCCGTAGTCGGAGATATTGATGTTAAAGAAGCAAAAGCGCTAATTACAAAATATTTTGGCGATTGGAAAAAGGGTGAAGTACCGACTCATACGTACGAGATGCCTGAAGCTCCAAATACATTGAAAGTTGTTTTGGTGAATAAGCCTGGTGCCGTTCAGTCAGTTATATCAACTGTTAATATCATTGATTTAAAACCGGGTAATTCAGATGCAATTAAAGCCAATATTACCAATGGCATTCTGGGCGGAGGATTTGTTTCTAAATTGAACTTAAACCTAAGAGAAGCTAACTCTTATACGTATGGGGCACGATCAAGTATTGATTCAGATGAATTAGTTGGAGAATTTACAGCCTCTGCAAAGGTTCGAAATGAAGTGACAGATAGTGCATTGGTAGAAATGTTGAAAGAGATAAACAACATGAGAATTGGAAACATTACAGCTGATGAATTAGAAACTACGAAAAGGTATAGAGCAGGAACTTTCGCTATTGGATTAGAAAATGCACAAACAAAAGCCCGTTTTGCCATCAATATTGAAAAGTATGGCTTAGAAAAAGACTACTATGCAAACTATCTTAAAAATGTAGCGGCAGTTTCACTTGAAGATGTAAAAATAATTTCTAAGAAATTTATCAATCCATCGAACGGTTATATTGTTGTTGTAGGTAATAAAGATGAAATTTTGGAAAAGGTGAAAGCTTTTGCCCCAGGCGGAAAAGTAATCTTAATGGATACTAATGGTGATCTAGCAACTGAAAATACATTGAAGCCTGCACCTGCAGGAATAGATGTTAAAATGGTGATTAATAAATACATTAATGCTGTTGGGGGAGCTAAAAACTGGTCAAAGTTGAACGGGATGAAGACTGAAATGAGCACAAGCATGCAAGGAGCTCCTTTAACCATCACGACCTTTTCAGTAGTTCCAAATAAATCTACAATGGAAATCGCGATGAACGGCAACGTAGTGCAAAAAATTGTTTTTGACGGAGAGAAGGGAGCCGTTGTTCAAGGAGGTCAATCCCAACCTTTTGATGAGGATAAAAACAAAGAAACTGCTGAAGAAACATCAATGTTCCCAGAGGCTGACTATTTAAAAGGAGAATATAAACTAGAATTGAAAGGAGTGGACATTCAAAACGACGAAGAAGTTTATGTTGTGAAAATTATCAAACCAAGTGGAGATGTGATGACAAACTATTACGGAGTTGAATCTGGGTTTCTAATTCTCTCACAAGAAGCGAATGACGGTGTTATGTCGGAAGCGTTATACTTAGATTATAAGTCAGTAAAGAAGATAATGATACCCCATAAAATTCTTAGAAATTTTGGTCTTCAGAAAATGGAATTGAAAGTTGAAAAGGTTGTTTTAAACCCAAAGGTAGAGGAATATACGTTTAAGTTCTAGGGGACCACAAAAGCTACTCAAAAGCCTCTTCAAGATTTTCTTGTAGAGGCTTTTTTTATAATTTAACGTATCTATTTAAAAACAGGTAATTCGGAGACTCTTGCATATGGGAAATTACCTATTTCTTCAACCTTATGGTATCTATTAAGGCCTGATATAGCAACTGTATCTATAGCATTTAAATCCAATTGTCCATTTTTTGTAAGCGCGATTTCATCCACATAAATATTTTCAATTGACCCAATAATAAGCATCGTATCATTCAGTTCTATATCTATAATTTGCTCTAATCTCATGGCCAGTTTTAATTTGCTTTCTTTTATAAATGGTGCTTCAAAATCACTAATATATTCAGGTGTCAATCCACATGCTTTAAACTCAGAAACGCCGATGTCAAAGTTTGCTGAAGTATAATGGGCCTTTTGTATTAACTTTTCTGAAATGCTATTAATGGTAAAACTTTGAGACTGTTTTATATTGGTTAATGTATTTCTAGGAACGGCTGCAGGGCGCATTATAAATCCCAATAAGGCAGGGTTCGCTCCCAAATGCACTACAGAGCTAAAAATGGCTAGATTTTCTCCATCCTCTCCAATTGTGCCAATGAGGTTGGCCGACTTATAACCGCTAACCGAGTTTATTAAATTTAATCTAAATATTTTGTCTAAAGATTTTATTTCCTCTTTGTTAAAACTTCTCATGTTTGTCTAACAATTAATCTTAGATGTGGTTTAAACGCTGCAAGATAAATACCATCAATTCTTAACATAAAAAAAGCCCAATTCAATTACGAATTGGGCTTTAAACTACTGTATTATTACTTGCTATTCTGCTTGTGAATCATCTGTATCTTCCTCTTTTTTCGATTCAGGTAACCCTTTCTGATCGGCAGACTTTAATGCTTTTTTTGGTTTAATAATATCAATCTTAATATTCTCCTTTTTATCGTCGAGCTTAATACTTATCATATCTCCTTCCAATAATCGTGATTGAATAATTTCCTCTGCTAGTGGATCTTCAACATACTTTTGAATAGCTCTTGCCAATGGCCTTGCTCCATATTCAGGATCATACCCTTTGTCAGCAATGAAATCTTTTGCAGTCTCAGAAATCTCAACTGTGAAGCCCATTTCTTTTGTTCTACTGTAAAGACCTTCAAGCTCAATGTCAATAATATCGTGAATATGTTCTTTAGTCAATGAATTGAATATCATGATATCGTCAATTCTATTCAAGAATTCAGGAGCAAACGCTTTTTTCAGTGCCGATTGAATTACCCCGTCTGCATATTTATCCTTGTTCTGTTTTTTAGCCGCAGTTGAGAATCCAACTCCTGCTCCAAAATCCTTCAATTGTCTAGCACCGATGTTTGAGGTCATGATGATGATGGTATTTTTAAAGCTAATCTTTCTTCCAAGGCTATCCGTTACTTGACCATCGTCCAACACTTGCAAAAGTAAATTGTATACATCAGGGTGAGCTTTCTCTATCTCATCTAACAATATAACAGAGTATGGACGTCTTCGCACTTTTTCAGTCAACTGTCCTCCTTCTTCATAACCAACGTAACCCGGAGGTGCTCCAATCAATCTACTAACAGCAAACTTCTCCATGTATTCACTCATGTCAATTCGAATCAAAGCATCTTTATTATCGAACAAATGTCTTGCTAACACCTTTGCTAGTTGAGTTTTACCAACACCTGTAGGGCCTAGGAAAATGAATGAACCAATTGGCTTATTTGGGTCTTTTAATCCTGCACGATTTCGTTGAATAGCTTTAACCACCTTCTTAATGGCTTCTTCTTGGCCTATTACCTTATCATGAATATCGTCATACATTTTAACGAGCTTCTTACCCTCTTTTTGAGCGACTCGTTTCATTGGTATACCTGTCATCATGGCGACTACTTCAGCAACATCTTCTTCACTAACAGTTTCTCGGTGATTTTTTGTTTCTTCTTCCCAAGCTTTCTTTGCCGTCTCCAACGCATCGGAAAGCTGTCTTTCAGAATCTCTTAAACGCGCTGCTTCTTCGTATTTTTGACTTCTCACCACTTTGTTTTTCTCAACCTTTACGTCTTCAATCTGCGCTTCGATTTCAATAATGTTTTGTGGTACTTTGATGTTGGTAATGTGAACTCTTGATCCCGCCTCATCTAACGCATCAATCGCCTTATCCGGCAAGTGACGGTCTGTCATGTATCGGTCTGTTAAATTCACACACGCTCTTAATGCCTCTTCCGTGTAATTTACATTATGGTGTTCCTCATATTTGTCCTTGATGTTATTCAAAATTTGGAAAGTCTCTTCGTTTGAAGTTGGCTCAACCAAAACTTTTTGAAAACGTCTTTCTAAGGCTCCATCTTTTTCGATGTGCTGTCTGAACTCGTCTAATGTTGTAGCTCCAATACATTGAATTTCGCCTCTTGCTAAAGCCGGTTTAAACATATTAGAAGCATCCAATGACCCGGAAGCACCACCTGCTCCAACAATGGTGTGGATTTCATCAATGAAAATAATAATGTTCGGAGATTTCTCCAACTCATTCATTACCGCTTTCATTCTTTCTTCAAACTGACCTCTGTACTTTGTTCCAGCAACTAATGAAGCTAAATCAAGGGTGACAATTCTTTTATTAAAGAGTACTCTTGAAACCTTTTTTTGAATAATTCGTAACGCAAGTCCTTCTGCAATTGCAGATTTACCTACTCCTGGCTCACCTATTAATATTGGGTTGTTCTTTTTTCTTCTGGATAGAATTTGTGATACTCTTTCAATCTCCGCTTCTCGCCCTACAATCGGATCTAATTTTCCCTCTTCAGCCATAGAGGTTAAGTCCCGGCCAAAATTGTCCAAAACAGGAGTCTTAGATTTTGAGTCTCCACCTTTTGTTGCACCGGAATCTCCACTAGGTCTTCCAGAAGAACCACCTGATCCTAAAAATCCTGATGAATCATCGTCGTCGTTAGTGGGGTTTCCCGGTATCTCATTTCTAGGGCTAGAAGAAGGTTTGTTAGACAATATACTTTCTAATTCATCTTTTACCGATTCGTAAAATACGTTTTGCTCCTCAAGAGACTGGGTCGCAATGTTATTGGCGTCTTTTAATATAGAAAGTAACAGGTGCTCAGTTCCAATTAAACTTTGATTGAACAACTTTGCTTCTAAATAGGTTATTTTTAAAACCCTTTCAGCTTGTTTCACCAATGGGATATTAGATAAGTGGTTAATAGAACTATTGCCTACTTTGGTCGAACTTTCAATTCGTCTTCGCAATTCATTCAGGTCAGCCCCGAGAGAATTTAGAATCTGAATTCCGCTTCCTTGTCCTTCTCGAATCATACCTAGTAACAGGTGTTCTATACCTATGTAATCATGACCTAAACGCAAAGCTTCTTCTCTGCTGTAGGTAATGACGTCTTTTACTCGTTGTGAGAAATTAGATTCCATAATGTTTCGTTCTTTTATAATAAACGTATTTGACGGGCATTTAGTTGTAAAAAATAGAAAATTTTACATACTGATTTTACATACTGTTAATACCAAGATTTTACATACTGTTAATACCAATCAAAGATATTTTAAGAGAGCTATGCAAAAGACGAACCAAAGCTCTTTTATCAACAAAATTTTGTTAGTATTTAGTGTTATTTTAACCCTCTGAACGCATTATTTATCGGTACTTTAGTTGTTATGTTCAACGTTAAAATTAAGTTGAAATTTAGTACATAAGAACACTGTAAATATGGCAGAAGGAGAAAAAATCGTTCAGATTAATATTGAAGATGAAATGAAGTCAGCCTACATTGATTATTCAATGTCGGTAATTGTAAGTAGAGCACTTCCTGATGTGAGAGATGGCTTAAAACCAGTTCATAGAAGAATTTTGTATGGAATGCAAGATTTGGGTGTTTTGTCTTCTAGACCTCATAAGAAATCAGCCAGAATTGTTGGTGAAGTGCTAGGTAAGTATCATCCACATGGTGATACTGCAGTGTATGACTCAATGGTGCGGATGGCGCAACCATGGTCTTTACGATACATGTTAGTTGATGGTCAAGGAAACTTTGGTTCAGTAGATGGGGATAGTCCAGCAGCAATGAGGTATACCGAAGCGCGATTAAGAAAGATTTCTGAGGATATGTTAGCCGATATTGACAAAGAAACAGTTGATTTTAGGTTAAATTTTGATGACTCTTTGACAGAGCCAACCGTATTGCCTACAAGAATCCCTCAATTATTGATAAATGGTGGGTCAGGTATAGCAGTTGGTATGGCGACTAACATGGCTCCACATAATTTAACTGAAGTGATTGACGGTATCAGTGCATACATCGACAATCGCGACATTGAGATTTCCGAATTGATGCAACACATCAAGGCTCCAGATTTTCCAACTGGTGGAATTATTTATGGTTATGAAGGTGTTCGTTCGGCATTTGAGACAGGCAGAGGACGTATTGTTATGCGTGCAAAGTGTGAAATAGAAATTACTAGCAGTGGAAGAGAAAGAATAATCGTTTCTGAAATTCCTTATTTAGTGAATAAGGCCGATCTGATTAAAAAAACGGCTGACCTCGTTAACGATAAGAAGATTGAAGGTATTGCAGACTTGAATGATGAATCGGACAGAAATGGAATGCGTATTGTTTATGATTTGAAAAGAGATGCTATTACGAATGTCGTAATGAACAACTTGTTTAAATATACAGCGCTTCAAACATCATTTTCGGTGAACAACATTGCCTTGGTAAATGGAAGACCCGAAATGTTGAATCTGAAAGATATGATTCATCATTTTGTTGAATTTAGACATGAGGTGATCATCAAGCGTACAGAGTATGAGCTTAGAAAGGCAAAGGATAAAGCACACATATTAGAAGGTTTAATTATTGCCATCGACCATTTAGATGAAGTAATTAAATTGATACGAGCTAGCAGAACTACCGATGATGCTCGGAATGGCCTGATGGAGAGATTTTCATTATCAGAAATTCAAGCTAGAGCTGTATTAGATTTACGTTTACAGAAGTTAACAGGTTTAGAAAGAGATAAGTTAAAAGAAGAGCATGCGGAGTTAATGAAGTTAATTACGCATTTAGAAGCTGTTTTGGCGGATGAGGAAATGAGAATGGACATCATTAAAGCTGAATTGTTAGAGGTAAAAGAGAAATATGGAGATGAAAGACGTTCTGTAATTGAATATTCTGCAGAAGATTTCAGTATTGAAGATATGATTCCAGATGAGGAAGTGGTAATAACTATTTCTCATTTAGGTTACATCAAGCGAACGCAACTTTCAGAATACAGAAGGCAGAACAGAGGAGGAACCGGTTCAAAAGGATCTGCAACTAGAGATGCTGACTTCTTAGAACATTTATTTGTTGCAACAACACACAATTATCTATTAATATTTACGGAGAAAGGAAAGTGTTATTGGATGAGGGTATTTGAAGTGCCGGAAGGAACAAAGACATCGAAAGGAAGAGCAATACAAAACTTAATTAGCATTGAACCAGATGATAACGTGAAAGCGTACATATGTGTCAAAGATTTAACCGACGAGGAATATATCAATAACAATTTTATTGTGATGTGTTCTAGAAAAGGTGTGATCAAGAAAACTAGTTTAGAGGCATATTCTAGACCAAGAACCAATGGTATTAATGCAATAACCATTAGAGACGGTGACCAATTGTTGGAAGCTTTATTGACGAATGGTTCTGACGAAATTATGATGGCTATAGGAAGTGGCAGAGCAATACGATTCAATGAAAGTAAAGTGCGCCCAATGGGAAGAAATGCCGCAGGGGTAAGAGGAATTACAATAGCTGAAGAAGATGAAGTAGTAGGAATGATTACCGTTCGAGAGCCGAAAGAAGAAACAGTTTTGGTGGTTTCTGAAAAAGGTTATGGAAAGCGAAGCTTCTTAAATGACCCTGAAGATGATTCAGAAATATACCGGATAACCAACAGAGGTGGAAAAGGGGTGAAAACTTTGAATGTAACTGAAAAGACAGGAAAGTTGATTGCAATAAAGAATGTTACTGATGATAACGATTTGATGATTATTAATCGATCAGGAGTAATTATTAGAATTGCAGTTTCTGACTTAAGAGTCATGGGAAGGGCAACTCAAGGAGTGCGATTAATTAACTTGAGAGCGAACGATTCTATTGCAGCAGTTGCTAAAGTATCCGTGGAAGAAGAAGAGGAGTTAATTGAAGGTGCTGAAGATATTCTTAATGAAGGAGAAATTACTGAAAGCTCTATAGATGAAAAATCTAATGACACAGATAACTCAGGTGATTCAGATTCAACAGAAACTGAATAATGGCAAAGAATTTGTAATGAAAATATTGAAGATTAAATTTGAAAAAAATAGACTATGAATAACAGCCTAAAAATAATATCATTGGTAGTTACTTCCTTAATATTTGGAAGCGTTGCTGCTCAAAAGTCCAAATTGGTGAGCGCCTATAACTATAACAAATCCTACGAAAGAGACAAAGATTGTAGTGAGTTAGAAAAAGGAATAGAAGCTATAGAACTAGTTACAAAAAATGAATCCACTGCCAAGCTTTTAAAAACTTGGTACTATGGAGGTAATTTATACTTTAATGCTGCATTAGCTCCTGATACCATTTGTGCAGCTAAGTTCCCAGGCTCTTTAGAGAAAAGTTACAAGTTTTATATTGAAGCAATCAAATACAACATTGATGCACCTGGTGCATCGGAATTGGATTTGACAAAGGAAGCTGATCAAATACAGTTTGCGAGTTACATTATAAATCGAAAAACGAGCTACAATGAGCCATCTTATATGAATGACATTTTAAGGCAAAAATTTCCTTATTTGGCCAATGCCTTTGTGAATAGGGGAGTTGAGCAATTTCAGGCAGGCGACTATGCTAAAGCAAAAGAGTATTCTCAAAATTCTATTGAAATTAATGCATATATGTTAAGGGTTGATTCTCTAGGATTATTCAATTCTGCTTTGGCTGCAGAGCGATTGAAACTATACGACGAAGCTCTTGAATTGTATATTGCATTAACTCAAATAAAGTACGGTGGACCAAACGTACACCTTTACATTGCCAATATTTATGCAAATAGAGGTGATACCGTAAAAAGAGTAGAAGCAATTCGAAATGGATTGAAGCAATATCCTGATAATGCAGATTTAATTAGTGAGGAATTAAACTATTTGTTACTTACTGGTCAAACTGATGCGGCGTTAGCAAACTTTGACAAGGCTATAGCAAATGACCCAGATAACGCAGCTTTATTTTATAACAGAGGTTTAATTTTTGATGAATTAAAGAATAAAAAAGAGATACCTGCAGAATTTGACAAGGCAATTGCTGCCGCCACTGCTGATTATGGTAAAGCTATGCAACTCGATCCAACTTTTTTTGACGCAGCTTATAACTTGGGCGCTATGTACTACAATATTGGTGTGGAGTGGAATAACAAAGCTTCGAACTATGGCTTAAATGAAACAGCAAAGTATAAAGAAGCTTCTACTAGAGCAAATGAGTTCTTTACACTAGCAAAGCCTGCATTAGAGAAAGCTCATGAGATTAATTCAGAGGATAGAAATACGATTGCTTCATTGACTAAGATTTATGCCATCGAAGGAAATGATGCTAAGTATTTAGAAATGAAAAAGAAGTTAACAGGAAAGTAAACGACAAACAACTGTAATAAAAAAGGACTTTTAATTTTTGGGAAGTCCTTTTTTTATTGTTAAAACTCTAGGTCATCAAGTTTTCTTCTATTGCGTTTAGTCGGTCGACCGCTAAAGCCCTGATGCCTCATTTGCCGTTGAACTTCCTGAGCCAGTGCCAAGGTTTCTAAATCTATCTCATCTGTAATTTCAACAACATAATCGGAAACTAATTTTGCTGCGACCCTAGACTTTGGAAAATCTAATAATTTGAAGCTTTTCCATATTGGGTTAACTCGAATAGAAATAACATCTCCAACTTTAGCTTCCTTTGACGCTTTAACTAATTCATCGTTGATTAAAACTTTGTTAGCTGCGCATTCTTTACTCGCTAAACTTCTGGTTTTAAATAGTCGAATAGTCCAAATGTATTTATCAATTCTCATAGTAACTTAAATAGTAAAAGTAACAGAAAAGTTTGGGCATAAAAAAACCCTACTTCGTTTGAAGTAGGGTTTTAAAAAATAGGAAATTATCTTATTTAACGTGATCAGAAAGCTCGCTTCCTGCCTTAAACTTTACCACATTTTTTGCAGCGATGTTAATTTCTTTCCCTGTTTGTGGGTTTCTTCCTTTTCTAGCAGCTCTTTCAGAAACTGAAAAAGTACCGAATCCAACCAAAGCAACTTTATCTTTCTTGCTTAAAGCTTTTCCAGTTACCGTTAAGAACGATTCTAATGCTCTTTTAGCGTCAGCCTTTGATAAGTTAGCACCTTCAGCCATTGCGTCTACTAATTCTGATTTGTTCATGTTTTAATTTTTTTAGTAAATAAATTTCATTAATACTTCGATGAAGCGGTTACAAATATAGACTAAAACCCATGCGGTGCAAGGTTTTCCCTTTAAAACCCTTGATTTTGTTGAAAAGTAGGTCCATTTGTTAATAAAGTTGGTACTTTTTAGGCCTGAAAGTACTGTCGTTGGGGGAGAGGACAGGTATTCGTACCCTAGAGAGTTGCTAAAAAAGTAAGAATGGAGGAATAATTTTAATGTTTTCGTCAGAAATTGAAATGCATTTTGTCTTTTGGTTTTTTAATATATGCCGATTTATTAAATTCAAATAATTTGGCAGGTCTTCCTGAATCTTTTCGATACGATCCATTTGGAATAACTAGATTACTCTTTAAAATCTGCTTTCCGAAATTGGAGGCATCAATTTTTGTTGAGAATGCTTGTTCATAAATGGTAATTATATCCGTAATTGTAAATTGATCGGGCAAGAACTCAAATACTCTAGGATGACGCAATAAACCTTTTCTAAAACGATTGAGTATCGTCTTCATGATTTGATTATGATCGTAGCATAAATTCGGAATAGAATCTAACTGCGCCCACCTTAATGAAGAGGATAAGGGTTTTTCAATACTATTAAATGGAATTAAACCGTAATAAGTAAAACATACAACTCTGCCCAATGGATGTCTGTTAACCCCGGTAAAGGCATTTAATTGCTTTCGATAAAAGTCGTTTGTTCCCAATAATTTGAGCATCAATTTTTCCAAAGCAATATCCGTTTCTTCATTGGGTAGAATTATTTTGCCTGGAAGACCTATTTCATCTTGAGATGGATATTCCTCTTTTTGTTGTAAGAGAATGTATAGTTTTCCCGATTTGAAAGTGATAAGGCCAATGTTAACAGAATAGGCTCCACGGAAAAAATGATCAAATTCAAACATGTTTAATTGGATTTACTTAAAATACTGTTTCTACATAGCCCCATCTATATTATATGGAGCAAGACGCCATTAAGTATATTATTATCATATACAATTTTAACATACCTCTTTTACATACAATTTGATAATTGAAATAATCTAATCTTTTTTGATAATAGTTCAATAATAAGTTATAGAATTTAAAGTTTCTTTAAGGTTGAATGGAAAATGATGTTTGTAAATAGATATCTGATATTTTAGGCGAGCTAATTATTACATCTCTCACAGACTCCTTCCTTTCCCAAAAATGTAACTATTCTTTTTTATACAGGTCGTGACGAGGATGTAATCATTCTTCAAATTTTGCAGTGTAGCTAATATTATTTCATCGTATAATTGACTGTAAAAGGCACAGCGTATGAACTTCTATTAATAAAAAAAGCCTCACATTTCTGTGAAGCTTTTTGTAGCGAGAGGCGGGCACGATCCGCCGACCTCCGGGTTATGAATCCGACGCTCTAACCAGCTGAGCTACCTCGCCAAAATTTCGGACGGCAAATATACCATTTGCTGTAAAAAAGACAATGCAACATGGAATAAAAAATAGATAAAGTTTAAGTCTTATTAAAAGTCTTCAGATAATCAGCAAATAAATCCTATTGCAGTATCGTTGCAATCACACAAAATTGAATTGTAGTACAGTTGACTTACGGTACTTAATATGCTATAAAAAATCGAGGTAATTGATTAATAGGTATTAATATTCAATGTAATGATGAACTCGTAAATCTGGCCATAGACAAAAGGTGGCATTTTATGAAATAACGAAAGATTCAAAATTAAAGGTGCTATTAGAAGACAAAATCCTCGAAACGGAAGTGGATAAAAGAATGCCACCAATATACCGTGACGTTCGAAGAGAAGAATCTTGTACATGTACAGTTTGATATATTGCACTTGGCACCAGGACTATAAAAGCCTAATGGGCAATACATTATTTACTACTTTTTCGAACGGCAAGCATACTTGAAATTTTACCATCGGTCACTTCATAAATCACAACAATTTCAAAAGGTTCCTCACTGCCTCTGGCTCCAGTAATGTATTCATGATCCATCACTTTGTTGTCAAACGCAATTCGATCTATAATTTTTGAATGCAAGTTGGGTGAAGCTTTAAAGTAAGGTTCATAGATTGCTCGAACTTCAGCTTTTCCATTTGCATTTATCTTCCCATTGTCATAATCTTTCATCACAATATCTTCAGAGAAGTAGGACATAAAAGCATCTATGTCAACATTGTTGTAAGCAATTAAACTCGCCTTAACAACATCTACTGGTTTTTCTTCTTGGGCAGTGGTACTGAAGAATAAAAAGATTGCAAAAATAAAAGGAATAGTTTTCTGTATCATAGTGCCAATTCTGTTGACCTCAAAAATAAGCTTAAATCTTATTCGACTTTCAATACCTCATATTTACTGCATTCAATTATCTTTGCAGCAAAAATGAATTATAATACCAGAAAATGGGTAAAGCCTGAGGATTTAAACCCAAACAATAATTTGTTTGGCGGTAGATTACTGCAATGGATTGACGAAGAAGCGGCGTTGTATACCATGATTCAATTCGGTAACAGAAAGATTGCGACCAAGTTTATGTCTGCTATAAACTTTGTTAGTTCTGCTAAACAAGGTGATATTGTAGAATTAGGTATGGAAGTGAAAAAATTTGGAACAACATCAATTACATTGAGCTGTGTAGCTCGGAATAAAATGACTCAGCGACCAATTGTAACCATCGATAACATTACCATGGTTAATTTAGGAGAAGACGGAAAACCAAAGGCTCACGGGAAAACAGAGGTTACTTACAACTAAAAATAAATGATGAAAAATATTTTTTTAATAGGAATAGCATTGAGCATCTCTATTGCTACTTTCGGATGGGGGCAAACAGGTCACAGAGTTATTGGCAAAATTGCAGAAAGCCACCTTTCTGAGAAGGCAAAAAAGGCGTTATCAGAAATTATGGGACACGAGTCGTTGGCTGAAGCCTCAACCTGGATGGATGAGATTAAAAGCGATAAAAAGTATGATTATGCTAAATCTTGGCATTACGTAACCATTCCTGAAGGTAAAGAGTATGCTACAGCTGAGCAGGAAGAAGATGGAGACGTATATGAAGCAATTGGCAGAATGATAATCATTCTAAAAAACGATACTTCAACTAAAGAGCAAAAAATAGAAGCGATTAGAATGTTAACTCACTTGGTGGGCGACATGCATCAACCTTTGCACGTCGGTAACGGAGAAGATAGAGGAGGTAACAACGTTAAGCTGAAGTGGTTTTACGATGACTCAAACCTTCATCGAGTTTGGGATTCGGGCATAATAGATTCAAAAGAATTGAGCTATTCAGAACTTGCAGAAATGGTAGATTACCAGGTGGACACTAATCAGGATGAATATACTTCTGCAGATTTAGATATTTGGGTAAAAGAAGCGGTTGCACTGCGTCCTCAAGTTTATAAGATTGGTGATAAGGGTTACTTATCTTACGAATACTTATATGAAAATTGGGGGACTGTAAAAATTCAGTTGCATAAAGGAGGACTTCGATTAGCACAAATATTGAATGAAATTTATGGATAAATCGTTGTACGTAAAACAGCTTGGAATTTTTGCCAAAATCAGCTTCTTCGAGGGAGTTTCTTTTATCGTGTTATTGTTTATTGCTATGCCACTAAAGTACTTAATGGACATGCCATTAGCAGTTAAGTACATTGGTTGGGCGCACGGAGCTCTATTCGTGGCCTACGCCTTCCAATTGCTTTACGTTGGAGTTACTTTCAAATGGAAGTTCACAAAAGTTATCCTTTATGGTTTTTGCTCAATTTTACCATTTGCCCCATTTTGGGTTGAAAAACAACTAAAAATTAAGATTCAAACAGTTTAATTGTTTATTACATGTTCAGCTTTCTGTTGAAACCTTAATTTCGTCGATATTATGAATAAATTGGATTTTGAAGACATCAGACCTTACAACGATAGTGAGGTAAAAGAAAAGATCAATAGTTTACTGGGAGAGGAACAGTTTTGCCAGATTATTCAACAGGTAATGCCTGAAATTCCATTCCCTATGTTTGAAAGACAAATGCGTGGAATTGAAACAATCTTTGATTTTCAAACCAAAGTAATTGTGCCGCTTTTGGATAAGTTGCTCTCTCAATCATCACATGGCTTAAGTTATTCGGGTATTGAGAATTTAGATAAGGATAAAAGTTACTTATTTGTTTCAACACACAGAGACATTGTTTTGGATTCTGCTTTAATGGATTATGCACTTTTAAAGGAAGGTTTTAACACGGCAGAAATTGCCATAGGCGATAACTTGATGAAAATTCCTTGGATTGTCGATTTAGTGAAGTTGAATAAAAGTTTTATCGTGAAGCGTTCTTTATCGAAAGATCAGAAATTAGACGGTTCAAATCAACTTTCGAATTACATTAACTACACAATTAAAGAGAAAGGAGAACACATTTGGATTGCTCATAAATCAGGTAGAAGCAAGGACGGGAATGACAGAACGAACCCGAACATATTAAAGATGTTCAATTTAGGGGGTGATTCTGAAAATACTATTGAGAACATAAAAAAATTAAACATTTGTCCAGTTTCTATTTCATATGAATATAACCCGTGCGATGCATTAACACTACCAGAGTTGATGACCATTTCTCATGGAGAAAAGTATGAAAAACAACCCATGGAAGATTTAATTCACATGGGTGAAGGACTGCAAGGAGGAAAAGGAAAAGTAGAAGTAAGCTTTGGAAAACCACTGAATGGCCTATTGGAAGGAAAAGAGTTGCCAGAATCGAACCTTGAATTATTTAAATTCATTGCGAAAGTAATTGATAAAGAAATTTATAACTCTTATAAACTGATGCCTACTAATTACATGGCATTCGATTTATTGAATCATTCTTCTGCACATATCGAACAGTATTCCTCTGAAGAAAAAGAAAAGTTTGAGGAGTATGTGTCTAAAAAGTTAGAAGGAATTGAAGGAGACGAAGTTTTTAAGAAAGAAACTTTTTTAAAAATGTACGCATATCCTGTAATGAACAAAGAAGCCTAAAGTTTTTAGATTTTAACTTATTTTAAAGTGCTCTAAATAACTATCAACTATTTCATCTCGGTTAACTACTTCAATCCATTGAATAATGTTGATGCCAGCCGGTTTCCAACTTTCCACGTAGTACCCGTGAAAGTCATACAGTGAGCATAAAAAACTTCCATGGTGCCGATTCGCAAGATGTTTTCCATCCTTTCTCAGAACTTCATACTTCTTTTTTAGTTTTAGCTTACGGAAATCTTCTTTCTTCAATTGTACAAACTTAGATTATGAAAATTAAACAATCAGATGAACTTTTTGATTTACTAGAGACAAAATATCATTTGTATAATCGCAAAGGATTTGTGGAAGATGATCCTATTTCAATTCCACACCAGTTTACGGTAAAAGAAGACATTGAAATTGCAGGGTTTTTAGCGGCAACAATTGCATGGGGCCAAAGGGTTACCATCATAAAAAATGCTAACAAGATTCTAAGAATGATGGATTTTACTCCGCATGATTTCATCTTAAATCACACAGTTAAAGACTTAGAAAGAGTAGAAGGCTTTGTTCACCGCACGTTTAATTCTCTAGACTTAACCTTCTTTTTCAAATCGTTACAGAATATTTACAAACATCACGGTGGTTTAGAGGAAGGTTTTTTACAAAAATCTGGAAGCGAAAACTCAATCTCAAACTTTAAAAAAATTTTCTTTTCTATTGATCATGAAACGCGAACACAGAAACACATTGCCGATCCGTTAAAAAAATCAACTGCAAAGCGGATAAACATGTATTTACGTTGGATGGTAAGAAACGATCAAAAAGGGGTCGATTTTGGAATATGGGAGACCCATAAAACCAAAGATTTAATGATTCCGCTTGATGTACATACAGGAAATGTTGGAAGAAGTTTAGGATTGTTAACTAGAAAGCAAAATGATTGGCAAGCAGTGGAGGAGTTAACCGCTAGTTTGCGCCAATTTGATTCAAATGACCCTGTTAAATATGACTTTGCGTTGTTTGGAATGGGAGTGAATGGAGATGTCCAACTTGTATAGAATAATGACGAATTAACAGTTAAAAGCAACCAATTCAACTACGAACCCACTCGTTTCGTTTTATATCCTTTTTTGACTAATAATTCAATCACTTTTTCGCGATTATCTCCTTGAATAATTATTGTGCCATCTTTTGCGCTTCCTCCAACACCGCAAGAAGCTTTTAGCTCTTTACCCAAATCTTTTAAATCTTCATCCGTCCCAATAAAGTTTTTAATTACAACAGCTACTTTCCCCCCTCTGTTTTTTTTGTCTAAATGAGCTTCTAGTAGTTGCTCGGAAGGGACTAATGTTTCTTGTTCATCATCCTCAGATCCATTTACAAAATCAGGATTGGTAGAATACACCACTCTGTTATTTTTTGATTTTCGTCCCATTTTACAAAGATAAGTAAAGCCCAAGTTTTTTATTTCTTCTCAATTGCTAAAGCTTCAGAATTTATTATAACTTTGTAATCCGGTTTCGACCGGATCTTAATGGTTTTCAATTTCGATTGAAATTAAAAGGGAATTCGATGAGATTTCGAAACTGTTCCCGCAGCTGTAAGCTCCATTAACCAATGGCCATTTATGCCACTTTCTGTTATCCAACAGATGGGAAGGCGGTCAAAGGGGAGTAAGTCAGAAGACCTGCCTTTAAGAAACATACTTTCGGGATAAAAGTGAAGCGCGAGCTTGCCTGTTTTTTGGCTTCTTACTCTTTATGATTTTCTCGGTTTAATTATTTATTAATTTGATGTTAAGTTCAAAATAAACAACTTATCATCGCTAAAAAAAACCGAAAATGAAAAAAATTACTTTTTCAATTGCTCTCTCAGTAATCACCTTGGCAAGCGTTGCTCAAAAAACTATTTTAGTAAATGGTGGAAGATTTGGCAATCAGACTGAAAACGTTTCAGTAAGTGTATATGATGTACAAACAAGAGTTTCAACTACAATTGACAGTATTGGATCTCAGTCCGTTCAAGATGTGTTAATCTCCGGGAATACTGCTTTTGTAGCTGCTCAGGATTCCATAGTAAGGTATGATTTAGTTTCAAATACGAGAACAGCAGCAGTTCAATTTGCTGGAGTAAGCACAAAGATGATGAGTCTTGCTCCAAATAATGAGCTCATCGTATCAAACTGGTTTGGGCGAACTTCTAATAACATCTACATATACAATCAAACGACCCTGAATTTAATGGATTCTATCAATATTCCTAGAGGGGTTACCTCTATGTTGGTAGATGCTGCAAACGACTTGTTAGTAGTTACTCAAAATCAATCTACAGGAGCTCCAAATTATCAGGATACTTTGGGAAGCATAATAGCTGCAACAATTTCTAATAGAACCGTTATAGCTCCCTTAAATGTTTTAGGATATACGGGAGATGTAGGTGAATTGATTGCGAAACCTAATGGAACAGGGGCTTATGCTTTTAATTCTGGAACGAATACAATCATTGATGTAGATGCTACCAACTTCCCGTTTGTAACTACTTCTGTGGTTAACTCTACTCAGAATTTTAAAGTTGGAGGCACGTCTCAATATGAAGTAAATGGCGATACTTTATTTTTACGAATGAACCAAGGAATTGGAACGATGAACTTGGCGAACTTAACTGTTATTGATTCTAATCTGATTGATACTGTAGTAACCGCTTTTGCATATGACACTGTAAATTTTAAGTTTTACGTAACTGCAACAGATTTCTTTAGTTATACTTCAGGAAAAATATACGATAGAGCAGGGGGCTATTTAGATACTTTTGCAACTGCTTCCGCACCTGAAGCTATTGGTGTTTATTACAATCAGGTAACAGGTTTGTTAAGCTTCTCAGATCCGAAAAACAAGACATTTTCATTGTATCCAAATCCTGCAACAAGTCAGTTCACTATTGACGCCGAATTGAACTCTGAAACAACAGTTCAAATTTTGAATATGAGCGGACAGTTGGTGAAAGAAATTAATCAACTAAATACGACTAACATTATTGATGTTAACGATTTACCATCAGGTACCTATTTTGTAAATATCTTGATTAATGATCAGGTCTCAACAGAAAAATTAATCATCAGATAAAGTGAGAATAGCTTTATTTACAGCAACTATTCTAGTGTCCTTGAGCAGCTTTGCTCAAGGACCTTTCGCTGCGCAGGCTAATCAGCCTGGAACCTCTGCAATACATGCAGATTCTTCCGTGTTTGTTGCTTGGGCCAGTCAAATCGAAGTGCAACGAGGGAAACAAGATATAGCTGTTCAAAATTCAGACACTACAACCGTTGGAAATTGGACATATTGTATTGGAAAAGCTGAAGGAACTGTTGTTAGTTTGGGTGATTCTGGCACTGCAACCTTGCAATTCGAAGGTTTGATTTACAATGGAGTAGGTCCTGATTTTGCTGTTTTTGAGAATGCTTTCAACCATACTTTTTTAGAATTAGCTTTCGTGGAAGTAAGTTCTAACGGAGTTGATTTCTTTCGTTTTCCATCTCATTCATTGACCAATACAATTATTCCTGTAGGTTCATTTGGAACAGTAGATCCAACGCAGATTCATAACTTAGCCGGTAAGTATACGGCGAATTATGGAACTCCTTTTGATTTAGATGATTTGGATTTAATAGCGGCACTAGATATTGATGCTATAAGCCACATTCGGATTGTTGACGTTGTAGGTAGCTTAAGTTCAAATCACTCACAAAGAGACAGTCAAGGTAGAAAAATTAATGATCAATATCCGACACCATTCCCTTCTGGAGGATTTGATTTAGATGCTGTTGGAATTATATACATGAAAGGTGTGGGCGAATTGGAGCGTTCAAATCGACCAATGATTTCGATATACCCAAACCCTTCGAATGGAATTTTTCATGTGAATTCTGAAGTAAATGAACCGTTATACTTTGAATTACGTGACATAACTGGTCGATTGTTAGAAACAGGTAAACTCGCCTCACAAACAGCTGATTTTTCTAACTTGAAGAAGGGTACTTATATGATTAACTTGATAGGAAGAGAAGTGCTCGACACTCGTAAAATTATCATTCAATGAGAATTTTAGGAACCATCTTCCTTTTTGTGATGGCGACTAATTTATGGGGTCAAAATACATTAGCCGATACGGTGAAAATCAAGTCAGTTTTAGTAAATGGATATTCAACAATAACAAATCAAGAGGTTTTGGATTCAGCGATTTTGAGCAATCCTCAACATTTAAACTTAGCTGATTTACTGTCAAAGAAATCCCACTTATTTATTAAATCATACGGCATAGGAAGCTTAGCAACTATTTCACTACGAGGCAGTGGAAGTGCACATACTCAATTGAATTGGAATGGTATTTTATTAAACTCTAGTATGAATGGCTCGAGTGATTTAGCCTTATTTCCTTTGTTTTTTATGGACGAAGTGACTGTAAATTACGGATTAAATAGTTCAATAGATGGAACAGGTGGAATTGGAGGAGCAGTTAATATTTCAACTTTACCCGAATTTAAGAGGCACCTAGAGCTTTATGCTTCGTTACAGGTTGGAAGCTTTGGCCAACAACAAATCAATGCGAAGGTCAAATTAGGGGATGAAAAATTTCAATCTATAACAAAAATAATTCATAACCAAGCTGACAATAATTTTGAATACAAAGACTTAACCACAGAAGGGTTTCCTAGTAAGAAAGTTAAAAACGCCAGTCTTTTACAAAAAGGAATTATGCAAAATTTCTTTTTTAAACTTAGAAAAAATCAGCTACTAGAAGCCAACTTATGGCTATTTGATTCTGAACGGAATTTACCTCCCTTACTTACACTTCGAGATAATACTGAATTGCAGGAAGATATAGCATTAAAAAGTTTGATAAAGTATTCCAAGTATTTCGATAATAGCACACTAAAACTTACAGCAGCGTTTATCGACGATCAATTAAATTATGAAAATGAAAGAGCCGGAATTGCTTCTTCGTCTCAAACTAAGAGCTTTCGTACGAGAGCAGATTATCAGTTTGCTTTCCGAAAGATTGATTTTCATTCGCAAGTAAAATATGATAACAATAGGGCTTCTGCAGATGGATTGACAGGGGAAGTAAAGCAAGATAGGGTGGAGCTTTTTGTACAAGCTAAGCGGTGCTTAACGAATCAGTTTAAAACCAGTCTATCCATGCGAAGCTTGCATGTTTTGCAAAATGAAAGTTATGTGCTGCCCCAAATACGGATGGATTACCAAATGAAAAAGATGAACTTGCAGCTTTTCGCCTTAGTAGGTAAAAATGTAAAATACCCTAGTTTGAATGATTTGTATTACAACCCTTCAGGTAATTTAAACTTGAAAGCTGAAGTAAGTGAGAGCCTAGAGTTCGGAAGTATTTATCAGAAGGATATTTTAAACAACAACTTGAAGCTAACCTCAAGTGCTACGCTATTTTACAATAACATAGAGAACTATATTCAGTGGGAGCCTACGGCATTTGGTTTTTGGAGTCCAACTAATCTTAAGAATGTTGAAACTTTTGGGACTGAGTTTTTTATTGAAGTAAAACAATCAACAAGAAAAGTTAAGAAACAGCTGAATGCAACGTATTCATATACTTCATCAAAGAATTATGAAAAACAACATGAATTTGATGAATCAAGAGGAAAGCAACTAATTTATATACCTGAACATAAAGGAAATGTAAGTCTTGATTTGGAGGTTGAGAATATCAGTTTTTCAGCGAACTATCAATTTATAGGATCGCGTTTTATCAGTTCAGATAATGAGGAATTTCTTCCTAGTTACTCTCTTTTAGATTTGAGTATTCATAAAGGAGTTCTGTTGAAAAACAAGAATTCGATAGAATTCTCTACCGGAGTTAAAAATATTTTTAATACTGAATACCAAGCTATTGAATGGCGACCAATGCCAAATAGAAACTATTTTATAAAAGTGGGATACTTATTTAGAAAATGAAACAGCTATTGTACCTTTTCTTAATGCTTTCTATTTTTTCATGCAGAACGGATGATGAACAAGAGGAATCTGTTTTAGTAACGGATGCTAGGGTATTAATATTGAACGAGGGAAATTATAATTTTGGAAATTCAAGTTTATCCTTATATCATCAAAATGAAAACAGAGTAGACAATAAAGTTTTTCAATCGAATAATAATGGCCGCCCGATAGGAGATGTAGTTCAATCTGCTATTCAATTTGGGAATGAACTGTTTGTGGTTGTTAACAACTCTAGTAAAATAGAAATAGTAGATGCTTCTAACTTAACTTCCATAACTGCTATCCAACAACTAAATTCCCCACGTTACATCGCTGTGGCTTCAGCAAAGAAAGCCTATGTGAGTGATTTGTACGAGGACAAGTTATACGTAATCAACCCTAGTAGTCATAGTGTTGTCAAAACAATTGAAACGAAAGGGTGGATCGAGGAAATGTCAATTTCAAACGATAAGCTTTATCTCACTCATGTGGATAGCAATCAAATCTGGATTTTAGACGTTACTACGGATTCCGTTTTAAAAAAGATAAATACACATGAGCAACCCCAATTTATTGAAATTGATAAACATAGTAATGCTTGGATTTCTTGCGGAGGTGGATTAAATGGTGGAAAGTCAGCACTATATCACCTGCAGACCTCTAACGATTCTATACTTTCCGTTTTTGAAGGTGCAACCGTGGCAGATAAAATTGGAGAACTAGAGTTTAACTCCACTAAAGATGAGCTTCATTTCTTAGGTAAAGATGGTTTGTATGAGATGAATGTGAATGCCATATCATTACCAAATTTACCTAAAATAGGAAAAGGAAATCGCTTGTTTTATGGTTTTTCCATTAACCCAAGCAACAATCAAATCTATATTTCGGATGCAATAGATTATCAGCAAAGGGGAGTGGTCTACCGTTTTAATTATACTGGGAAACAGCTAGATGCATTTAAAGTTGGAATTATTCCCGGTGACATTATATTTTTGGACTAATGGACTATTACCCTCAACGAATTGTTTGCCTAACGGAAGAAACTACAGAACTGCTTTATCTTATAGGTGAGCAGGATCGTATAGTTGGAATTTCTGGATTCACTGTCCGACCAAAAATAGCACGAAGGGAGAAGCCAAAAGTTTCAGCATTTATAGATGCAAACATTGATGAGATCTTAGCGCTTAAGCCAGATTTAGTCATTGGATTTTCTGACATTCAAGCAGATATTGCTCAACAATTAATTAAAAAAGGGATTACTGTTTGGGTCAATAATCACCGAAGTGTTGAAGATATCATGAAGATGATAGTACAACTTGGGTCGCTAGTTGGAAGAACCCAAACCTGTTTGGACCTTGTCCATCATTATCAAAAGAGAATAAGTGAGATCCAAAAAATAACAGCCCAATGGAGTATTAAACCAAAGATTTACTTCGAAGAGTGGTACGACCCATTAATCAGCGGAATACAATGGGTAAGTGAGTTAGTAGAAATAGCAGGGGGCATTGACCTATTCGCTGAAAAGGGGAAAGAAAGTTTAGCTAAGAACAGGATTATTGAGAGGCATCAAGAAGTTCTTAGTAGGGACCCCGATCTAATTTTAGTCTCTTGGTGTGGCAAAAAATTTAAGCCTAAACGAATGTTTGAGCGAGAAGGCTGGAAAGACACGAAAGCTTTTAAAAATGATGATTATCATGAAATAGATTCAGGAATTATCCTTCAGCCTGGACCTGCTAGTATTTCTGAAGGTTTAGAGATTATGCACAAGATTTTTTCAAATTGGGTAAAAAAACATGGACACTAAAAAATCTAAATTATTCTTCAATTGGAGTAGTGGAAAGGATTCTTCTTTTGCACTTTATGAATTATTGCAACAGAATCGGTTTGAAATTTCAACCTTACTAACCACGGTTGGTATGGAAACAGAACGAATTGGAATGCACGGTTTACGAGAAAGTTTGTTAAAGCGCCAGGTTGAGGCCATCGGGTTGCCACTAGAAATAATCTACCTATCAAGTTCTGCATCTCATGAAGCCTATAATAAGTTGATGGGTGATGCGATGGATAAAATGAAAAGACGAGGTATTTATGATACTGCTTTTGGTGATATATTTTTAGAGGATTTGAGAGCTTATCGAGAAAATCAATTGGAAAAAGTTGGAATCAAAGCTCATTTTCCGTTGTGGAAAAGAGATACAAAAGAGTTAATTCTAGAGTTCATAGAATTGGGTTTTAAAACTAAAATTGTTGCAGCAAGTGCCACTTTTTTTAATGAAGATTTCGTGGGTCGAGATGTGACAAAAGACTTGATTAACAGCTTGCCACAAGGAGTAGACCCTTGCGGTGAAAACGGTGAGTTTCATACTTTTTGCTACGATGGCCCTATTTTTAAATATCCAGTAACTTTTGAATTAGGAGAGAAGGTCAAAAAGTCCTATCCAAATCCTAGTCTTAAAGGAAATAAGATCGACTTCTGGTTCTGTGATTTAATCTAAGTATTTGCTGCTTTTGGAACAATTTGTGTGCAGCTTTTACGATATTTGTTTGTTAGACTAAAACCTAAGATTTGCGAGGATTCATAAAATATCTATTCTTTTTAATACTACTTGTTTCATTTCAACAAGTTAACGCGCAATTTCGATTGATTATGGAAATGGCCGTAACTGACGAAGGAAAGAAGTTGGCAGGCGCTGAAATAAAAGTATTTAAAAACGGTTCATTGGTAGAAACGGTTCTGACCGATGGTAAGGGGTTGGCGGACATTCCATGTGAACCAAATTCAATTTATACAATTGAGATTGGTGGCAACAAGGGAATGATCAAAAAGAAAATAGAAATCAACACCAATGGCGTTGCACCTGAGACCGCTAAAGGGGATCTTTTCTTTCCTGCTACTGTTGAACTTTTTGAGAAAATTGAAGGAATGGACGTTTCCATTTTGGATAAACCAATTGGTAAGATAAAGTTTAATGAAGAGTACGGCTTTGAAAGTGATGCTGAATACACGAAGTCAGTTCAACGGCAACTAGCGGCTTTAGAAAAAGATTTTATAGCTAAAAAAGAGGCTGACCAGGCAAAAAAAGCAGCTGCAATGAAGCAGTATGAGGATGCCATTAAAATAGCAGATAAAGCCTTTTCATCGGAAGAGTGGGAGAAAGCGGCAGAACAATATCGTATTGCTGAGAAGGTAAACCCAGATCCATTAGAGACATACCCTAGTTTTCAATTAGCAGAATTAAAGACAAAACTGATCAAAATCGATGCTGATAACAAACGATACGATGAAGCGATTGGTAAAGCTGATGCTGCTGTAGCCTCGAAAAATTACGAAATCGCCATTGCTGAGTATAAAAGAGCAACGGGTTACAAGCCAGATAAAGATTACCCTCAAACAAAAATTAAGGAGGTTCAGAACCTTCTAGCCAATGCTGCCAAGGTGGAGCAATCTTATCTTGCCGCTATTGAAAAGGGAGATAATGCGCTTAAGATAAACGACCTTAGCACTGCTAAAGCGGCTTTCGAGGAAGCTGTAGGTTTAAAATCAGATGAAGCATATCCAAAGAATAAGGTTGCTGAAATAGATGACATCTTAGCGAAGCAAGAAGCTAAAAAAGCGGAATATGATAATGCAATAAAAACGGCAGATGATGCACTAGCAGCTAAAGATTATAAAACTGCTAAACTATCTTATGAAAAAGCATCTACCTTAAGGCCAACAGAGCAATATCCGAAAGACCAAATAGGTAGAGTAGATGCATTAATCGCAGGAGCTGTAAAACTTGATCAAGACTATCTAGCAGCTGTGGAAAAAGGCGACAATGCGCTAAAATCTAAAAGCTACAATGATGCAAAAATAGCCTATGAAACTGCAGTAAAATTAAAGCCTTCAGAGACTTATCCAAAAGATAAAATTAAAGAGATAAATGACTTCATTGCTAAAAATGAAGCTGCTGAAAAGGAGTACCAAACCAAAATAGCTGAGGGAGATAAAGCTTTGGCATCTAAAAATTATGATGTTGCAAAGAGTGCATTTAATCAGGCGAAGACGCTAAAGCCTTCAGAATCCTATCCTCAAGAAAAGATAACTGAGATTGACGGGTTACTTGCCAATTTAGCAAAAGTTGAAACGAATTACAAAGCTGCTATAGCAAAAGGGGACGCCGCTGTTAGCGCTAAGGATTTTGAAGGCGCAAAAGTTGCTTTCAATGAGGCTCTTTCTCTAAAGGCCGAAGAACAATACCCAAAGGATAAATTGGCAGAAATTGAAACCATCGTTTTAAAAAATCAAAAGTCAGAGGAGGAGTACAAAACGGCAGTTCAAAATGGAGATGACGCTCTTGCAGATAAAAATTACGAAAAGGCTAAAGAGTTTTACAATGCAGCAAGCGTAGTAAAACCTGCGGAAGCTTATCCTAAAAGTAAATTAGCGGAAATTGAAAAAACAATCGCTCAGGCTGCGGAACAAGAGAAAGCATACAACGATGCTATAGCCGAAGGTGATCAGGCGATGGGTACAAAAGAGTTAGAAAAAGCAAAATCGAGTTATGCGAAGGCAAGTGGATTAAAACCTGAAGAGTCCTATCCTAAAGATCAGATTTCGAAAATTGAAACACAATTAGCGGCCAATAAAGAGTTAGAAGCAAATTACGCTGCGGCTGTAACCGAAGGAGATGTTGCCCTTTCAGCAAAAGAGTATGAAAAAGCAAAGACGGCTTACAAAAAAGCGAGTACTTTAAAAGCTGAAGAAGAATATCCAAAATCGAAATTGTCGGAAATTGCAGGAATTATAGCTGAGCAAAAGGGGAAAGAAGAAAGTTACAATGCAGCTATTGCTAAAGGAGATGCAGCTTTAAAAAATGAAAATTACGAAGGTGCAAAGGCGGCTTTTGAAGAGGCCATTGTCCTTAAAGATGACACATATCCTAAAGGGAAAATTACAGAGATTGAAGCAAAATTAAAAGCATTAGCCGAGGAGATAGCTGCTAATAAAAAGTTAGATGCAGATTATCAAGCTGCTGTAGCCAATGGGGACCAACTTGGAGCAGGTAGTAAGTTTGATGAAGCCATTGCCGCTTATTCTAAAGCAAGTGAATTAAAACCTGAAGAAGCTTATCCTAGAGAGCAAATTGAAAAATTAAAAGCCGCCAAAGAAAATGCGGGTAAAGAAGCAGAATTAGCAGAAGTCCAAAAACAGTACGATGACAAAATTGCTGCTGCTGACAAAGCTTTTAAGGCAGGAGATCTGGAAATCGCTCGAACAGAATACCAGGCAGCGTCTTCGCTCAAAGCTGCTGAGGGTTATCCAAAAGAAAAAATAAAAAGTATAAATACAACTTTGGCAGATACCGCTGAAGAAGATAAAAAGTATAAGGATGCGATAAGTTTAGCAGACAAATTTGTAGTGGAAGAGAAATGGCAAGAAGCGAAGGTTAAGTATACCGAAGCCCTAAATTTTAAACCAGATCAAGAATTTCCAAAAGAGAAGATTAAAGAAATTGATGAGCGTTTAGCGGAATTAGCCGCAGAAAAAAAAGAGATTCAGTTACAAAATGAAAAGAATGCAGAACTAGAAGCAAATTATTCTGCGGCAATTGCCGAAGCTGATGAATTATTTAATGCTAATAAATATGAAGTGGCAAAACCTAAGTATGAAGCTGCGTTAGCATTAAAAGAAGATCAATATCCTAAAGATAAAATTAAGGAGATAGGACTAAAGCTGTCTTCATTAGCCGAACAGCAAGCTGCTGCAGAAGCTAAAGCTAAGATTGATGCTGAATACGATGCCCTAATTGCAAAAGCAGATGGACTATTTAAATCCAGTGATTTTGAAACTGCGAAATCTAAATATACAGCGGCCATTGCTGTTAAGAATGAACAATACCCTAAAGACAAAATTGCGGAGGTAGACACAAAAATAGCATTGTTAGCTGGAGCAGAAGCGGCAAAAACTGCTGCGGAAGCTAAAGCTAAAATTGATGCTGAATACAATGCTTTAGTCACTGAAGCGGATAAACTGTTTGATTCTAATGATTTTAAAAATGCGAAATCTAAATATACAGCAGCCATTGCTGTTAAGAATGAACAATACCCTAAAGACAAAATTGCTGAGGCAGATACAAAATTAGCAGCGTTAGCAGGAGAAGAAGCAGCTAAAACAGCTGCAGAGGCTCAAGCTAAGATTGATGCTGAATTTGATGCCTTAATTGCAGAAGCAGATGCTTATTTTGCTCGAAAAGAATTTAAACCAGCAAAAGTTAGTTACGAAGCAGCATTGTCTTTAAAAGACGAGCAATACCCAAAAGATCAAATCAATAAAATTGGGTCAGCAGTGCAAGCAAGAGTTAATGCCGAAGCTACTGCAGCAAAAGGAGCTAAACTGGATCAAGATTATTTAGTAGCATTAGAAAAAGGAGATCAAGCGTTAGCGGCAAACGATTTAGAAAATGCATTAAAAGCATTTCAAAATGCACTGAACATTAAACCGGAAGAAACATATCCTCCTCAGAAGATTGCAGAAATTGACGGTTTAATTGCAAAAAGATCAGCCGCCAGCGAAGCACAGCAGGCGGAATTGAATAAAAAGTATGATGCTTTGATGCAAGCGGGGAAAATTGCAAAGGATGCCAAAGAGTGGAGTAAGGCTATTTCTAGCTATGAGCAGGCTAAGACTACTTTACCTGGGGAAGAATTACCTTCTATGAAGATTAAAGAGATCATGGACATCCAAAATCAGTTAGCTGCAAAAGAAGATGAAATCAGATTACGGAAAGAGCAAGCTGCGGCAAATGAAAGTTCTTACCAAACCGCAATTGCAAATGGCGATAAGTATTTTAGAGAAAAAAACTACAATGACGCTGAGAATGAATATCGATTAGCACTTGGCTTAAAAGCTGAAGAAACTTATCCGCAAGAGCAGTTGGATAAGATAAAATCGATGTTAAATCAGATGAACGCTGCAAAAAAAGCTGAACAGAACGCTAAAAAAGCGACTAAGCAAAAAGAACAACGTTATCAGGATCTAATAACTCAAGGTGATAATAATTTTAAGATAGAATCGTATCAAAATGCAAAAAGTAATTTTGAAAATGCCTTAAGAATCAAAACAGATGAAGAATACCCTAAGACTCAAATTGGGTTATTGAACGAATTGATAAAGAAGCTAGAACTAGCAGAAGAAGAAAAAAGAAAAAACCTTGACAAGCCGATAGAGATTCAAAAAGGACCAAAGGCAACTATAACCGTTGAAGCAGAAGACGAAATTGAGCGAATTTACAAAGAACTATGGGCGAAACAGAACAGTGAAAAGAACGCAGAATTAGAAGAACAAGAAGAAGTGTTAGCTAAGGTTAGAGAAGATAATTTAGAGAAAGAAGAAGCTAGAAGACAAAATGCAATAGAAAGATTAGAAGAAATCAGTGTAAGCGTGACAGATCAGTTCGAGATCAGTTCACAAATGAACTTGCAGAATTATGAAACGGTTAAAGAGCAAGAGAGTGACCTTCAAAATACTCATGAAGAGCGAGTAAAAGCGTTTGAGCGAAAAAGAGAAGGGAGCATGCTTGATGAAAACCTTTTAGCTGAAAGTATTTCATTGTACAATCAGAAAAGAATGGAGGAAACTGTTGAAGGGAAGAAAGATATGGTGGAAAACGAGTATAGCGAAGTAAATGAATCAACACAAAATAGAGATAAGAAGCAGAACGATTACATCCTTGATACGCAGCAGAAGTTTGAAGATTTGGAAAGTAGAATAATGAAGTTCCATCAGGGTCGAAGCACAGAGTTTTACCCTAAGAACTACGAGGAGATCTTGGAAGATGAGGAAGACTTTATTGAAAAAACAACAGAATACACGAAGTCATCTGCAGACCGAAGGTCAGACTACCAATCGAAGGCTGACAATAAATCAACTAAAATTAAACAGTTTGCAGGGGAAAATACTGAAAGTTTCAAGAATAATCAATTAGACATAGAGGGACTAGAAGAGGATCTAAAAGAGCAGACTATCGAGTTGGTAAACGAATCTAAAATACGAAGAAAGAAAAACGAGGAGGAAGAGTTTTATATTGGGGAAAAGAAGGAAAGACAAGACCAGTCTTCAGCTAATTATCCACAAGGGGTTACGGAAGAAGTTCTCGAGAATCAAAATAACAGCACTACTATAAAAAGAATTGTAGTAGAAGGAACACAAACGGATATCTACGAAAAAACCTTATACAAATGGGGAGGTGTTTTCCACACTAAGAATGGAACAAATATTACGGAAGATATTTGGGATAAAGAAAGTAGATAAAGCGTTTCATGAAAATCTTAGCATTCATTTTATGTTGCGTATTGCTGACGGCATGCAATACACCGACACCCATTGATTCGATAAAGGAGATTGTCGAGTTGGAGTCCAAGACGCATTATTCTATAAAGGATTCTGCAGGGATTACAATTATTAAAATTTTCGAACCTTTCTTGAATTCTTCTGCAATTGAACGATACGTGCTTTACTCTAAATTAGAAGGAAAGCCACAAGGGATTGAAGCGGATGTTTTTATTGGATTGCCCATTGAAAAGATTGGTATTAATTCGACTACTCACTTGGGATATCTAAATGTACTAGGTCAGCAAAATAAAATTACTGCTGTTAGCAATATGTCTTTATTTTACGACGTAAACTTTCAAGAACGAATAACAGCAGGTAAAGTAAAAGAATTAGGAAATAGAGCGTTAAACACGGAATTAGTAATTGAAAGTGATTTAGACGTGTTATTTACTTTTGCTATTGATGCAGCATCTTATGATGCAGTTGAGCAGCTTCGGGCACTTGGTCAACCAGTTGTATTAATCTCTGAATTTATGGAATCTGACCCATTAAACAAGGCAAAATGGCTAGAGGTTTTTGGAGCTTTTTTCGATACCAACACAAAGCAAAAAGCGGATGCACATCTTGAGATGGTGGAATACAGATACGATTCAATCAGAACTCAATCTCAGTTATATTCTTCAATTCCAACAGTAACTATTGGGTTACCTTGGAAAGGGAGTTGGTATGTAAGTGGAAGCGAATCTTATCAAGCTCAATTGATACGAGATGCCTCTGCTGACTATATCTGGAATGATTACAAGCAAAGTGCCAGCATACCTCTTGATATTGAAACAGCCATAAGTAGAGGAATGCAAGCTGACTTTTGGATTCACCCAGGACGTTTAACTACCGATTCAGGCTTAGTAGAAAACAATACTTTTTTCAAACAGTTTAACTCATTTCAGAAAAAGAATGTTTATTCTAACTATAAGAGGTCGAACATTTTAGGCGCAAACGATTATTGGGAAATGGGAGTCGTAAGACCAGACTTGATTTTGAGTGATTTGGTGTCTATCTTTCATAAAAATTCAAATGATAGCCTAACTTTTTATCAAACCATTTTCGAATGACCAGGTGGAGCGTAATTATACTGCTTAGTATTTCAGTGCTAATTTTAGCTGTGATTGACGTTTTGAGCGGCAGTGTTAGTATACCATTTGCAGATTTTAAACTTTGGCTAACAGGAGCTGAAACCTCAGATGTATTTAATTTCATTGTTGTACAATCGAGAATTCCAAAAGCACTTACAGCAATATTGTGCGGAGCAGCACTTTCATTAGCAGGTTTATTGATGCAAACGTTATTTCGAAATCCACTTGCAGGTCCTTACCTTTTAGGAATTAGTTCGGGTGCTGGTTTAGGCGTCGCCTTCCTTGTAATGGGAGCAGGCATTATAGGCGTTGTAGTCGCAACAGGTTCTGCCATTAATGTTTCGGCTATTTTAGGCGCATTGGTAATGATGTTAATCTTATTGGTTGTTTCATTTAAAATAAAAGATGTGATGACCTTGCTCATCTTCGGTGTTATGATGGGTTCTATTGCTACAGCAATAATTGGTTTAATTCAGTTTTTTACGTCTGATTTTCAATTAAAATCATTTATAATTTGGACTTTAGGTAGTCTTTCTGCGGTTTCTTATGGTGAGTTATTAATTCTCTTTATCAGTTTAATTTTGTCAGCAGCATATGCTATGTATAATTACAAAGGATTAAATGCCGTTCTGATTAGTGAAGATTTTGCAAAGATGTTAGGAATAAAAATACTTCACGTTAGGTTAAGTATAGTGTTAATTACAGGTGTTTTGGCTGGTCTTACAACCGCTTTCTGCGGTCCAATTGGCTTTGTTGGAATTATTATTCCTCACTTGAGCAGATTACTTTTAAAATCAAACGACCACCTCGTTTTGATTCCAATTTGTCTGCTTTTGGGTGCAAATATATTATTGTTAAGTGACTTAATCTCGCACATTCCAACGAATGGAACGAGTTTACCAATTAATTCAATCACTTCAATTATAGGAATACCCATTATACTTTGGATCCTATTTGGAAAGAAAAATCTAAGTCAATCGTTTTGAGTTCTACTATCCTACATATTGATACTATTTCGGTGGCCTATTCCAAACGTTTTAACATACTTTCCCAAGTAAGTTTAAGTTTAGAATCAAATCAAATTATAGCACTAATTGGTGAGAACGGTTCAGGTAAGTCAACTTTACTAAAAAGTATCTGTGGACTAATAAATATAGCACAAGGAGAGATCCATCTATTTGGAAAGGAATTTAAACAATGGAATAAATCAAGTCTGGCCCAAAAAATTGCTTACGTAAGTTCCAGTGAAAACGTGCGATCTATTATTACCGTTGAACGTTTTGTTGGTTTTGGAAGATACCCTCACACCAGTTGGATGGTCAACCAAACGAAAGAAGATTTAGATTGTATTCAAGGCGCACTTTCTTCGTGTAAAATTGAGTACTTAAGAGAGAAGACCATGGCTCAATTGAGTGATGGTGAGCGCCAGAAGGTATATTTAGCAAGAGCAATTGCTCAAAACGCCGACTTGATCATTTTAGATGAGCCAACCACGCATTTAGATGTCAAAAGTTCTAATTCCATGTTTCAGCTGATTCAGTCGCAGAAAGAGTCGGGGAGAGCGGTCTTGTTTTCTTCCCATCAAATTGAAAAGGCATTGTCTATTGCTGATAAAGTTTGGGTGGTTGATTGTGGCAGTGTAATTGAAACTACACCAGACGAGTTTTATAAGGATGAGCACTTGAAAAAACTCATCTTTGGAGAGTAACTTATCGCTTTTTTGTTGTTCCCAAACGCTTAGCGCGCTTTTTCATTTCTCGATCGTATTGACGCTTTTGTTTTCGTTCTGATCGTTTAATTCCGGTTCTTATATCCTTACTTGGAGATCCACCAATCACCTTTCCATTTCGTCCATTAACTCCTTCAACTCCTTTAAAAACAGAGCATGAACTGGCAAAAATTATAATAAAAACAACGTAAGCTACTTTCTTAATCATACTCTTGTTGTAAGATTTCGATATCAACAATCAGTTTATCAACTGATTCAGAAGAAGTTCCGTCATAAAAACCTCTAATTCTTTTGTCTTTATCAACGAGTACAAAATTTTCAGTGTGAATAAAATCGTTAGGTCCGCCGTCACCTTCAGTAACTGCTGCAAAGTAGCTTTTCCGTGCTAAATCATAGATGACTTTCTTACTCCCGGTCACAAAAATCCACTTGTTAGGATTTGCTTCGTATAGATTGGCGTATTCTTTTAATACAGGAACTGAGTCGACTTCTGGTTGAACTGTGTGGGATAAAATTTTAAAATCCTCATCGTCCATGTATTTTTTTTGCACCCGTTGCATTTGTGCACTCATACTAGGACAAATTGTAGGACAAGTCGTAAAGAAGAAGTCGGTCACATAATAAAATCCATCAAAGTCTTTATTGGTAATTTCTTCCCCGTCTTGGTTGATTAATTTAAAATCAGCAATTCTGTGACCTTTTGTAACATTTTGTTTGGACTCGTCCACCAATTCAGGATTGATCATTGCAGGGGAGTAGATTGGTAAAACCCTGTCTTCCTTAATCATTTTATAAGCAACACCTATCCCAACACATAAGATCAAAGCAGGAATAATTAGCGCAAGTTTATTTTTCATTTGAATTATCCCTCTCTTCTATAAAGTATTCTAATATATTCTCTAATGATTCGATGCTCATTTTTTTGGAAAGAATCTTTTTATCCTTGTCTAACAAGTATGTCTGTGGCGTGCTATATACATCATAAAGCGTTCTGAAGTTACTTTGGAACGTTTCTCCATCTGATCCGTTTATAAAATTTAAATCATGTTTTTTAATAAACTTGATCCATTCCTCATTCTCAAATTCATTTCCAACAGCGAATACTTCAACTCCTTTGTCTTTCATTTTATCGTATAAAGTCTTAAGCTTTGGAGTTGATGTTTTACAATGACCACATTCAGGCGACCAGATGTAAACAATAGTAAAATCCGCTTCAACAGCATATAACTCTAAAAACTCCTTTTGAGCTGTATCTTTTACTACGATATTAGGTGCTTTTTTACCTATCAATAGGGGATCTAATGCGTTTGCTCGCTCACTCAATTTTTCCAATTGCTTGTCAGTAAACCACTCTTTTGCCTTTCCATTCATGAAATAGTTTTTCGCTAAGTGCACAAAAACCGCATCCATACCCATATTCTCTGAACGTTCGAAATACGATGTAAAATGTGTCAACGCATATTTAAATAAGTCTGGGTTCTGCTTAGCATTGCCAAGAACGTAGTCTAATGAAATGATAAGGGAGTCAGGGTCAGGAACAGTTAGTTTATTCACGTAAAAAACAATCTTGTCATGAAAGGTAGTTGTTCGCAAAAGCCTTCCATCAGTAAAGTCATAATTATCAAAGTAATGAGCTTTGAAATAACGAAAAGCAAATGTGCTATCTGCAGATCCATCTTCATTTTTTGGGGTATCAGGAACATTTGGGTATTCGACTGCGTAGATAAAATTACTAGTGAATGAACCTTGGTGTCTATCGTGGAATAGCGCAATGTAGTTTTTAACTTCCGTATCAAGATTTTTTAGCGCCGCATCAGCATCTTTCTTTTCACGGTCAGTTCCAGTCTTTTTCTTTTCAGACAATTTTTTAGCTGTTGCTTGCCGCTCATTTAAAAACGCTAAGTATTCGTAAAATATTTTGGTCTCTTCACTTCCTTTGACCTTCATATTTAGTATCGTGTATGAAGTATCAGTTTTTAAGGAAATCGTTTGATTGTCGAGCATAAAGTCAAACCACTTTCTCTGACCTATGATAAGGGAATACATTCCGTGTTCTAAAGTATCTGAACCTTTAAAGTTCATTTCTCCCTGACCGCTAATCTTTGTTGTATCTCTATAATATTGGCCCTTGCCATAATAATACGCAAGGTAGGCCGTGGAGTCAGTTAATCCATCTATTGTTATATCAATAGAGTATCCTTTTTGTGCTTTGCCTTCGTTCCCAATAATCAATAAAGAAGCCAGAACAAGTAAGTAAGATAATTTTCTCATAAAAAATGCTTTTAACAAAAATACAATCTTAGGTCTAAATAGGGCTGTTAACGCTTGTTAATTGATAATTACTTTTCAAAAATAGTGTCAAAAAGGATAGGCATTGAATAAATACGGTCGTACATTTAAAATGTGGAAACCTTAATTTGGACTTTTCTTATTTTAATAGTTCTTGGAGGTCTTGTTGCGGGTGTTTTGTTAACTTTTTACTTCCTTCAGGAAAAGATTATTTTTTCACCGATAAAGCTTGCCAGAGATTATCACTATCCTTTTGAAACTGAATTTGAAGAACGGTTTTACGAGGTTGACGCTGGCATTTCTCTAAATTGCCTACTTTTTAGAGCTAAAAAATCAAAAGGCCTCATTTTTTACATTCATGGAAATGCTGATAACTTGAGATATTGGGGAGACTTTGCTCCCTTTTTTATCAACTTGGATTACGATGTTTTCATGTTTGATTACAGAGGTTTTGGCAAGAGCGATGGGAAGATTAAGGGAGAACGCTTATTGCAGCGGGACACTAAGCGACTTTATGAGATACTGCTCAAGGAATACGATGCGTCTAAAATTCATATTTATGGATTTTCACTAGGAACAGGTATTGCTGCGAGATTAGCAAGTAGACAGGCCTGCTCAAGTTTATTTTTAGAGGCTCCTTATTTTAATTTTGTCTCACTAATTAATTACCATAAGGCATACCTACCGGCAAGCTGGATTTCGAAATACTATTTTAGAACGAATAAATACTTGAAAAGTGTACAAGTTCCTATCTACTTGTTTCACGGGACAGAAGATCGGAAGGTACCTTTCTATCTTGGACAGCAGCTAAAAAATGCAAACCCTAAAATTAATTTTTATAGGGTGGAAGGATCTACGCATAATGAAATGCAAGACATGGAACTCTTCAAAAAAGAAATGAAAAGAATTCTTGCTTAAACTGCCTGCGCTTTAAACTCTGAAGTAAAGTGGAACTCAACAGCAGGGTAGTTTTGCTTTGTTATTTGTAAAATGCCTGCAGTTTGAGCCAGAAAGACTAAGTTTTGATCTTTGTCGTGAACGATATAATTAGACTTAAGTCTTACAAACTCTTCTAGCTCTTCCTTATTTTTAGAAGTGAACCAACAAGCTTTATAGAAATTTAAGGGAGAAAAAGTACAAGAAGCACCATATTCATGCTTCAATCTATATTGAATTACTTCAAATTGAAGTTCTCCTACAGTACCGATGTACTTTTTATTTCCCATTCGAGCCGTAAAAAGCTGCGCAACGCCTTCTTCTGTTAATTGATGTATTCCCTTTTCCAACTGTTTGGATTTCATGGGATCGTTGTTAATTACCTCCTTAAAGATCTCAGGTGAAAAGCTAGGAATACCTTTAAATGTAAAATTATCACCTTCTGTTAAGGTATCACCAATTTTAAAATTCCCTGTATCGTAAAGTCCAATAACATCTCCTGGGTAAGCATCATCTATAACACTCTTGTCTTTTGCCATGAAAGAGGTGGGGTTACTAAATCGAAGACCTTTATCAAGTCTAACGTGGTGGAAAAACTTGTTCCGTTCAAACTTACCACTACAAACTCGTAAGAATGCAATTCTATCTCTGTGTTTGGGATCTAAGTTGGCATGTATTTTAAATACAAAACCACTAAACTTTTCTCGTTCTGGATTAATTATCCCTTCGTTTGTTTCACGAGCCCTTGGAGTAGGCGCTATCTCGATAAATTGATCCAGCATTTCTTGTATTCCAAAATTGTTCACTGCAGAACCAAAAAATACTGGTGCTATCTCACCTCTCAGGTAAGCTTCATTGTCTAATTGATCATATACTCCTTCAACTAGCTCTACGTCTTCTCTCAATTGATCAGCTTGACTTCCAATTATTTCGTCCAGCTTAGGGTCATTTAAACTGCTAATTTTAGTCACGTCTTTTGAAATCTTTGTTTTAGAAGATTCAAATAAGTTTAAACTTGAATCTCCAAGATTATATACGCCTTTAAATGTGGCTCCAATTCCAATTGGCCAAGTCATTGGTCTGACTTTAATGTTCAATTTCTCCTCTAGTTCATCTAGTAATTCAAAGGCATCTCTACCCTCGAGGTCCATTTTATTAATGAAAACAATCACAGGAGTATCTCGCATGCGGCATACTTCCATCAATCTCTCGGTTTGCGCTTCCACACCTTTTACACAATCGATAACTAAAATAACTGAATCAACTGCGGTTAACGTTCTATAGGTGTCTTCTGCAAAATCCTTGTGACCTGGAGTATCTAAGAGGTTTATTAATTTGTCCTTGTATTGAAAGCCCATTACTGATGTTGCAACCGAAATCCCTCTTTGCTTTTCAATCTCCATAAAATCGGAAGTAGCTGACTTCTTAATTTTGTTGTTCTTAACTGCTCCTGCAGTTTGAATCGCTCCACCAAATAGTAGAAACTTCTCAGTAAGTGTCGTTTTTCCTGCATCAGGGTGACTGATAATAGCGAATGTCTTACGTTTCGAAATTTCTTCTGCTAACTTCATTGCTTCCTTATTTTAAAGGCGGCAAAGGTAATAATTTGTAGAGGCTAATTGAAAATCATTATTGGCTAAAAAAAATGATTCATTCTATTCAAAAAGGTATAGAATATATGCCACTTTACTAGCCAAAATTCACTACCAGTTTCTTTGACAAAATTGTATTTCTAAAAAGAGTAGTAGCGAATGTTGAACATGTTTTTTTTTATTAAAAAAAACCCATAATAGACGAAAAAATAATGTCATCTAAACTGAGAAGACGCTACAACTTAGACCAATTAATAATAGACTTAGACTAAATTTTTTCATAAAAAAATTTTACTTGACTAAGCTAATGAAAATCAAACTTTAAAAAAAAAATAAAAATTTACTGCATAGATACCTATAGAACTTAACTTTTCCCATACTTTTGCAATTCCCTATGAGTGAAAACGGAACGATAGACCTAAGTGAGATTGATAGTAGTGAAGATGGAAAGGATTTATATCCATTTCAAGAAGCTGCTATTCAAGAAATTTCTAAGAAACTTAACGAATTAGAGGACAATCACAACGTTCTTTTTCAGTTGCCAACGGGTGGTGGGAAAACGGTTATTTTTTCTGAGATTACTCGACGTTACGTTAAAAAAACAGGTAAAAAGGTTCTGATTCTTACCCATCGAATTGAGCTATGCAAGCAAACATCTAGAATGCTTTCGGAATTTAATGTTGATAATATGATTATCGATAGTAAAGTAAAGTCAGTTTCAGATGACAACGATTACATTGCATTCGTTGCAATGGTGGAAACGTTGAATAATCGACTTCAAGAAGAAAAAATTACTTTAAATAACATAGGCTTAGTAATTGTAGATGAGGCACACTACAATAGCTTTAGAAAGTTATTTAAGTATTTTGAGGACGTTAACATTTTAGGAGTAACAGCAACTCCTTTAAGCTCTAGTATTAAGCTACCGATGAATGAAAATTACCAAGAACTGGTAATTGGCGAATCCATCAGTAGTTTGGTAAATAGTAGTTACCTCTCCAGAGCAACTACCTATAGCTACAATGTTAGTTTGGATACGTTAAAAGTTGGAATTAATGGTGATTATACAGTAAAATCATCAGAGCAGCTGTATGGAAACTACATGATGCAAGAGAAGTTAGTTCGAGCATACGAGGAAAAATCAAAGGGTAAAAAAACCTTAATTTTTAACAACGGGATTGCTACTTCTTTTGGTGTATACGATACATTCAAGGCTGCTGGTTATGAAATCCAGCACTTAGATCACCATGTTGGAGAGCAGGAGAGAAGGGAGATATTGCAGTGGTTCAAGCACACACCTGATGCCATTTTAACCTCTGTTGGAATTTTAACTACAGGTTTTGATGAACCTACTGTTGAGACAATTATTTTAAATCGAGCTACCCGGTCATTGGCGTTGTATCATCAAATGATTGGTCGCGGATCTAGAGTTACAGAGACGAAAAAAACATTTTCGGTAATTGATTTAGGAAATAACTTACATCGTTTTGGATTGTGGGATTCTCCGGTAGATTGGTACCATATTTTTCAAGCTCCACATCAGTATTACGATGATTTAAAGTCAGATGAAGTAATAGAACGCCAGTTTGTTTATGAAATGCCTGATGATTTAAGACTTAAGTTCTCAAAATCTGATAAAATTGATTTGAACATTAAAACGGAATACAATCACGCGATGAGCTTAGGGCAGCATTCTAAAGTTGTAATTACAAAATCGATTGACCAGCATACAAGAATGTGTATTGAAAATGCACAGGATATGTGGGATGCTTTGGATTTAGCAAAGGAACTTCGCGACGATATTCAAGATCGGATCAAGCATTATTCCTACTGTACCATTAAAACCACTAAAAACTATCTAGTTTGGTTAGAGCAAGATTATTATAGAAGACTAAATTCTCAAATTAGACAAGAGTTCGTTAAAAGAGATTAACTTTTAATTCCGACACACTGATCAATTTTGCTTTAAGTGCAAACACTACCAGACTAGTTGTATTTTTCGAATTGGTTTTTTGTAAAAGTTTGTGCCGATGGCCTTCAATTGTCCTTTTACTTAAGTTCATTATTTCCGCTATCTCTTCTGTAGTTTTGGTGTAACAAATGTATTTTAAAACCTCTAATTCTCTTTCGGACAAGGTGTCTTTCGAGTGAAGGACAATTGTACCTTTGGCGTCTGTACTTGCATCTTCCAGTGCAGTTTTAGCTGCTTTGTTAAAGAAAAAATCATTCTCAAAAACAGCATTTATCGCCTCTTCAACTTCTTCAGGCTCTGCATTTTTATCTAAATAAGCATTGGCTCCTTTTTCATACAGGTGCACCACAATATCTTGATCATCAAATGATGAAATAATAATAATTTTTAAATCAGGGTGAAGTTCTTTGAGCTTTTCGGTGGTTTTAATTCCGTCTAAAATAGGCATATTTAAATCTAAGATAGTAACGTCTGGTAACGTTTCTTGCCCATCGTGTAACTCTTTGTAACGATTTAAAATTTCTTGTCCATTTCCCACTTCTTCAACAACTTCAATGTTATCAAATGAATTTAATAGACCAACTATTCCTTTTCTAAAAAGCGCCTGATCTTCTGCAATTCCAATCCTAATCATGTTCTAAAGAAATATTAATCACAATTCCGCTCCTAACATTGGGCTCTGTATAAAATTTATGTTTGGCTTTTATCATCTCAACTCTTGTCGTTATATTTTTTAAACCTAAACCATTCGATTCCTTAGCGTTAAAACCTATTCCATCATCGAAGTAATCAAAAATAATTCCAGCGGTGTTTTTGGAAATTTCAACTCTTATATATGACGCATTGGCGTACTTTAATGTATTCGCTGTTAATTCTTGAGTAATTCTAAACAAGGCCAATTGTTGTTCTTGAGTAAAAGAGATCGAAGGGTCTGTGATTACTTCCATCCTAAAATCACTGCTTGTAAGATTCTTTGCTAATCGCTCTAATACTTTTACTAAGCCCAATCGCTCTAGCGAAGGAGGAAGTAAGTTGTGAGAAATCTGACGCGTACTTTCTGCAGTGCGGTGAATAATGTCTTTACATTCTTTGATTACTTCTTTTTCTTTATCCGAAGTAGCAGTAATCTGATTCATCATCATCTTAACAGCACCTAGAGAAGCTCCAACATTATCATGTAAATCTGAAGCTATTCTTTGGCGTTCCTGTTCTTGTGTTTCAATGTAATTGTGAAGTATTTCCTTCTGAAACTGAGTTTCTAACTCTTGTTTCTCCTTTTGCGTTCTAATGATTTTCTTTTGGTACAGAATAATAAAGGTTAAAACTCCACCAAAAAAGGTGAATAAACCTAACGTTCCTAAGACAATTATTTGAACTATATTTTCTGCAATTTCCTCTTCCATAATCCAATACCAATTAAAAAGTAATATACAATCATGATACAAATGTCAACATACCGAAAAACAAATCGCATTTCTTTTATGTGCCTCATTACATAGTCCTGAAATAGTTGTACAAATTGAGTCGTTCCAAAATAGAATAAAATTGCTATTGCAATAATAAATTCGGGAGACTGAGATAACTCCAACATTTGCTCCTTTTGTAATAAGTCAAATAAATAGATAAAACTCCAAACCATTAACGCATACGCTTGAATCGTTATTGGTATTCCATAAGATGAGTTCATTGCCCTCATGCCTGAAGGGCTTAAAATTAAAAACGGATTAATCGTTAAATAGAGTAATAAACACAATCCGCTTCCAAGAATGACTTTTTTTAAAACAGCGCTATCAACAGCAAAGTAAAAAAAACAACCTCCGAACAAGGCGTTTAAAAAAATCATTAAATGCCCTGAAGGACTATTGTTTATGCTCAAGCTTGATTGGTGGGAAGAGTACAATTCGATCAAGAACATAGAACACATCCAAATAAATACAGACAAAGTCTTTAGATCTAAATGTTTAATTCTATACAGTCCTGTTAGAATAGGAAAAAGAGTTATCCAAGCCCCTATAAAATAAATTAGCTTTCCCCACCAAGGCATTTACAGACCATTTAATACATTTGGGTTTCCGCAATTTGTAGGACAAGTTGTGGTTTTATCATAGAAAGTATCCAAAATGTCATTCCCTTGAGCATCTGTAGCGACCATCACAAGATTTAATCCCGTTGCATCTTCTCCTAGGTACGCTCGAATTCCCGTTGCTGATGTATGTTCAGCAAAAATTTTATCAATTTCTGCTTTGTCAATTTTGAAAGCCCTTGTTTGGCCTTCATGGGTATTTCTGTATTCAGTTGTTAAAGAAACAGCCTCTGTTTCAGTAATTGTGTAGTCTGCCATAATAATATCAATTTAATAAATAATTCCTTAAATCTCTTTAAAAAAAACCAAGAAACAGGTATTTATACTCGTTTTTTATCCACAATGCATGTACACCTTTGTACTAAGTTTTTTGTGTTTCACAAAAGCGGTTAAAAAAAGATGTTTTAGAAAACTGTGTTTAATTATTTTGGTTTATTTTAAAATACCTCTAAAGCATTATAAAGACCCTTGTTTCTTACTTTTGAAGCAAGGGCCTTTTTCATTATTATGAGCAAAACAAAACTTACAAAATTTATAAAAACCTGCGATAAGGAAGAATTGGGAGAACAACTGCTCGATTTATATTTGCGATTTAAAGAAGTTAAAGAGTTCTATGACTTCTCTTTCAATCCAAATGAACAAAAGAGGGTAGAGGAAGTAAAATTGAAAATTGCTAGAGAATATTTCCCTGAAGGTAAACGAAAGCCAAAGAAAAGGAGGTCCGTAGCTCAAAAACACATTGAACACCTTAAAAAATTAGAAATTGAGGCTTCTCAAATTATTGATTTGATGCTGTATAACATTGAAATTGCTCAAGCTTATAATGAGGAAAGACCCATTGTTCAAGAGGCCTTTTACAAAAGTATGTTAGGTTCTTTTAGAAAAGCTTTAGTAGTTATCAATCAACAATTCTTAAAAGAAGAATTTATAGCTAGGGTAGAAAGAATACAGCAAACTGCAGCGAATCAAAAATGGATCAATGCGGAAGGGTTTCAGCGATCGATGATAGAGTTATTAAAAAATTAATTTCTTAGATTCAATTCCTTTTGGGCTTATGAACTGTATAATGTATACGCCTTTTCCATAGTTCGACAAATTGATAATTTGATTGTTCGCTTGCGTTTCTTTTTCAACTATTAATTGAGCATTTGCATTGAATATCTTAAGCGCTTTGATTTCATTCGGTAAATTGTTTATAATCAATTCCCCGTTGTAACTATACACTTGAGCGTCTTCTAAAATGCTCCTATTAATGCCAACAGTAGATTGAGCAATTGCTGTATTTCTAGCGATAGAGCTACTTGGACCTTGGTACACAATACTTGAATCTATGGCAGAGTAAACATAGTATCTTGGAGAGCCTGCTTGTACCCACAAACGGTTTGAGTCTGGAAAAGTGAATATATCATTCCAGCCGTAAGTTGATACCCAGTTATTTGTTAATGTGCAAATGTTTGCTACAGGAAAGGCACTGCCGGAATAGGTATACGTTATGGCTCCCCATACTTCAACATTGCTAGTGTTTGCAGCAGCCCAGGTTTGCCAACCGCTAGCAGCACCTCTGCAAATTGAACAATCAACACCTTTGTGTAAAATAATAACCGATTTTCCAGTAGCCAATGTTGAATAAATGTTTTTGGAAGTATTGGCACAGTCATAAACTGTTCTATTTGAAGGAACTTGTGCATAAATAGACCCAACAAAAACGGAGGTAAAAGCTAAAAGTAATAGGTTTTTCATATTCACATTTTTTTCAAAATTAGAATAAACTTTTATCAAATTATGGTCGTCTTTGTGACGTTAAACATTATTTTCAATTGATTTAAACATTGTTCGTCTTTCTGATGTTAAAATCATCAATTAAAATATAATTACTTTAAAACCTTAAAAAAATAAACGCATGAAAAAAACACTACTCTCTATTTTCGGCCTTTCTATACTTGCTGTAGTAGTTCAAATCACCTTAACTTCATATTCAGGGGGTCCTGCTTTCAGTCAAAATTCAGGAAATACCGGAGCGCCTGGGGAAACTACAACATGTAGATCTTGTCATGGAACCGGATTTAGCACTACCGTTTCTATGGTCATAAAAGATGTGCAAGGAAACCCAGTTACCTCATATATACCCGGTACTGTTTACGATGCAGAATTTACTGTAAATGCAATTGGAGCTAACCGTTACGGTTTTCAAATGGTAAGTTTAAATAGTTCAAATGGCCCGGTTAACGGATTTTCAACACCTGCTGCTAATACAAGGTTAGTACCACTTGGCAATGGTAGACAGTATGCTGAACATGCTGGGAAAAGCATTTCGAATGTATTTTCAACTCAATGGACTGCACCGGGTGCAGGAACAGGAACAGTTACTTTTTATGGTGGTGGAGCTGCTGTAAATAACAATAGTAATAATGGAGGAGACGGTGGAAACACTACTACACTTAATTTAACTGAGAATGTATCTGTTGGATATGCGGAAGCTACCTTGCGCAATGAGTTGTTGGTATATCCAAACCCAACAAGAAACATAATTAAACTTAAAAACACAGCAAGCGATGTAAAAAATACGTTAGCTGAATTATTTACTGTTTCAGGACAACTTGTATTAAGTGAAAGATTAAATTTACAAGAGAATAGTGAAGAAACGCTAAACGTTTCTAAATTTGAGAATGGTTATTATATCTTAAGAATTTCAAATAACGGGCAAATTGTAGAGAAAAAAATATTAATTCAAAACTAGCTTAATTGACTGAAAAACATTGCTTTAATTGCGGAGAAAACCTTACTCCTACCGATACCTACTGTTTCAATTGTGGACAACGGTTAGATGACAACAACCTTACGTTAAAAGCAGTATTTCATGAGTTTATTGAAAATTACTTATCGTTTGATACAAGAATTGGAAGGACTATCCTTCCTTTTCTGTTTCAACCCGGAAAATTGGTATCTGAATTTATAAAGGGTAAACGCGTAAGGTTTGTCAATCCATTTCGGTTTTACCTGCTCATAAGTATCTTCTTCTTTTTTATTTTAGGCGCTTTTGTCGATAAAAAGGTGAAGGAATCTAGGCTAGAATCAAAGCAAGCAGAAAGTAAAGACAATATTGATCTATCTAAAAAGAAGCCGTCGGATTTGGTTGTCAAGTTGGAAGACTTTGCAGCATTAATTGATTCCTTAGAAGGTGTAGACAGTGTTCTTGTAGTTCAAAAAATGGACTCACTGATCAAAGCGAACGAGCTTGATCAAAACATTTCTTATCAAAACGATACTTTAGAAAGTGAAGTAGTTAGTGGTGCTCCGAACAAGAGTTTTGTGAAATTTAACTCTTTAGACTACGGCTATAACATAAACATAAGTAGGTTAGATGCACTTAAAAAATACCGGTATGACAATGGTTATTCCGATGAAGCTCTGTTGGATAGTTTACAGTCTGACAGTCTTGGTCCATATGAGCGAATACTAGCATTGCAGACCATTAAAATGTACCGTTCAAATTCGAAGGTTATTACTCGGTTTATTTTAGGGAATTTATCTTTGAGTATGGTAGCGCTTATACCTGGTTTGGCCCTGTTCTTTTTCTTGTTCTATTACAAAGAACGGAAGCCGTTCGTTGCGCATTTAATTCATTCGCTTCAAATACACACGTTTAGTTTATTTATTTATGCATTGGCTATACTGCTGTCGTATTTGTTCGATATCAATGTGTTTATTTGGGTTGCATTTGTGGCTAGTGCTGTCTATTTATTCTTTTCTTTGAAGGAAGTATATCCAAAATCAATTTTTTCAACTTTTTGGAGGTATGCCTGCATCGGAATACTGTATTATATCTATTGGGTTTTAATAATTTCGTTGGGGATAATAATCTCTTTTCTATTGTTTTAAAGGTTATTTTTAAGTGGTTTTTAATTAAATAATACCGATTCAAATGCTTTGGGTACTTTTGCAGTTCATTAAATAAGCATTATTTGAATACATTTGAAAGCCTAGGACTATCAACAAACCTGTTGAAAGTAATAGAAGAAATGGGGTTTACAACCCCGACGCCTATCCAAGAAAAATCAATTCCATTATTATTAAAAGGAGGAAAGACTGACTTTATCGGTCTTGCTCAAACAGGTACTGGTAAAACTGCGGCATTTGGTTTGCCCCTAATTGATTTAGTAGATAGCGACAATAAGGCGACACAAGCCCTTATTATGGCTCCAACGAGAGAGCTAGGACAGCAGACAGCTAAACAATTGGTTGATTTTTCTTCAAACTACAAGCAACTTAACGTTGAAGTAGTATACGGTGGAGCTGCGATTATGAATCAAATAAAGGCCTTGAAGCGCCCAACACAAATTGTTGTTG
>JBLHTZ010000018.1:0-42614 GCA_047627915.1 Vicingaceae bacterium
CGTAAATAAATTCCAACCTATTAATCCTGACAAAACATATACAGCATATGGAATATCATTTGTTGACCAATTCAACAGGTGTCCAAAAACAACATAAATGCCCAAAGCAAGCAGTGGCTTAAAAATACTCCACCCTATGCCCAAGTATGTTTGAGCATACTTTACTCGTAAATCTCGTTTTGCAAAAACCCATATAAGACTTCTATATTTCCAAGACTTCAGAATTGAATCTTTCAAAGAATCATGACTTGAGGTGTAAATGGTGGTTTGAACTGGTGGCATAGAAAAAATTCGCGCTATAAATACAAGAATAGTAATCTAAAATAAACCCTTTTATCAATTGGTTTTTAAATTTACTTTTACCAAAGAATAATTAAATAGAATCTGTTGCTAAAATTAGCTCACCTTGTAAACCCAGTAAAAGTAACTAAAAGTCATGAGCTTTACGCAGCACAGCCGATCACTTTTGCTAGCATGCTGAATGCAAAAAACTTTACAAAAAACATCGCAATTGAAATTGTTTTAGCCAGCACTCAGTATCCTGAAGACAAAGAAATTATTCCTGATCACATCCGTCAACTTTCAAACTTAAATAGATCTGTTGCCGATTGCAACCCAAAAGTTTCCGGCAGAAAATTGCCTTTACTAAAGGATATACTAAACAAATCAAAAGAAATTGAGAATGTTGATTACATCATTTATACCAATGTGGACATTGGACTAATGCCCTACTTTTATGACGCTGTTGCGAATTACATCAAAAAAGGAAACGATGCAATTATAATCAACAAACGAAGGCTAACCTCTAATTTTAATCGGGTAGATCAGCTGCCAGAAATATATGCCAACTTGGGCATGTCCCATCCCGGCTTCGACTGTTTTGTTTTTAAAGCAGACCTGCTTGAAAAACTCTTGTTAGATGATATTTGTGTTGGTGTTCCTTTTTCTGGAGTAAGCCTGCTGCACAACCTTGTTGCATTGTCCGAAAATCTGCTTATTCTAACGGATAGTCATTTAACTTTTCATATTGGAATGAATGTTCTTGGTTTCAAAAAAGATGCTTATTACCAACACAATAAGGCGGTTTTTTTCAAAAATATCCATCCAAATCTTAAATCTAACTACGACCTTAAGAAGTTTCCTTACGGAACAGAGTCAATTCTTAAACGCTCTCTAAAATGGGTTCTTAACCCTAGTATTTTCGCTACAGATTATCTTGCGCTTTCCGGAAAAAGCTCGCTTCAAAAAATGAAACTAAAGTTGGACGAAATGCGATGGAGAATTTTACAACGGTAATAAGCTAACCAGTGCCTGTCTCGAGCGATTGTATTCTTCCCGTCTAAGTTTCAGTCGCAAAAAGTCTCCAGACTCAGTGCCATCAGGCTGAAAACCTAACGCTTCGTTGTATGCTAAAGCAGCCTTGTTAAGTCGATGAACTTTTGCATACACCTCAATAAGCTCAAGCGTGTTAAACGCAAAATCGAGCAACAGAACTGACGCCTGAAAAGTTATTCCCGTTCCTTCATAAGCTTCATTTCCAACAAACAATCCGGCATAAGCGCTTTTTAATTGAGCGTTCATTCTATTTAAATGGATTAACCCAACAAGGTCCTCGGATGATTGAATAATAAAATAATAATCGTTGCTTTTTTGCAACTGCTCAAACCAATTCTTTTGTTGCTCTATTGAAATGTGATCTTTAAAATCCATAAATTGATTCACCCGAGCGGCGTTTCGCCACTCACGAACAATCAAAGCAGCTTCTTCAGTTAACGGCTCCAGTTTAACACTAAATCTCTCCATCAACTTTTATCTTCAACAATTAAAATTTGATCTAAACCTTGTTGTCCAACCCAAATTCTGCGAATATACTCTCCGATAATTCCTAAGGTGATTAATAAAATTCCTGTGGAAAAAAAGATAGAAACGATGATCGAGGAAAAACCCATTTGCGCATCGTAAGCAATTTTTTTATGAATATAGTAACACCCTAGTATAAAACATATAACAGCAATAAAAATCCCAAGCCTTACCACCAATTTTAATAGTAAAGAGGAATGAAATAGTACGACCTTAAACGCAAAAAGAATCAACTTCCAATTCGAGTAACTTGATTTACCCTGCTCTCTTTCAGAGTGGTTAACCACACAACTGGATCGAGAAGATGCACTTCGAACCAAGTGTTCTTCAATAAAAACAATGGGTCTCTGAAAATTCTTGAACTGATTTGCAACGCTTAACTTCATTAACCTAAATGAAGTAACTTCTGAATAATCAACTTTCTCTAACTTAAATATGGCCTTCAGCACCTTACTCCCTAGGTTTCTGGTAAAGGAGTGTTTTTTTTCACGAAACGTGCCAAAAACAAGATCCGCATTCGTTTTACTTTGGTGTTCTAGCAGTTTATCAATCTCAAATGGATCGTGCTGTAAATCATCGTCAATTGTTACAATAAAGGGGGCAGAGCATTTACTTAACCCCACTGCAGTAGCAGTATGCTGACCATAATTAGTTGCCAACTGAACATATTGGTGTTCAAATTTCTTTTCACTTCCTACTAACGTTTCTTTACATGATTCTATACTCCCATCTTCAACAAACACTACCCGAAAATCAAAATCAATTGAATCTCTCCACTGATTTAACCTTGCAATTAAATTAGCAATACTTGTTTTTGAATTATACAATGGAACAACAATATCCAACAATATCATGTAGTGAATTTATTAAATATCTAGTAGAATTGACTTCGTTAGAATTGGATCTTGCATGTATAGCAAACAAGTAGCAATTGAAAATCCTACTCCAAAACCTGAAAGTAGAATTTGTTTGTGCTCACTATTTGTGTTTAGCGCCAATGTAATTGGAATACTCGCAGACGCCGTATTGCCATATTCATAAAGCGTACTGGGTGCCTTTTCTTTAGGAATACCCAACAATTTGACAATTGATTTATTTATAATCAAGTTCGCTTGATGCAATATAAATAGATCCGTTTCTGTCATCGAGGTACCAAAATGGTCGTATAATTTTTTGATGTTTTCAGGAACGTATTGAACCGAATAATTAAAAATATCTATTCCATTCAATCTCATCCATGTACCACTTTTGGTTACTTCAGAGTAAATGGCTTGTTTGCCTTTTCCAAACGTTTCAAAATGGAAATAGGCCGAGCTAGCATCTGAATTAACCTCAACACCAACCACCGAAACCGCATCTGAAAATATCGGACGTACGGTTAAATCATCGTCCTCCGTTAAATGGCTAGAAATATCCCCGCAACATAAAATTGCTCTCGCTTTGCTTTTCCCAAGGGACTTAAGAGCCAGTCCACAAGAATGCAATCCATACACAAAGCCTGAACAACCCAAGTTAATATCATACGCCATAACCTTTGGGTCAAAATCTAAATCCCCTTGTAAAGCGCAAGCGACGGATGGAATTTTGTTCTCAGCTGTTTGAGTTACCACTACTATAACATCAACGGAAGTTTTATCCCATTGCAGGGTATTCAGCAATTCTTTTATTCCTTCAGAAAAAAGCGTTTGAACATCGGCCTGTTTGTTTTTAACCCTGTGCCTGTATCGTATACCAGTGTGATTAACAATTGCTTCTCTATTTTCTTTTGGGATAGCAGAAAGATTCAAATTATCCTCTTTATTTTCTGGAAAAACAGAGATAACTCCTTTCATTGAAAGGCCTAATGTGGTAGAGAACCCCACTAAACCTTCTGTTGGATTAGGTTGAAAATATCATTTAGAACATTTGATTTTGAAAGTTCAACTGACGACAATAAAGCACCATAACGATCATGAATGTTGGAGATGTAAATTAGTGCATTCAGAGAACTCCATGAAGACAGATCTCTAAACTGTGTAGAGAGCAGTATCGAGTCTTTCTCTTCTTGAAACTCAGCAGCGGTAAAGGCTAAAAACTCTTTTATATCCATTCTAAATTATGCGATTTTACGTGAACAAAACTAATCAAATCGAAATGATTCATTGAGGGATAAAACTAACAGTAAAGAGCACAAAGATGCAAGAATAAACAATGCATTATATGACAAAATGATGTCGCCTACAACAAAATGATTCACAGAAAAACAAAGTCCCACAACAGTATTCGATTATTCAGTATATTTGGGTCTTAAAAATTGTTAATATCCATCCGTATGAAATTAATCTCATTCTCAGTTAAACTTCTTTTTGTTTTTTGTCTTTTTATACCCAAAACTACTACTGCTCAATTGTCTGTAAACGACGTTACGGTTACCGTTAATTACGTTAATGGATCATTAAGGGTGCAATGGCCGGATGGTACTTCAGCTTCGGGAGTTTGTGGAAACTATGCTTTAGATGAAAAAATTAGTTATCAAATCGGTGGTTCAGCTGCTGTAAGAATATTTGAAAACGCAGTTGGGTTTAAGTATGGTTTAGCAACTGGAGTTTCTACTTCTGCTAATTTTGCAGATTTTACTAATCTACCTGCTGCATTTTTTGAAAATCAAGTTAGTGTAAAAATGGAAGGTAGATATGGTAATGCGAATGCAACGTGTGCCTCACCATTAATTCCTGTTAATATTACAAAACAAGTTGCTACTAGTTTAGAAAATCCGCAATCATTAAGTGCTACACGAGATGCTTCTTGTGCAAGTGTAGATTTAAGTTGGTCTGCGCCCTCTATCGTTTCAGGAGCTTCTGCCTTAAGATTTGAAATTGCAAGAAGAACCGCAAACACATCAAATCCTTTTATAAACGTCAATACAAATGTTTCAGGAACTGCTACATCATTTATAGATGCGGGAGCGCCGGCAGGAATTGAGCAAGAGTATAAGATTAAAACAAAAATGTTATACTCAGGAACAAGAACTGCTACTACAAGCGGAGCAAATGTAAACGGTCGGAAAGTTGGAATCTCAGGAAATCCAAGTGGTGTATTTATAGATCAGGCGAATTGCATTGGAGCGTTAGATGTTAATTGGAATTGGTCCAACTCCAATAATCCAGATAACTTTATCATCTACAGAGCAACTGATATTGGATTTACTGCCGGAGTAACTACGACAACACTCTCCGGCTCCGATAGATCGTATAGAGACAATTCTGCAGCTTCCGGGATCTCATATTACTACAGAGTAAGAGCAAGTACATCCTGTCCCAACTCAACAACACCACTTTTCTCCAGTTACACCACTCCACCTGAGCAACAAGTAGGCTTAGGTGTGCCTTCAGCAGCAACAACTACAAGTATCTCTGTAGATACCATAGCTAGAAGAGTTACTTTAAATTGGACGGATAATTCACTGAACGAAGATGGTTTTAAAATTGTTCGCCAAGGACCTACAGGTCAGGTTGTTTTTGATGTTTCTGAAAACGTTGTAACTTACGTTGACAATACCGCCGACATTTGCGAAAACCTTACCTACAGTGTAAAAGCATACAACACCTGTCGCGCAAATGGTGTTGCCTCTACAAATTCAAAATCTGCTTATATCCCCGCAGATATTGGATCGGTTTTCAATACAACAAATTTTAAAGTAGTAGCATCAGATGGAGAGTTTGGAGACAGAATTGAACTAAAATGGGCAACAAACACAAGACAAGTCGATGACTGGTATATTTATCGAATAAACCCATTAATACCTGACACTACATTCATTGCGAGTGTTGAAGGAAAGTCAAGATTTTATGCCGACAATAATGCAAATGCAAATACATTATATAATTATTTAATTCAGGGTGTAACAGATTGCGCCAGTAATACCTTATTATCAAACACTACAAAAGACGTCGGTTTTAGATTAGCTTTTGGAACAGCAAATGGACAAGTAACTTACGACGGCGGAACGGCTGTTGAAGGAGTTAAGATAACTGCAGAAGCAGCATCAGGAGCTAGTGGAAATTCAGGTAATTTCAACGGCACTTCAGCGTATGCGAACGCCGGGAACCGTAGCGACTTGCAAACGGACTCCATGACAATCATGAGTTTTATTAGACCAACTAATTTAACGGGGAAAAAAGTAATCGCTTCCAAAATTACAAGTGCAACAGGATGGGAATTTTATCTTGATGGAGCAAACTTGAAGCTTACTACTGGCAGTAAAACAATTACTGCAACTTCTCCAGATATTATTGCCAACAACTGGGTTTCTGTTGGAGCTACTGTATCGGGAGACTCTGTAAAACTCTATGTTAATGGCCTTCCTATAAATTCTGAAGCCTCAACGCAGCTTTCAACCAACACTGCATCTAACTTTTTTATTGGAAAAGATACAACAAGTGGCTACTTTTTGGGTCAAATTGACGAAATGCGTTTTTACAATAGAGCTTTGACTGACCAAGAAATAGAAAGAAGTTTTGATGTGTACATCAACCCTTCGCAAAATGGACTAGTTGGGTATTGGAGATTTGACGAAGGGTTTGGCTCAAATGCATACGATTATTCAAAAACTCTGCTAACTCCTAATAAGAATAATGCTGCACTTGTAAACGTTACCTTTAATGCAAGTAAGCCTAGCACTACTCAGCTGGTAGCAGGGGCTTATACAGATAAAAGAGGTAGTTATTTTATCCCATTTATTCCTTTCTTAGGGAACGGAGATAATTTCATCATTACGCCAGCATTCGGAACACATACATTTACCCCTGCAACAACGACACTTTTTGTTGGTGGAAGCACACCAAATTTCAACAACGTAAATTTCATCGACAACTCTTCATTTAACGTAACAGGATCGGTAAAATATGTTGGATCTACCTGTCATGTGGAGGACGTTTTTATAAAGGTAGATGGGAATGTAGTGATACAATATGGACTGCCTGTTACCACAGGAGATAGTGGCTCGTTTTCTTTACAAGTTCCAATTGGACCGCATGTTATTACTGCAGATAAAGTAAGTCACCAATTTACCGTTGGAAGATTCCCAACAACTGGTAATTTTAATTTTCAGCAAAATGAAGTGCTTGGAGCATTTGAAGACAATACCCTAATGAAAGTAGTTGGTAGAGTTGCAGGTGGTGGAATTCAAAAAGATTTACCTCCTGGAATGGACCGAGGAACAAATAATATAGGTAAATCAACCCTCGTTTTTGAAGCTACTCAAAATACTTGTATTACTAAAAGTGTGCAAACCAATAACACAACCGGAGAATACGAGATTCTATTACCTCCAATGAATTACTCAATGCCTAATTTCAGAGTGAGTAGTAACCAAGCAATTGAATTTAAAAATATTACACAGTTAGACTTGTCTTTTGCCCCACCACCTCAAACCGAAACAGATACTCTATACAGAGATTCAGTTGGTGTAAGGAAAGTGGTAAGAATTGACTCAAGTGTATTTAACAAGGAATTAGATTTTATTCTTTTCGAAGCTCCAACCTTAAATGTTTTGGATGAAAACTTCTCGAATACATATGGTTCAGATAGCGTTCGAATTAACGTTAATGATTCATCTTGGAATATTCCTACCAATGTTTTGGGTTTAACCTATCCAATATTTGAGGAAAACACCAGCTATAAATGGAATATTCAAGCAAACGAAATTTATGTGAACAAGGACGACCTTAATAACATTATTTACGACAGTGTACCTATAACTGATGGTAAGTTTGTAATTAATAATGCCCTTGCAACTACCCCGGCAGAAGAATTCACCATAAAACCTTTAGATAAATTTAATGGCAATCAACCGTATAGATTTACAGCAGGACAAGCTAATACAGCACAAAACGCTCTTCTACCACAATATAGCTTTACGCAGCAATTTGAATTAACCCTCATTACACCAAATCACACTGAACCTTATCGACCACACAAGTCAGATCCAAACAGTATGCTGTTTAGAGGTGTGATTTTTGGTGGACGGGCTTTAGGTAACTCCTTTGCAACTGCAGGTCCTCAAGTGGTAACAATGATTTTAAGAGATCCTCCTGGATCTGAAAGCTTCGCAACATGGGCAAAAGAGACTGCACACACAACTGTAAGTACTTATGAAAATGGAGGTGGTTTAGGTCTTGCGTTGCAAAAGAACTTTAAACTAGGTGCAAAGTTCTCTATTGGTTTGGGATATACCACCGAAACTGAGATTAGAAGTGATTTACTTTCTACAACAACATTAGAAACGAGTATAACTTCTACAAACGAAGTAGTAGAAACTACAACCAATTCTGTAGAACTAACCACAAGTGCAGACCCTGAATTTGTAGGGCCAGATGCAGATTTATACTTTGGAAAGTCAATGAACATGGACTTTGGTTTATCTCAAGTTATTACATTAATAGAAACTTCAAAATGTGGAGATGGTGTTAATGAATGTTACGGTTCAACGTTTAATTACGGAATGAAAAGTTTTAGAATTGGTTCTACCAAAAACATGTTTACTATCCCAGGAGGATATGGAACTGAATTCGTTTTCACCGAAAAAGGTATTGAAGAATCTGTTATTCCAAGGTTAGAAGACTTAAGAAACCAACAATTAAATTCTTCACAATACGCGAGAAGAATTTTTCCTGGTCAGCAGAATTATGGAACAAGTAATGACGACCCTATTCATGGAGGCTTAGCAACGCCAAAACCTGAAGAAAATGCAATAGAAGATGCTATTGGAGAAAGCTATACTTTTTCAGGTTACAGCACAAAAGATACACTTGTTACCAATTTAGCAGGTATTGGAAAAACGATAAGAATAACTACAGGTCTTGATAGTGTTTGGTGGTATAATCGCCAAATTAAATTGTGGCAAGATGCAATTGCTAGAAATGAAAAATCTAAAGTTGAAGCCAATTCAACAAACTTAGATCGTAACATTTCATATCAAGCCGGAGGCGGAATTACCTACACCAGCTCTAATACAAGAGAAGAGACCGATAATACAACGGTCACATTTAATTTGTCAGAAGATTTAACACTGGTAATAGCAGCGGAAATTGGTGGAAATGGAGTTGAAGTTAATCAAAACTTGAACTTAAACTACAGCCATACAACATCTAACTCCACTACAAATTCTACCACAACAACGTTTAGTTATACCATTGAAGACCCTGACGCTGGAGATGATTTTAGCGTTGACGTGTTTAATGCTAAAGATGGATACGGTGCAATATTTAAAACAAGAGGAGGCCAAACGGCCTGCCCTTTCCAAGACGAAACAAAAACAAAGTATTTCAGACCGGGCACTGTTATTGACAAAGCAACTATCCAGCTAGAACAACCTAGAATTACCGCTTCGCCAACAACAGTATATAATGTGCCTGCAGATGCGGCTGGCATAATTACCTTGAACTTAATAAATGATGGCTTGGAAGACCAAGTGTATGACTTGAGTATTCTTGAAAGCTCAAATCCTTTTGGAGCTATTTTAACTATCGACGGAATCAATCCTAACAGAAGTTTTGCCGTACCTGCACAAACGGGCATAACGAAACTACTATCGGTTAAAAAAGGTCCTATTTTTATTCATTACGATAGTATTGCGTTGGTGTTTCATTCACAATGTCAATATGCATTTGGAACTGCTAATTACACAGACATTGCTGATACAGTATATGTTTCAGTGAATTTCTTACCGTCTTGTACTGATATTGAAATTTCAAGCCCTGAAGATCAGTTTGTATTAAACAATAGCTTTAACGACACACTACCTATTTTAATTGATGGATATGATATTAATTATGGCGGATTAGAAAAGATTGGCTTGCAATATAAACCGTCTGCTCAATCCTCTTGGATACCACTACAAGAAGAATGGTTTTTCGATACCTTAGCTACGGATACAAATGTTTCGAAAACTAAAACCCTTTTTAGAGTTAAGTACCCGAATCATCCTGCACCATACTTAATTCCTACCAATCAGAATTACATTACTTATCAGCTTAAGACCAACCAATTAATTGACCAACCGTATCAATTAAGAGCGGTAGCCACTTGTAAAGTTCCAGGCAACCCTGATAAAGATGAATTCTCTACAATTATAGGTGGAATTGCTGATAGAGTAAACCCAGAACCGTTTGGAACACCTTCTCCTGCAGATGGTGTATTAGACCCTAATGATGACATTTCGATTCAATTTAACGAAACCATTGAGAGTGGTTCATTAACTAGAGATAACTTCCAAGTTTCTGGAGTTGTAAACGGACAAGAAGTGAGACACGACAAGGTGGTAAACTTTGACGGTGCAAATGGCTATTTAGAAGTAGCAAATGGATTCGATTTTGCATCAGGAAGTTTCACTGTTGAGTTTTGGGCAAAAAGAAATCAACTTGGAACTGACCAAGTAGTTATTTCTCAGGGAAACAATTCCAACAACTTATTTGCAGTTGGATTCAGTGCGAACGATAACGTTACCGTTACCGTAGGAAACCAAACGTATGCTTCCACTTTTAGAATTCTAGACGATTCAACGTGGCACCATTATTCAGTAATATATGATAAACCAGGCTTAAACCTAGACATCGTAGATCGTTCTAGCTCAGCTACAGTGGCAAGTACAAATAATAACTTCTTCTCTTCTTTCACAAGCGGAGGAAAAACATTCTTTGGTAAAAACTCACTTACCAATGGACAGCATTTTAATGGAAGTGCTCATCAAATTAGAATTTGGAATAGAGCCTTAACAAGTTCAATTGTTGCCAGTAGATTAAATGTGAACCTTACAGGAAGAGAACCGGGTTTAGTAGGTTATTGGCCAATGGAAGAAGGACGTGGAACCTTAGCAGAAGATGTAGCAAGATCGAGAAATGCAGAAGTTCATGCTCAATGGGAAATTAGTCCAAAAAGTAATAGTGTTACTTTTGACGGGACTAATGACTATTTACTTTTAGATAGCGCAGGAACGTTGGCTGCATCATTTGAAATGGACTTAAGTATTGAGTTCTGGTTTAAAACAGCAGGAGATTCAGCAATGACTTTCTTGTCAAATGGTGGAGGTAGATTCTTACCAAATGATGTAAATAGAAATGGATGGAACATTGAAATGGCTGCTGATAAAACTATTCATGTTAAAAACGACAGTACAGATTTTGTAGCAGTTACTGCAGACTTTGCCGACAATAACTGGCACCACTTTGCATTTGTATTGAATAGAAGTGCAAACGCTACGGCTTACATTGACGGTTTGCAGCAGCAAACATTACCTGCAACCAATTTTTACGGCTTCGGAGCACCTAAGTTAGCTATTGGAGCGCGCTATGCTATTAACGGAACCGTTGAAACCATCGACCAATATTTTAATGGGTCGATTGATGAGGTTAGAATTTGGAACTCTGCAAGGTTAAAAGACAACTTAGATCTAGACATGTTTAACCGATTAAGCGGAAATGAGTTTGGTTTAATGGCATACTATCCTTTTGAAGGGTATGTTGTTCAATTGGGCGTTCCAAGTCTTACGCCCTCATTTAATGATGCTTCTTTAAGTTTATTACACTTGAAATCAATGAATGGAGCCACCGCTAACGCCTTACAAACACCTGCAATTGCCTTACCTAGGCCTGTTAAAAATATTAATTTCACGTGGAGTGTAAACAACGATAAAATTGTGATCAACACTAATGAGGCTCCTGCTAATATTGAGAATGTAACCTTAAATATTTCTGTTAAAGATGTTAGAGACCTTCATGGAAATGAAATGCAGTCTCCAAAAACATGGATTGCCTTCATCAACAAAAATCAGGTGAAATGGCAAGATATTGAGAAAACCTTAGTGAAGGAATTCAACGATACCTTGACGTTCTCAACCAGAGTAGTGAATAGCGGTGGTCAAGTGAAAAGTTATTCCATCACAAACATTCCTGCTTGGTTAACCGTTTCCCCATCCAACGGAACAATTAGTCCTCAAAGTATTCAGGCAGTACGGTTTACCGTAAACCCAGCTTTAAACATTGGAGACTACACGGAAGACCTTCTTCTCTCCACTGATTTTGGTTACGCTGAAAAGCTAACTGTTAACCTTGAAGTAAGAAAAACTGCTCCGGACTTCCCTTTTGATAGAAGCTTATACGCAAAAAGCATGAACGTTATTTGTCAAATTGCCATTAATGGAAACATCAGCGTAAATGATGAAGACCTGTTGGTTGCTTATATTAATAATGAAATTAGAGGAAAAACCAACTTGAGATACGTACCAAGTTTGGACAAGTACATTGGTTTCTTAGATGTGTACAGTAACACCGCAGACTCTGTTAAATTTAAGGTTTGGAATGCCTCAGAAGGAGAGTTACATGAAAACGTTACCCCAAATCTGTTTTTTGTTGAAAATTCGTTGACCGGTAGCATTTTGAATCCGCAAATATTCAATGCGATCAATAATCTCTCCAAGCCAATAGTTCTTAACGCAGGTTGGAATTGGGTTTCTTTCCCATTAACTGATCGCAAGATGTCTAGTCTTTACTCCTTCTTTCAAGGAATGAATTTTAGCTCAGGAGACGTTGTGAAAACAATTGGAACGAATTCAATTGCTCAGTATGGTGGTCCAACTTTAGGTTGGTCAGGAAGTTTAACGAGAAATGGGTTAAACAACAATCAATCGTACCTAATTTATATTTCAACAACAGATACGTTAGCTTATAAAGGTTTAGCTATCGATCCTGATACAGTTCCAATTACTGTAGCTCAAGGTTGGAATCGAATTGGATTTGTCTCGACAAAGAACATCGAAATCAACTCTGCTTTAGCAAATTATAACGCAACAGATGGTGACTTGATTAAATCTCAACAAGCATTCGCTGTGTACTTATCAACCTTAGGATGGGTGGGTAGTTTAACAACGTTAGAACCAACTGAAGGGTACCTTCTAAAAGCTGCTAATAGTTCAACTTTTGTTTACCCAAGAAGAGGTTTACTTAGAATTAAAGAAGAGCCTGTTCAAGAAAAGTTAAATGGAACCCTTCCAACTTTATACTCGCTTAACCCGAATCAATTTGAAGCTAGTACGAACGCAATTGTTAAGATTAATACGTGCGAAGAGTTACTAGAAAACAAAGATTGGGCATTAGCTGCATTCAAAAATGAAGAATTAAGAGGATGGGTTGGTTCAACTAAGTATATTAACGAAGAACTTGGTAACCAATATTTTATTACCGTATTTGGTGAAGGAAATGAGACTTACACGTTTAAAATGATTAATCAGGCAACCGGAGACCAAATGATGGTCGATGCAAAACTTGATTTTGAAAAGAACAATGTGCAAGGAGCAGTTAGTTCTCCTTTGCGATTTAATTTATTTACTGAAGTTGATTGTGACCAATTCAAGACAGCATTAACAGCAGAAGAACAAAGTGAAAATTATAGCTATCCTAATCCATTCGCAGGATTTGTGACTATAGTTGTGCCGAACGAAATCTCTGAAAACGGTCAGTTAGAGATAGTAGATAAAAACGGAAGAGTTGTTTTCAGCGAGAATGTTGATGCCAATAAAAAGTGGCACTTAAATGGCGCTGAACTATATTTCTTAGCCAATGGTGTATACACCGTGAAGTTTACCGATGGAGAAACTATCATTACCGAGAAATTAGTTAGAATAAAATAATCTGATTTGTGAACGACGTTTTCAGCACATGAAAGTGTCGTTCACAGCAGGTTTTAAAACAATCTATTTTATTTCTTTTAGAAACCAAGACAAAAAATCACTCAACTAGAATTAATTATATTATGAAAATCATCAATTCTTTAGCATTGACCTGTTTATTATTAATTTCAGGTTTTATAAGTGCTCAGGCTCCAAGTTGGTCAGTAAACCCTAATCGTTTTCAGTACAGTATGACTGTAACTGCTATATTGGATTTAAACTGCGTTGAACTACAAAGCCCATCCAACCAATTAGGAGCTTTTGTAGGAGACTCACTAAGAGGCACCGCATTCACATCCACTGTTATTGGTGGTAGATACGAAGCAAGTATGTTTATTTACAGTGATTTAGTGAACGGAGAACAAGTAAGTTTAAGGTTCTATCAACTATCTTCAGATTCCATCTATTTGAGTGTTGACACTATTGCTTTTCAAGATAACGCAATATATGGAAGTCCTTTAAATCCATTCGCGATTAGAAATAACGCAAAGCCTAACTTAATTTCAATTAGTTCCGACACTCTTGCAGAAAATCAACCAACTGGAGCTACAGTTGGAACACTATCAACCGTCGATTCTGACGCTGGGCAAACACACAGTTACAGTTTAGTAAGTGGAACGGGAAGCACAAATAATGGATCGTTTAGTATTTCTGGAACTAACTTGATTGCAAACTTCATCCCAGATTTTGAAACTAAACCTAGTTATACAATAAGAATAAGAACTACTGACAACCTTGGCTGCAGCTATGAATTGCCATTCACTATCTTTATCAAAGATGTAAACGATGCTCCTTCCGGTTTAAGTTTGTCTAATAATCAAATTAATGAAAACCAGTCTCCTAATGCAACCATTGGTAATTTAATGGCTGTAGATACAGACGCAAATGAAGTATTTACTTACTCATTTGTGGCAGGCGCCGGGGGCTCTGACAATAGTGCATTTAATTTAAGTGGTAGTGCACTTAGAACAAACGCTGCTTTGGATTTCGAAACAAAATCTACATATAGTGTTAGATTACAAGTGGCAGATAGAGCTAATAACTTATTTGTAGACACGTTTAAGATAACTGTAAATGATATCAACGATGCTCCTACAGATGTAGTAATTAATTCAGATTCAGTTCTTGAAAACCTTCCGATAAACACTGTAGTTGCAACGCTATCAACAACTGACCAAGATGCGGGTCAAAATTTCGCGTATAGTTTCGATAACGTTCCAGGAAATAATAACGCAGATTTTAATATCGTTGGAAATCAACTAAGAGCAAGACAGATATTTGATTTTGAGAATACAAATACCTATTTCATTTATGTGCAAACAAACGATTTAAACGGTGGAACCTATACAAAACAACTAACAATAAGAATAATTGACGCGAATGATACACCATCAGACCTTCAACTTTCAAATGCAAGTGTAAATGAAAACAGGCCTACCGGAACTTTCGTAGCAGAATTGATAACAACTGATCAAGATGCCAATAATACTTTTACTTACTCATTAGTTAATGGAGTTGGTGACGCTGATAATGGAAATTTTAGTGTTCAAAATGATTCAATTTTTACTTCTGTAGTATTGGACCTGAATACCCAAGCTACACATACAATTAGAGTGCAAACAAATGACGGTAACTCCGGTACATTTGCAAAGGCATTTACCATCTTCGTTAAGGATGTTAATAATGTTCCTACCGACATGGTGCTTTCTAATAACATTATTGCTGAAAACACAATAATCGGTTCAGAAGTAGGTTCGATTACCACTACTGATGCAGATGCAGGAGATGGTCACACCTATACTTTGGTAGCTGGAGTTGGTGACGCCAACAACATGTCATTCTCTATTTCTGCTGATAAATTATTAACCAACACGACATTCGACGTTAATATAAGAAGCACTTACTCTGTAAGGATTCAAGCGAATGACGGATTTGGAGGAATTTATCAAGAAGCATTCACCATCAATATTACCAACAGTAACGATGTCCCAACTGACATTAGTTTAACGCCAAATAGTTTTAAAGAAAATCTACCACAAAGTTCTTTTATCGGTGCTTTCGCAACTGCAGATAAAGATAGCGCTGATACTTTCAGCTACTCTTTTGTTAATCAAGGAACGAATGATAACGCTTCGTTCATTATCTCAAGTAATGAATTAAGAACAGGAAGATCATTCGATTTCGAAACAAAAAACCTGTACGTTATTGAAGTTCAAACAAGAGATAATACAGGAGCTACTTACAGCCGTCAATTAACTGTTAATGTTGTTGACAGTAATGATGCACCGACCGCTTTAGCGATTTCAGCAGACAGCATCTTTGAAAAATCTCCTGTTGGGACATTCGTTGCCGATTTAAGTACTACAGATGCTGATGCTACAGATAATTTTACTTACAGTTTAGTAGCTGGACAAGGAGCAAACGACAATGCGCTATTCAGAATTAATGGTAGTTTATTAGAAGTCGACTCTATTCTTAATTTCAATAATTCAAGAACACGAAGTATTAGAATTGAAACCACAGATAAAGGTGGCAGAACACTACAAAATAGTTTTGTAATTCGCGTACTCAACCAAAATGATTTACCAACTGATATATTACTATCTGACACAACAGTAAATGAGAATGCTTCGATAGGCACGAGAGTAGCAATATTGACTAGTGTTGACGAAGATCCAACAAGTACCTTTATTTATAGCTTAGTCGCAGGTTCAGGTGATGCAGGAAACTCTAGTTTCGCAATAGACGGAAATGAATTAAAAACAAATAGCACTTTTGATTTTGAAACACAAGCGTCTTATTCAATTAGAATCAGGACTACAGATAGTCAAGGAGGAAGTTTAGAGAAAACATTCAATATCGCCTTGACAAATGGTAATGAAAAGCCAAGTATTGATGCTCAGTTCTTCTCCATTTCCGAAAATAGCACTCCAAATACAATTATTGGAACTGTGACTGCAACAGATCTAGATGCAAATGAAACTTTCAGTTATAGCATTTTAGGAACTCAAATAGATTTTAGTATTAATGCTGTGACTGCAGAATTGAGCTCATCAAGAACTTTTAACTACGAAATCAATAATTCATATACCATTGAAATTCAGGTTTCAGATGCCGGAGGTTTGAAAGATACTGCAACGGTTACCATCGAAATTTTAGATTTAATCGAAGGAAGTTTACCGACAGCTGGCTATTTCTCACCAAACGGTGATGGCAGAAATGACGAATGGAAAATTCAAAATGTTGAATTGTATTCAGACTTTAGTTTAAAAATCTTCAGTGTTCAAGGAGTGGTGGTTTACGACAACCCGAACAACTATAACAATGATTGGAGAGGAACCTTCAACGGAACAGAACTACCTGAAGGAATTTATTATTACTACTTCGAAAACACAGCTAACCCAAGTCAAAACTTTAAAGGTGTAATTACTTTAAAAAGATAACCCCCATTCCCTATTAAATTGAAGATGATGAAAAAGATAAAACTACTTACCCTTGGTTTAGCTCTAATGAGTGTTGCTAGCATTGACGCACAAGAGCTGTCGTATGGATATTATAATTACATTATGAATCGTTTCAACATGAACCCTGCCTTTGCAGGTAATAATGGAAACATTTCAGCAATTTTAAATACAAAAACCTATGCCGCAGGTTTTAGCGAGGCACCAAGAAATACGATGTTCGGAATACATGCACCAATCAACAGTGCACAAGGAATCGGAGCAAGAATTGTCTCTGATAAAAGAGGAGCATACGAAGTAACGAAATACGATGCGGCATATAGCTACCAAATCCAGTTTGACGAAAACTCTGATTTAAGGTTTGGTATTTCGGCAGGGGCTGTTCGAAGAATGTTAAACTCAGCAAGTATTCAAAATTCTGAATTCTTAGACCAAGCAGATCCTACATTAGCTAGTGGCTTCTATGATGAAACAAAATTCATTGCAGGAGTTGGGTTGGTGTACGATTATAGTAACTTTCAGTTTGGCCTTAGTGCACCAAGCCTAGTTATTGGAGGAGAACCTCTTTCAGAACACATAGTAGGAACTGCATCTTACAAGTATATTATTGAGAACTCAGACTTTTCTATTACCCCACTTGTTATTTATCAAAATATGCCAGTTATTGACAATCGTTTTGATGTGTTGTTAAAAGGGGAATACAAAAAGAAAATTTGGGCACAAGTTGGTTATCAATCGACAGATAATATAAACTTTGGAATTGGCTTTGACCTTGGACCATTCGGTATTGGTTATGCTTATGAAATGAACAACTCAGAGTTCAGTAACATTTCTGCAAACTCAAATGAAATTGTAGTTCGCATTAGCTTCTTACCTGTAAAACAAGCTGAAAAAAATGCGACAATAAGAATGTTGGACAAATATTCTGACACTTTTAGCAAAATGTTGGCAGATAAAAATAATCAGTATAGTAAAAGCCAAGTTATTGGAGAAATCCAAAAAATTAAACTTGAACTTGGGAACTTGAAAGAGGAAAATGACAGTAAAACTGCAAAGTCAGTTGAGAAAAGATTAACCCTATTAGAAAATCAAATAATTGAACTAGAGAAAAAATATATTAAGTAGTGAAGAATTTTATAACACTTGCACTCCTTTGCTTTTCGTTAGCAGGATTTGCTCAGACAGAAGAAAACGTTGAAAAAAATGATCTAAAGATAAACGAACTCAACGAACGCTTAGATAATCTACTTGGAAGTTCGAAGTCCATCTCAGGGGACAGTGTTAATTACAAGCTGGACTTGCTATTTAAAGAGATTCAAAGTCTTAAAACTGAAATGCAGTCACTGTTAAATTCGGTAGATGAAATCAAGGCAAATGGAATACCTAACTCCAGTCAAGCTAAGATCGATAAAATTAATTCTAAGATTGAAGAAATAGAGATTGGCGAATATTATGTTGTATTAGCTTCAGAAAGATTGAAAGAACGAGCAGAACGTTACTTAGCCCGATATGAACACACTCAAAAATTAAGAATCGTTCAGAATGCAAAAGGTTCTTGGTTTCATGTAATTATTGATCAACCACAAGATATGCGGTCTGCAATTGAGACTTCTAACGCTCTTCGTGCAAAAGATGTAAAAGATGCTTGGTGGGTTACAGGCAAGAAGTTGAAAAGGATTTAGTTTTTTTTAAACTCTCATCTTTTATCATTTTGTAACCTGTTTAATCACGGTATTTACTACCCACATTTGAGAAAATACGTTTTGCTTTTAATCAGCCCATATCGTAATCCAAATTTATTTTCAAAGGCAAGATGTATTCATCATCCATAGCAGCCTCTGATTAATTTTATATAAAATTTGGTATTAGTTAGACTTCACCCCTACTAATTCAGGTCAAGGAAAAATTCTTAAAAACAAACCATTAGGATACTGAACTTTTCATTCGTTTCTTTGTTGTTTAGAATGGTTCTAAATAAATGGGGATAACAATTCTACATGCGAATGCAAATGTGCTTATGGCAAATGGCTTAAACGCTATTTTGAAAAAAGGAGATGGAATAGATTCTATTAAAAATGCCATAGATGAAGAAAGCCTATTCGCGAGCTTAGACGAGGCCGATTATGATTTAGTAGTAATTGACCCTCTTTCTTCTTCTGAGCGATTTACTGTAGCCACGACGCTTAAACTGAAGGAAAAATACCCCAATAAGAAAGTACTTATCATTTCCGAAATACACAGCCCACAACACGTGCTGCAAGTGTTAGAAAAAGGTGTTCAGGGTTACTTAACAAGGCAATGCGATACAGCCGAGATAACTCAGGCTATCTTCGCAATTGTAAGAGGAGAAAAGTTTTACTGTAATAAGGTGATTGATATCGCCTTAAACAAAAAGTTTGATCCTGAAAATTGTGAACCAACAAGCTTAACGGAGCGAGAAAATGAAATAACAACGCTGATTGCAAGCGGGTTAACGAATAGAGAGATTGGTGAAAAACTTCACCTCAGCCATCACACAGTTCACTCACACAGAAAGAACATCTTAAAAAAATTGGGAATTAAATCAGTTTCGGAATTAACAGTTTATGCCATGAGTGTTGGATTGATTTAGAAAAGGTATATTTAAACAGTGAAAGGGTTTTTCTTCTTAATTATACTTTTTATAAGCACAGTTTGTTTTTCCCAAAGAAATTACGGTTCACTATCAGGAACTGCGCCCAGTGAAGCAACACATGATCAAATTATTGTAACCCTTCAATTTTTTCTTTAGATTCAACTTATGTAAAATATTCCAGAACAGATGAAAATGGAAAATTCAATATGGTAGGAATTAAAAAAGGAAAGTGTTATCTAAAAGCAGGAGCGAACGGTAATAGAGGTTTACGTTGTACTATTCAGCAATCATTGAAATTCCAAAACAAAGCAGAATTAAGGTTTACCTAAAATCAAACCCAATTGTAAAACATGTTGGACCAATAGAATTTTTGAAGGTGATACTATTATTAACTATTAAAAAATATTACAATGAACCCCTTCCACCTCGCAATATCGGTTAAAGCTTTAGAACCTTGCCGAACTTTTTATAGGGATATCTTAGGTTGTGTCGAAGGTCGCAGCTCGGACCATTGGGTAGACTTCAATTTTTTTGGGCATCAATTTGTAATTCATGTAGATGAAACCCACGAAAACAGCACCTCATCCAACCCTGTAGATGGGAAAGCTGTTCCCGTTCCTCACTTCGGAGTTGTACTAGATTGGAAAGTTTGGGAAGAGTTAGCTAAAAAAATGAGTGCCCGCAATACGAAGTTCATTATTGAACCTTACATTCGTTTTGAAGGGCAAGTTGGGGAACAAGCAACTATGTTCTTTCTAGATCCTGAAGGAAACGCATTGGAGTTTAAAGCATTCAAAGACAAAAGTCAGATTTTTGCGACGTAATAATTATGACAAAATCTGACTCTCCTAAAATAAATTTTGAAATTTAGTGCTCTGCCCCTGCTAAACCTCCCAATTCTTTGTCAAACAGGTACAAACTTGACGTATCACTTCCAATCATTTCTAACTTGCCAATAATAGATTGAGCCAATTGCTCTTCTTCCATTTGCTCAGAAATATACCATTGCATAAAGTTATTCGTTAGGTGATCATTCTCTTGTAAACAAGCAGTAATAATACTATTAATGCTTGCAGTTACTATAATTTCGTGCTCCAAAATACTTTTAAATACCTCCATTAAACTTGAAAAATCTTTATTAGGAGCTTCTAAAGCAGGCACTGTTGCCTGACATCCCCTTTCATTTAAAAACTTAATCAACTTTAACATGTGTTGTCGTTCTTCATCCGAATGAGCATATAAGAAGCTGGCAGCACCCTCAAAACCTTTTGTATCAGCCCAGCACGCCATAGCTAAATAGGTTTGAGAAGAAGAAGCTTCTTTTTTGACTTGATCTTGCAGTAATTGTTCTATATTTTTTGAAAGCATAGTGTTTGTTATTTGAAATTCAAAGGTAATGACAAATCGAAACGATATTCAGAATAACTGTAGAATCATTTTGTAACCAATATCTAAAAAACTTTTTAACCTCTTTCTAGTCTAAAAAATTAATATCTCTTAGCATAAATTAACTTATGGTTAAGGTAGAACTGAGACAAACATAATCCACAGTTCAAACTAACCTTATTAGTTCATTCTACTTTTGGAGCATCAATTAATACCCTAATTCTCGAAAACAAAACTCCATGAAAAAAAGATTTACTTTCTTAGGAAGAATGGCCCTCGCAGCAGGAGCATTTCTTTGCATGAGTCACCTCCATGCACAAAACAATTTAATACTTCAAACAGGTATTCAGGCAGACAGTGATGATGCTGAAGAACGTGGATTAAATGCAACTTCCGGTGTCGGACAAATGGATTTAACAAGTTCAGACATAGAACTAGTTGTGGACGGCAGCGATGGCAATCAATTTGTAGGATTGCGCTTTGCAACAGTTAACCTTCCCAAAAATGCCATTATCGATTCAGCTTTCATACAGTTCACAGTAGATGAAATAGATGCTGGCTCAACATCGGTTACAATTAAAACTGAAGATAGCGACAGTTCAGCAACCTTTACAACTGCAGCGTTTAATATATCTTCAAGAGCAACTTCAACTGACAGCGTAATGTGGAATAACATTGCAGCTTGGAATACAGTTGGAGTCAAAACAAACGATCAAAGATCAACCAATATTAGTTCTTTAGTTTCTTCAATGATAAACAGACCAGGTTGGAATCAAGGAAATCCAATAACACTTCTAATCACAGGAACTGGTGAAAGAACAGCAGAAGCTCATAACGGAACAGGAGCAGAATCGGCTGAATTAATCGTTTATTATTCGGCCCCTATAACCACAGTATTTCCTATTGTCTCGGGCAATGATGATGCAGAGCAAGATGTACTTACTGGTGCAATGGATTTAACGAGCACTGACTTAGAATTCACAACAGATGGAAGCTCAACCCAAGCAATAGGTTTGCGTTTTCAGAATGTTTCTATTCCTCAAGGATCAGTTATACAATCTGCGTTCATTCAATTTCAAGTGGATGAAACAAACTCTACAGATACTGTGAATATTAGCTGGGGTGCAGAATTAACAGATAATGCAGCCGCTTATACAGCTACCACTAACAACATTGCGGGTAGAACGTTCAACACAACTCAAACCTTTTGGAATTTAGTTCCAGCTTGGCCAACTGTTGGAATAGCCGGCTTAGACCAGCGAACTCCTGATGTGGCAACTCAAGTTCAAACAATCGTTAACAGATCGGGTTGGATTAGCGGCAACGCTATGGCTTTTGGAGCAGTTGATCCGTCTGTAGTTAGCGTACCAGGTTACAACGCTAATAGTAGTAAAAGAACTGCAGAGTCTTATGACGGATCTGTCGCTGGTGCGCCAAAACTAATTGTTACCTACATTCCTCCAGCTCGTTTCATTGCAGGAAATTTTCCAATAACTAAAGGTGTTTCTTGGAAATACGATGACAGTGGACTAGACTTAGGGACTGCGTGGACTGCGAATAACTATAATGATAGCACTTGGGCATTTGGAGACGCTCCAATTGGTTACTCTAACCCAGTGGCTACAACTGTTGATTTTGGAACAGATCCCAATGACAAGCACATTACCACTTATTTAAGACATACATTCAGCGGAACCAATACTGCACAATATGATTCTTTAATATTTGATGTTTTAAGAGACGACGGAGCAATTGTTTACATTAATGGTGTAGAGGCTTTCAGAACAAATATGCCAAATGGAATTGTTGGATTTGACACTACTGCTGTTTTAGTTGTTGGGGGTGCTGACGAAACAACGTATTACCGTTTTACAGTTGACAATACATTAACTTCAGGTTTAAATGTTATTTCTGTTGAATTACATCAACAAGCCGGAAATTCTTCAGATTTAAGTTTTGATATGGAAGTGACAGGTAAATTACCTCCACTAACTACATCTACATACCCAGTTGAAAGTGGCGATGAGTGGAATTTCTTAGATGACGGAACTAGCCTTGATAGCATAGCTTGGAAAACATTAAACTTTAACGATACCGTTTGGGGACAAGGAATTTCTCCTTTAGGCTATAGTAATTCTGTTGCAACGCAACTGTCTTTCGGACCAGACCCAACAAATAAGTACATTACCTATTATTTTAGAAAGAGATTTAACATTAGCAATATTTTTGCTCTTTCTGATTCCTTGATTTTAAATTTAAAAAAAGATGATGGGGCAATAGTATACATCAATGGAAACGAAATAATTCGTTCTAACTTACCGACTGGAGCAGTAAACTACAGAACAAATGCTTCTAGCATTGTTAGCGGTGCAGCAGAAGACCTATTTTACCCAACTACGGTGTCTAAGAATATTTTTACACAAGGAGATAATATCATCGCGGTTGAGGTTCACCAAAGGGATAGTTCTAGCTCTGATTTATCTTTCGATTTTGCCATAGCAGCAAAGCCAAATGCAAGAAAAGCTTGCAGTGGACCGAATGATTTACATGTGTCTTGCTTTACCTCTCTCTTCCCAACCGCACAAGGACCTGATTTCGTAATCCCTGAAACACATGCTTTTCAAGTGCTTATTGAGCAGGGAGATACATATTCAAACACCAATGTTAGAACAACAGTACCAGGGAATAACGACTTTACCGGTTACATTGGTAGAACAGGAAGCAGTATTGATGGATTTTTAGGAATCAATCATGAAAATACTCCTGGTGGCGTTTCTATTTTAGATTTACGATACAACGATTCAATTAAACTTTGGACGGTTGACTCTTCACAAGCAGTTGACTTTTACAACAATGATTTAGTAACCACTACAAGAAACTGTTCAGGTGGAATTACACCTTGGGGAACGTTCATCACATCTGAAGAAACAGGGAACTCTGGCGATGCTAATGCAGATGGATACGAAGATGTGGGTTGGCAAGTAGAAATTGACCCGATAACCAGAAAAGTAAAAGAGTATGGAACTCCAGGTAAACAAGAGAAGCTTTGGGCAATGGGTAGAATGAATCACGAAAATGTTGCAGTATCCTCAGATAGTGTTACAGCTTACCAAGGTGTTGATGCAGGTTCTGGTTGCTTATTTAAGTTTATTGCAAACACTCCCGCAGACCTTTCTTCTGGTATCTTGTACGCTTTGAAACTTGACAGTGGAAGAGCACAAAATGGAGAGCCACTTTCTTCAACAGGAACATGGATTGTTATACCTAACAGCACTCAAGCAGATAGAAATAACTCTAATTCACTTGCTATTAGCTTAGGTGCAACTGCATTCAATGGTATCGAAGATGCAGAAATTGGAACCATCGATGGTAAAATTTACTTCACCGCAAAAGGATCTAACAGAGTGTATCGTTTCAATGATTTAGGAACAGCAAACTTCAATGAATTCGAAACTTTTGTTGGAGGAAGAAATTACTTAATCAATTACGGCGGAGCAGTTATATCTGAACCTTGGAGTTCTGGGAACGACAACCTTTGTTTTGATGATCTAGGTAACCTATATGTTTTACAAGATGGTGACAGAGATCACGTTTGGATGGTTGGGCTAAACCATACACAAGCTATTCCACAGGTTGACATTTTTGCCAAATTACCTGCAGGTTCAGAACCTTGTGGAATGACTTTTACACCAGATTATAAATTCATGTTCTTATCGGTACAGCACCCAAGTGGCGGAAACTCTAGTACTATTCAAATGGACGCTTCTGGTTATGGAGCAGATATGGCAAAAAGCACTACCGTTGTTATTGCAAGAAAAGAATTCTTAGGAAACTACGCGCCAATGGTGGCAGCTTCTAACCTAAGTTTTACAACAACAGCTTGTGATTCTATCGATTTTAGCTTCAACACTGGTAGCGGGAATGGACATATTGTAATTGCAAAAGAAGGAAGCAAAGTTGATGCAAACCCTATGGATGGAATTTCTTATAAGGTAAGCGATACCTTAGGAAATGGAGACAACTTAGGTGGTAGTAACTTCGTAATTTACGATGGATTAGATTCTAACCTAACGTTGAAAGGTTTGCAAACCAACACAACCTATCATGTTTCTATTTTTGAATACAATGCTGCTCCAAACAAATATTACCAAATTGATTTAACACTTGATGATAGCGCAACAACAGCAGCTGTTACGACTAGCGCAATTACTGGTGCTATTAACTCCTTTGTTTTAGCAACCGAAACCTATTCTGTAACCAATACAACAGGTTCCTCTTATGTTTGGGATTCAGGGGCAGGTGCAATTATCTCAGGTCAAGGAAGCAATCAAATTCAAGTAACATGGCCTGCTAATCCAGGAAATGCTGACTTAAAAGTTATTGAAACAAATGCTTCGGGATGCGAGGGTGATACAGTTACTCAAACGATAAACTTTGGAACCGTTGGAATTGAATCTTTGGATTTAAGCGCAGCAATAAAAGTTGGTCCTAACCCAACAGATGGTATTACTACCATATCGTTATCAGGATTAGCCAACACCTTTGATGTGGTTGTTTATGACTTTGTTGGCAAGAAAGTTCTGGAAAACAGAAACCTTAAAAACAGTGCCAAAATTGATTTAAGTAACCACAATAGCGGAACATACATTTTGCATGTTACCAGTGGAAATAAAATGACAACAAAGATGATTGTTGTAAAATAAATTAATCCATCTACTAAGCGGAGGAAGGCGAGTCAATTCGCCTTCCTTTTCTTGTATTTAAAAATCTATAAAATGAAATGTTTTTTGACCCTTTTCTCTACTCTATTCTGCTTAACGTCTATTTCGGCTCAACCACAAAATGAAGATCCGATTTATAACAGAGACTATGCCAATAGTGTAATTTACTTCTCTGTTGAACAAGCTTCTGAAGCAACAACTACCGTAGAGCTATTAAATCTTAGAAATAAAGAATTAACTGCTGTACCAAAAGGAATTAATCAGTTTAGCAATTTGAAATTTCTCAACTTGATGAAAAATAGCTTAACAACTATAGATGCAGATATATTTGAATGTACTGAGCTAAAAGAGTTAAACCTACGTCAAAACAAAATCTTAGCATTACCAAAGGATGTTGGACAGTTAGAGGAGTTAGAAATTTTAAACGCTTCTAAGAATCAATTCAAGACACTGCCAGCACAAATTGGTAACTTAAAAGAGATTAAATTAATACATTTAGTACAGAACAAACTTACAGCCCTGCCAGAAGAAATGGGCAAACTAAAAACACTCAACACCTTAGACATTGACCAAAATAAATTAAGCGACTTCCCTGCATCGTTCAAAAAGCTAAAATCACTGCGATTATTGGCAGCTTCTCAAAATCAATTTTCAGAATTTCCAGAATCAATTTGTAAATTGAAAAAACTAGAAACCATTAATTTAGATAAGAATCAAATTATCGTTTTATCTAGTAATGTAAAAAAGCTAAAAGGTTTAACAACCTTGTCTTTAAGCGACAATAACATTCAAATGCTTCCCAAAGAATTATCGAAGCTCAAAAATATTCAGCTCTTAAACTTGGCGAATAATCAATTAACAGTACTACCTGAAGATTTATCGAACTGGACTTCACTAAAAACACTTATTCTAATTGGCAACAAGCTTTCGCAGCAAGAACAAAAGCGAATAACAACAGCATTGCCATATACTGATATTCGTTTTTAATACAAAATACCCTATGCGTGGTATTGAACACACAGAACTTTTGGTGTAAATTTGTGGCTCAAAACGAACACTATTTAGATTTAGTCTAAATAAAAATAAGAAATATGAAAAAGCTAACATTTAAAACAATTAGTTTAACCGCTCTGGTTGTAATGACCGGTTTAACTTCTTGTACAGAAGATGATGAAGATGCAATAACTCCTGTAATTCCGCCAAGCGCAGTTAATTTTACTGCCAGCCAAGTAGATCAATTAGGGGCTATCAATCTAGGTTCATTTTCACAACCAAGTACCTATGACATTACGGGAGTTTTCGCGCCGGCAGCCTACAGCGGACAAATAAGAAGAATAGCACAGTTACAAGAAATTGTAGATTCCTCAAGAAATGAACCTATTTATTGGGACATCAGAAAAGCGTTGGACAATACCAACCTAGACCAATTTGCCAGTGCTTCCGCTCAAGGTAACTCTAACATTAGAACCAAAATTGACGAACTAAACTTCGACAATGGAAATACATCAGTTGCAGATCAATTTGCTAAACTAGCAGATAGTTTAAGACTTTCGAGTCAAGCTAATTTTGCTGTAAGTGCTGTAAACGGGCGTGCAGGAATGATTATAACAGGCAGCAACAAAAGACATGTTAGTGCAAACGGATTAGAATACATCCAACTGCTAGAAAAAGGATTATATGGAGCTTTATTATACGACCAAATAGTTGACGATTACTTGAGACCCACTCAAGCAGGAGCGCAAAACCCAGCAGGAAACAATGAAACTGCTGCAGGTTCTGATTATGCCACAGAAGGTACGGCTCGACAACATGCCTTCGACGAAGCTTTTGGTTACTTAGCGGTTAACCCAAATACTTATCCCAACAGCGCCAATACAAGCAATGGAGATGGTCAGTTTATTACCAACTACGCTTTTGATTTTAGCGATGAAATTGAGGCAGCATTCGGGGTAAATCCTTCGCAAAAATTAATGGATGCTTTTATTTTTGGCCGTTCTGTATTAAAAGCAGGGCAAGGCTTTGGTCCAAGTAATGAAACCACCAACGAAAATTATTTCAATGCGGCAGTAGCTGACATTAAATTATACACTGAAATTGCCTTAGCTGCAGCGGCCTATGATTATTTAAATGACGCTATCCAAGATGTTACTGATGCAGATAAGGTTCACCACTTATCTGAGGCGTTGGCTTTTATCTACGCTCTTTCGTTTAACTCAGAAGGTAGACTAAGTGCAACTCAAGCTCATTTAGCTTTACAAACAATGGGCTGGGATCCAAACAATCCATCTTTAGATGGTGTTTACAGCATTAATTTATGGGATGTAACAGATGCACAAATGGAAAGCGCTAAAAATATATTAGACCAGGCTTACCCTGGATTTGGAGCCATCCAATTTTAAAAGTAAAACCAACAATCATGATTAGAACAAACACTAAAAATAGATTTTTACTAGTAGCGTTTAGCTTTGTTGTAATGGCGACGTTGAGTTTATCTTCTTGCACAGAAGATGATGAAACCGCTGTTACCGGCGATGATCAGAACCAACCTTCTGCAACCGATTTTACAGACCTTCTGACCAATCAAGTCAATGAAGTTATTATTCCAACCATGGTAACGTATCAAAGTAAAATGACAAGTTTTGTTAGCGCCGTTAACGGGTTAGCAGCGTCAATTGACACTACTAACCTATATGCGACACGCGATGCTTTCAAAGACGCGTACCTAGCCTACCAAGCAGTTGCAGTTCACAATTATTACGCTACAGCAAATGCAGGTTTGGTTGAAAACACAAATCTATACCCTTTAGACCCCTCAGTTTTGAGCAACTTCATTTCCAATAGATCATACAGTTTTGGAACTTCTGCACAAATGAGAGCAAATGGCTTTCCTGCACTTGATTACATGTTGTATCATGCCGCAGATGGTGTAACTTATTTCAATGCAGATAGCAATAGAATCGACTTTCTCACTGCTTTAGTAACTAGTATGAAATCTAAAGCCGAAGATTTAGTAACACAATGGAGCGGTAATTTGAAAACCAACTTTGTATCAAACGGCGGAACAGCTTTAGGCAGTTCGATTAGTGTTCAGTTAAATGAGGGGTTGGTGTATTACGAGGACCATATTCGAGAAAACAAAGTCGGCATACCAATTGGGAAGTTAGGCCCAAATGATTCTCCTATTACTGCTGATGCCACCAAAATTGAAGCCTATCACCAATCAATTGCAGCAGGAAGTGAAGATTTTACCTTAGCACTTCTAGAAGCGGCCATAGAAGAAATGGAAGACTTTTATTTGGGAGAAAGTTCATTGCAAGTGAATGGAACTGGGTATGATGATATGCTAATCATTAGAAACAAAGCTGCTGTGGACCAAGACATCAAAAACCTTTTCGCCACAATCTATACTAAAATAAGTGAGCGTAGTTCAATTAGTGGAAACCAAGAACTGTACAACAGCGTACAAATGCTTATTACCATTTATAAATCTGATCTACTACCACTGCTAAATGTTCAAGATGCAGACGGGCTGAATGATGGAGATTAATAACATCGCCACATCATTAACTTTTTAATCAAGAGGTGCTATACGTTTAGCCCCTCTTTTATTATTTAAATATGCAAAGAACGCTCGTAAAAATCAAAGAACTTTGCTTTCGGCAAGTTTCGAGCGCACCGTTAATAGTGTTCCGGATTTTATTTAGCGCTTTATTATTTTACAGTACCATACGAACGATATACAAAGGTTGGGTGCACGAACTTTATGTTTTTCCAACCTACCATTTTACTTTCATAGATGGTTTACCGCTACCTTCTGAAAATACAATTTATGCCATTTTTGGACTGCTTGCACTGAGTTCTCTTTTTATGATTTTTGGCTTGTTTTATAGAATAAGCACGACTGTATTTTTTCTCCTTTTCACATACGTTGAGTTAATTGACAAAACCTATTATCTCAACCACTATTACTTGGTTAGCATACTAGTTTTTTGGATGATTATAGTTCCCGCAAACCGAAGTTACTCTGTTGATTCATTCATCTTTCCTAAAATTAAAACTCAAGTTTGTGATAACTGGTATATTCTCATTTTTAAGGTTCAACTTTCAATAGTCTACTTTTTTGCAGGCCTCGCCAAAGTAAACTCCGATTGGTTATTGCAAGCTCAGCCATTGGCAACCTGGCTGCCAGGAAGGTACACTTTGCCATTAATTGGCAAATGGCTCTATTTAAAAGAAGTTGCCTTCTTATTTAGCTGGCTTGGATGCTTATACGATTTATTCATTTGGATTTTTCTATGGTTTAAACGAACAAGGCCTACTGCCTACCTATTTGTACTTATTTTCCACATACTTACCGGAATTCTATTCCCAAGAATTGGAATGTTTCCATACATTATGATAGTGGCAACCGTCATCTTCTTCTCAGCGAACTGGCATCAGAAGTTACTGAACTTCCTTCCATTCACCTTTTCAAAAGAAAACAATCATTCCAGAAAAGAGAAATCTTGGATAATTCCTCTTTTTTTAATGACTTACCTTATCGTTCAACTCTATTTACCCTTAAGGCATTTACAATATCCAGGTAATTTATTCTGGAACGAAGATGGCTATCGCTTTAGCTGGCGCGTTATGCTGATGGAAAAAAATGGCTACACCAACTTTATATCAAAAGACCCTAAGTTGAACTTGCAGAAGCAAATTAATCTGAACAACTACTTAACTGCATTTCAACAACAGCAACTTCGCAGTCAACCAGATATGATTTTGCAATTTGCCAAACACATTGGCCAACTTCAAGAAGACAACCTAGGATACTCTCCAGAAATTTATGTGGCCAGCAGAATCTCGTTAAACGGAAAGCGAAGTCAACTTTTTGTTGATGAAACTGTAGACCTATACAGTAAAGGAAATTTTAGCGCCAAAAACTGGTTAATCCCTTTATCAGAATAATGAAAAAAGCAGTCTCCATTTTTTCTTTTTTAATACTAATCTGTTGCTCTCTACTTGTTGTTTCTCAAAACATCATAAACCTCGATGGAGTAATAATTTCTCAAAACAACCAACCTGTTCATGAGGTAGTTGTTTACGTTAAAAACAGCAGCACGTTTGTAATTACGGATGAACAGGGAAAATTTACTCTACAACTGCCTGTTTCAACCTATACCCTAAGTCTGCAAAGCTTAAATATTGTTCCAATTGAAATTCCGATAAAGTTAATGAACGATACCACTATTGAACTGCGTGTTAAATTAAAAATAAATAGCATTGAAGAGGTCGTAATACAAGCAAACGAAGATCCTTTTGGAATAAGAAAGCTTCGCCCAACGGAAGATGGCGGACTTTATGAAGGCAAGAAGACAGAAGTAATTAACATTGAAAAATTAATTGGTAACAAGGCTTCCAACAATGCTCGGCAAGCGTTTAGTAAAATACCTAGTTTAAACATTTGGGAAAGCGACAATGCTGGCCTTCAACTAGACATTGGAGGGAGAGGATTAAGTCCTAAAAGAACATCGAATTTTAATACCCGCCAAAACGGTTACGACATTAGTGCCGACGCTCTAGGTTACCCTGAAAGTTATTATACTCCGCCATTGCAAGCTGTGCAGCAAATTGAAGTTGTTCGAGGAGCGGGAGCTTTGCAATACGGTAGCCAATTTGGAGGGTTAGTTAACTTCAAAATGCGAAAAGGGAACACTAAAAAGCGTTTTAATTTTGAAACAGAAAACACCTATGGGGCTAATAATTTCTTCAACACCTTTAATAGCTTTCACGGGCAAGTAAAAAAACTAAACTACTATAGCTACGTACAATACAAGCGTGGCGATGGTTGGAGAGTCAACTCAAACTTTGAACAAGTAGGTGCTTTTGTTGGCTTGGAATATGCCTTTTCAAATCGATTTAAATTAAGCTTTGACTACACCAACATGCACTACCTAAGCCAGCAAGCTGGTGGCTTAACTGACACTGCTTTCGAAATTAACCCAAAAAGCTCTAACAGAGAACGAAATTGGTTTCGAGTAAACTGGAATTTAGCGGCGTTGCAGTTAGAATATCAGATTTCAGAAAACGCTAAATTGTATAGCCGAACTTTTGGTTTATTGGCCAACCGAACGTCGCTAGGTGTTCAAGAAACACCTGATCTTGCCGACCCATTATCAAACCGCGACTTAATTGATGGAAGCTTTAAAAACATAGGAAACGAAACTCGATTTGTATATCAATACAAAGGAATAAAAGGACTCCAAAACACCTTGTTGGTTGGCACTAGATTGTACCGAGGGCTTACCAACTTTAGTCAAGGTTTTGGAACTACCGGCTCAGTTGCAAACTTTGCTAAAGTAGATACATCCTTTTTAGATCGCCGTAGATCAGATTTTGAGTTCCCAAATTTAAACGCCGCCGTTTTTATTGAAAAAATTGTCAAACTAAGTACAACATTAAGTTTAATCCCAGGCCTTCGTTTTGAGCATATTGAAACGCAGTCTCAAGGCTATTTCACCAGCTCTGTTAGAATAAATAGCTTTGGTGATTTTATTGAAGAACGTAATACTGACAGTTCTAAAACCAACAGAAATATTTTATTATATGGGTTAGGGGTTTCTAAACAACTCGGTAAGAAGTACAAATTATACGCCAATGCGACGGCCAACTACAGAGCCATAAACTTTACTGATGTGCAAATACAAACCAACACCCAAGTAGTCGACCCTAACATAAAAGATGAAAGTGGGTACAATTTTGATTTGGGCATTCGAAAAATGGATTTTACCCCATTTTTTGTTGAAGCAAGTCTATTTTATACCCTTTACGAAAATAGAATTGGACAAGTAATTGACGATGGGTTAAGACTCAGAACCAACATTGGCTCCGCTACAATTTTTGGGTTTGAGCTTTATTTTGAGGTAGATGTCTTAAAAGCCATGAAGAAAAAAAGTAGTCACAAAGCAAGTGTATTCTTTAATGGCTCTGTTAACCGAGGAGTATATTCAGAAATAAATGACCGAGCATTAGTGGGTGTCCGAGCAGGTAATAAACTGGAAGATCTACCACAATACAACATTAAGTCTGGCATTACATACGGGTATAAAAAATTCAGCGGAACTTTGCAAGGTACTTTTATAGGCCAGCAATTTTCTGACGCTGCCAATACCGAAGATGCGTTTAAAGGTGTATTTGGTCCAATACCCGCCTACACTGTTTTCGATTTATCAGCCAACTATAAGGTTTCAGAAAAATTCTCGTTGGCAAGTAGCATTAACAACCTGACCAACAACTATTATTTTACAAGAAGGGCAACCGGGTATCCCGGTCCAGGTATTATCCCTGCTCTTGGTAGGACCTGGAATTTAACGTTAAAGTTGAAATTGTAGCAGACCAAACTATTATTAAAAGAAGGGAATTTACTTTGATAACCTCGAATTAACTAGCTAGCATTTTTGTACTTAGCCTGTAAACTCTTGAAATATTTTATTAAAATTCCTCGCTCTTCAGCAGTCAAATCTGCCTCACTATGCGCAAAAACATACGCTTCTAAAGGCATTTCTTTCTCTTCAATTTCTTCCCAAGATTCCTCCGCTTTATGTTCTTTTTTAGCTGCAGAATATTGACCCCATTCTGAGAAATTTAGATGCTCACGCCCTTCTTCAATGTGGTCTGCAATCCACCACGAAACCGGAGCGATTTCACTGTACCATGGGTATGTTATTTGATTCGAATGACAGTTGAGACAAGTTTCATCTAACAGTTGAGTTACTTGTTTACTTGGACTTTCATACATCCTAATTCCGTTTTCTGTTGGCTCCTCGTATTCCACTTTTTCAATTCTAAAAAGCTGCATTACTGTAAATACCAAAATAACTCCAAGTACAATTTTATTCTTCATCAGCTAAAGTTAGCAATTAATGCAATCCTAGCCTACTTTCGAGTTCACCTCTTTTAGATGCAGATACGGGTAAAGTTTCCCCATTTTTCATAATGATGTAAGGAGATTTTTGCTTTCCTAACTTGACAATATTTAAAATGTTAACTACGTATGAATTATGGCACCTCACAAATTGTTTGTCATTTAGTTTTTCTTCGAAAAACCCTAACCTTTTACTTGCTAATACTTCTCGGTCGTGTAACACAAATTTGGTATAGCTGCCATCTGCTTTCAAGTACAATATGTCTTTTTGATTTAAGATCGAATATTCTTTCCCATCAAACACTGATATCGTGTCGGGCGAAACTTTAGATCTAGACCTCTTTTCTACTGCCTTTCGAACCGCCAAAACCAATTCTGCCTCTTGAACAGGTTTCATAATGTAATGTGTCGCATTTGCTCTAAAAGCATCAATAGCATATTCTGAATAAGCAGTTGAGAAGATTACACTAGTAGTTCTAGGGAAGTTAACTTTTTGCAAAAAATCTACTCCATTCATTTCTGGCATTTCCACATCTAAAAAAACAATATCGTATTCGTTTACTTGCAAATGGTCTAATGCATCTAATGGAGATTGGATAATATTTACAGTATCAATCTCAAAACAGTATTGCTTAATCATCTCTCTCAGGTGCTTTGCCGGCATTGGCTCATCATCTATTATCAAAGCTCTCATTTTATCAATTTTATTAGTACAGTTACTCTTGTTCCAGTTTCGCCAATCGAGCTCATGTCCAAAATCGTAACACTTTCTTGAATTTGTTCTCCGTTATAAATTTTTAATCGTTGGTTTATAGTCTGAATTCCTAATGATTTATGCTTTTTCGTTTCTGTTTTATTTTCTATCGATTTTAGATACCCCATTCCATTATCAGTAATTTCTATTATTAAATAATCCTCTTCAACAATAAATTTAAGTTGCAAAAGTCCTCCAGTTTGTTTTGCTCGCAGACCATGTTGAATCGAGTTTTCTAAGAAAGGCTGAAGAATAAAAGGCGGAATTTTATTTGTTTGGTCAACTTTAGGGTCAACACTAATTTTATATTCAAAAGCATCCTCTAACCTCATTTTTTCCAGTCGAATATACTCCTCCAAAAATTTCAACTCTTCTTTAATGGTCACATATTCACTATCGGAATGATTCAGTGTACTGCGAAGTAGTGATGAAAAACGATTTAAAAAAGCCGTCGCCTGATCGTTCTTTTTTCTAAGAATCAAATACTGCAGAGAAGATAAAACGTTAAACATAAAATGAGGGTCCATTCTAGTTCTAAGGGCTTTCTGTTCCGCCGTAAGTCGATCAATAATTAACAGCTTTTCTCTCGTATTAATCTTAAACCTATAGTTAAGAGCTTGATAAATAACAAATAGAAAGAATAAGGCTACAGAAAGAATAAACCACCATCGTTGCCAAATGGGTGGAATTATAGAAAAAGAAACCGACTCTGAAGAACTCCAATTTCCTAATCCAAATCTAGATTGTACTTCAAACGCATAGTCATTAGCCGATAAAGAAACATAGTTAACATATCCCGTTTTAGTTGTAGTCCAATCATCAGTAACGCCATTTAGACGGTAGCGATAGTCGACGTCTAAATCATGATAATTCAAACTATTAAAATAAATTTCTATGTTGTTTTCTTGATATGAAATTGGTTCTATACTGCTGAAGCTAAAATAACTTCTAGCTTTTGTTTGAACCTTCGTAATTAGAAGTTTAGGGAGGTTTGATTCTGATGCTTCTATACTTTTAGTAGCAACAATACCGATGCCATTATTTCTCGTTTGTAGGTATATATTATCATTCAAAATTGCTCCTGTTTTAAGAACAAGCCTCGGCAGTGCTGAATATGCCCTAACTTTTATTTCGCCGGATTGTACGGATAATTTAAAACAACCATAGTGAGAAATAGCCCATAAAGACTGCTCATTTGTCTTAATCAAGTTTGCAGTCGGTAAAATCTCATCATTGTATTTTATTGGTATAAACCCTTCTTTGGTGAGATAATGAATGCCATCCGAGGGAAATGAAAACAAGATTCGATTTTCAAAAAGCATCACTTGGCTAGCTGAGTTTTTTGCAATTGGGAAATGATCTCCTAAATAATAAGAAGTATCCTTTGTTTCCACATATATTCCATTCCCTGAGTTAATGTAAAATGTATCTCGATAATAAATTACACCTTTTAACTTTTGGTCGTATTGTTTTGAAGTAAACGAAATAGAATCATTCTTACACACAAAATATTGATCCCCATTCGTTGCAATCAGAGAAATTGAGGTGTCAACCCAATCCGAGTTGAGATAAGAAAAGGTCCCACTAAATTGATTCGTAAAGTTCTTTACATTTTCTAGTTTCCCTTTCTGGTAAGAATAGAGGTCTCCCCTAGTTGCAATCCAAAGCCTTTTTCTATAATCATCAAAGTCCAAACGCATCATCTGTTCTGAAACTTTGAGGATTTTTTTTATTCCTTCAGCTGTATCAATTTGAATTGAAAATAACTCATCTCCATCCCCATAATAAATTCTTCCTCCCCCGCTAATTAATGTTTCTACTAGTGGTCGAACGTTATTTTTCGTTTCTAAAAACTGAATATTTGGGTGTGAAATGTAACCCAAACCCTTTTCTTGAGAATACAGCCATATCCCCCCTTGATAGTCTTGAGCAGCTACGATGCTTGATGTTTGAGGAAGGAAAACGCTTTTTTTGCTATAATCTAAACTCCCTTCCTTGTAAAAATGAATGCCTCCACCTCTAGTACTTAGCCATAAATTATTATCCTTGTCAGTAAATAGTTGCAATATTTCGTCAGGGTATTCAATTATTTCAATAATCTCTTTATCAGAAAAATGCACTAAGTCACCTTTGCCAGAAGAGTATAAAAACGTACCATCTCCCAATTTGACTTTAGCTGTTGGATTATTTTGTTTTTTAACCGGAATTAAACAAGAATCAACAGGAGTTAGCTCCTGGTCGAAAAGAAAAAACCGAACGGAGTCTGCATTTTGTTCTTTAGCAGTTTCGCCAGTAAACATGAAAGGTAAATTATGTTCACGAAGTCGAACCGCATATCCACTAAAAGGGTTTATAACCAGGGGTTTTGGTGTTAAAATTATTCCCTTATTCGATATTTTATACCCAGAAGAATGGTATGAAAAATGAAAGACAGAATCGTCAAAGCTAACATCAGAATAACCGTAAGATTTATAATATTCTCGAATCTTCGAATTGTCACTAAATGGAAACATAGAGTCATTTCGAATGAAATAAATTGCTCCCCAGTAATCAATTACAAATTTTTCTTGATGATTCCCTTCGTAAAAACGAATCAAAGATCCAAAACTGTTGTAGTTGGTACTGATTTTTTGGAATCGTTGACCATCAAAACGATACAGGCCTTTGAAACTTACAACCCAGACATAACCGTCAGCATCCACTTTAATGTCCGATATTTCCTCAGAATTAATTGAGCTGTTAGGAATCGAAAAGAACTCTATCCTTGGCCTGAGCGCATCTGCTTGAGCAAGTACAGCGAACTGAAATAAAACGACAAACAACCCAAATAGAATTGTTCTAATATAAAATGAATCTACTTTCACTGCGTATTTGAAGAGGACTTATTATGAAGTTGAAAGATATTAAATCTTAGTTGGTCAAGCACTAGCAATTCACAATTGACTCCTCTCAATTCATAATTGAGCCCATTTATGAGTAATATTTCAAAATACTTTTGACTCTTTGAGCATAAGAGGCTCCAAAAAGGTTTACATGAACCATAAGTGGGTATAAGTTCAAAATATCGACTCTCTTTTCCCAGCCTTTTTCTAGTGGAAAATTGGCGTGATATGCATCATACATTTTTTTATCAAAGCCCCCAAAAAGCAAAGTCATCGCTAAGTCTACCTCTCGATGACCATAATAAACCGCAGGATCCATAAAACACGGCATCCCTTCTTTCGTTAAATAATTGCCTGACCATAAATCGCCATGCAATAAGGCGGGGGGTTCTTTAGGAAAAAGCGAGTTCAATTTTGGGTAAAGCAATTCTAATAAGTCAGAAAGCTGTTTGTCTAACCTACCTTTATCTCGAGCTTGTCGTTGCTGTTCCATCAACCTGTTTTCAATAAAAAAGCTACCCCAGTCTGACTTATAATCGTTTACTTGATGCAGCGAGCCATTGTAGTTATCGTATTCTAAACCAAATTTTAATGCGTTATTTCGATGCAATTCCGACAATCCTTCACCAAATTTTTCCCAATATTTTTTTGAAGGTTCGCTAGGTTTTATAAACTCTAGAATGAGAAATGCATGTTGCTCAAAATGGCCTTTTAACAACTCCTGTGGCACCGCTATAGAAGTTGACTTCCTTAATAAGTTTAATCCCAACACCTCTTTTTCAAACATTTTAGGAAAAGCATTCAGTTCATTTACTTTTAAAAAAAAAGACTTTTTACTAGTTTTTATTTCATATGATTGATTGACAGACCCTCCGGAAACTGGTTTAATAGACTGTATAGAGCCTTCCAAGAGATTGGCATTAGTTAGCGATTTTTCTAAGTGTATTTTAAAAGTGTTTGAAATCATAATTGGGGGAACAAAAGTAATCAGCTTTTTGAATCTCAAAGCCGAAGTTTTTAAATACTTTTGGCACTCTTTAATATGTATTTGGGGGATTAGCTCAGTTGGCTAGAGCGCTTCGCTGGCAGTGAAGAGGTCATCGGTTCGACTCCGATATTCTCCACATAAAAAGCAACCTAAATTTGGTTGCTTTTTTGTTTTTTCCAGTACCCGCTTATTTCTCTTTTTTTATCTATAGTTAAATTTTAAAGTAACTGATCTTTCTTGAATCTACCGCAGTCCAAACGAATGAGTCATCTACCCGATTAACTTCAACGTCGTTAGATATTATATTACATCAAAAGACACATTCCTTTTATCTCATAAAAACAGGTGTCGGCTGCTTTTTAAAAACCCATTTATTAATTTATTTCTTTTGACTATCTTGTGACTTTAAAAATAAAACAATCATGAAAAAAATATTATTCATCTTAAGTGTTGGTATTGGAGCAATGACTTTTACTTCTTGTCAAAAAGAAACTACGTTAAATCCGAACCCAACTTATATTCAAGACGCTGAAAATAAAGATCCTGCAAGTGGTGGAACGACAGGTGGTGGTTCAACCGTTGCTTTTTTAGCTTCTACGGATCCTTCAAACAGGGCTGCTTTATTAGAAGATTTCACTGGGGTAAGATGCGGGTTTTGTCCTGACGGGCACGTAAGGGCTGCTGCTGCACAATCAGAATTAGGTGATGACAAATTTATTATTATGGCTGTGCATACAGGTATATACGCAACTCCCCAAACAGGGTGGGCTAATTTCACAAATCCTTATGGAACTGCAATTGATGCACAAGCAGACGTTTCTGGTTATCCAGCCGGAACGATTAATAGATTGCCAGCAAGTAGTTTAGGAGTAACAGGTCAAAGAGGCGGTTCTGCAATGAGCAGAGGTTCTTGGAAAACTGCTGCCATAGCAGTTAACGCCATGGAAGCTCCTGTAAATATCGGTGCAAAGGCTACGATAGACGGAAACAATTTATTAACTGTTGATGTAGATTTATATTACACCAAAGGAGAAAGTGCTGTTAATAATGTTAATGTGGCCTTACTTCAAGATGGTTTAGTATCTAGACAATCTGGAGGTACTCCTCAAAATGCATATGTTCAAAATCATGTACTTAGAGATCTAATCACAGGGCAGTGGGGAGAAACTATTACTGAGACTACCAACGCAACTAGCAAGGTAAGTAAAACATTTACTTACACTGTACCTTCAGATTACAATGGCACTAACACTGAGGGTGGAGGTGCTGTGGTTATAAGTGACCTAAAAATAGTGGTTTTTGTTACTAGAGGTCAAGTCGATGTTTTAAATGCAATTGAGATTGATATAGATTAAGACAATCCATTTATGATTGAAGGAAAAAGGGGAGGCATTAATGCTTCCCCTTTTTTTATATCCTAACCCCTATCACTAAAATATCATCGACTTGATCTACATTCCCTTTCCATTGATCTAACTCTTCTTGCAAACGAAGACATTGTTCTTCCATTGAGAATTGAGCGATTGACAAAAGGAATGGTCTAAATCGCTTTGTCATGTATTTTTTATTCCTGACTCCCCCAAATTGATCAGCAAAACCATCTGTGTAGATGTAAATGGAATCCCCTTTTTTGATACTTATTTCGTGCTGAGTAAATGTGGGAACATGTTGCCCAACTCCACCAATAGGCGCTGAATCTGCTTTTATTCTATTCATTACCCCCTCACTAATATGAATTAATGGTCTGAATGCCCCGGCAAATTTTAATGTTTTAAAATCGGTGTCAAAAACACAAAGGGCGATATCCATACCGTCCTTTGACGCTTTTTCCTTTCTGTCTTGCTTCAGTGCCTTTACCACGTCCTTGTGAAGTTCGGTAAGAATTTGAGCAGGCTCGTAAACTCCTTTTTTCTCAACAATGTCATCTAACAAAACTGTCCCAATCATACTCATAAATGCTCCAGGAACCCCATGACCTGTGCAATCTACACTGGCAATAAAAATTTTATCTTCTATTTTTTTGAACCAATAAAAGTCTCCACTTACTATGTCTCGTGGTAAATGAAAAACAAAAGACTCTGGCAAGGATTCTAATATTCGTTCCCTCAATGGAAGAATTGCTTCTTGAATTCGCTTTGCATAAATAATACTGTCTAGTGTTTCTTTACTTTTTATCTCCAACTCTAATTTCGACTGCATAAGATCTCCATTCAATTGATCTTCTTGAATCAAAATAGAACGCATGGATCGAATTAAGAAAAAGATAATAATCGATGTAACAAATAAGGAGAGCCAAATGTTAAAAAAAATCTCCTCTCTTGCCTCCTTTAAAAATTCATCAAATCGATTATCAACCTGAACAATAGCTATAACAGAACCTTCAGAGTTTCTTATTGGAGCAAAAGCTGAAAGCCAATATCCACTCCCATCTTGATATACATCTACAACCCCTCCCTGCTCAAAGGACGTTGCTAATTCTTGAGGAAAACGCTCATATTCGTGTCTAAAAAATGGTTTTAATTCAGAATTTACGCCAAAATAAAAATGACCCTCCTCTCTAAATAAAGTATAAATACTCGTATTAAGATTGTTTAACTCCTTTATGTCAGAAAGAACACTATTCACCAATTGATAGATCCTATCTTGTTGATTCGTCAAAATTGCGCCCCTCTTCTGGTAAGAACTTTGCAAATATTCTAACTGATTACCATCTAATTGAGAAGAGGCTGTTTTAGCGACAGCCTCCAGACGAGTTAATATTTTTGTTTTGTGGATATCGAGTTGAACAAAGTAGCTGTGGGTTAAAAAATATCCAATCAAGAACAACAAGGAAATGAACAAAAGCACCAAAACTCTAGTACTATGATTCTGAAAAATTTTCCTAAGCAAGTACTTCATTTATTGTTCTTGAATATCGTCATTGTTTCTCAATATCGTCATTTTCCCTCTTATCGGTATAGTTTATGGCTTCATACAAAGGAATTTTCTTTCCTCTATTATAGGCAACCACAAAAGCGTCTGTAACTCCGACTTCTATCGCTTTTTCTTTTTCAATTTTTGCCTTTTTAAAAGTATCGTAAGCTCCAACAGCAATTACAGTTCTATTGTCGCGCTTATATTCCTGTATTCCATCTATTTTAAAATAGATAGACGTCATTTCTGAAGGAATTGTGTCCTCGAAAGAACCTAATTGAACAAAATATTCAACATCTCCTCTAAGTCCAGATCGTAGGTTAATGTTTTTATAACTAATTACCTCATTTGAATACTTTTTCTCATTGTTGACATTTACCACAAAAGCGTCATCAAATCCTTTTTCCCTTATGGATTTTAGTAGATTTTCAGCTTGCTTGCGGTAAGAGAAGTGACCCACAACGTACCTTATATATCCTAAGCTATCAATAAATACGTCAACATTTTTTACATCACTAAACGCACTTGTCGGACTTGGATTCAAATTACTACCAATCTGGACTCCATACAGTGGAGCGTTAGTTGTATATTCCAGCTTCTCAGTAACCAAACCTTTATTCGTTATATAAACTGAATCTGTTAGTTTTAAAGGCTCTTCAACAACTTCTTCTATTAACTCGTATTGAATCGGGGTTAACTTTAGTTTATTCCAATCACGAGTATTCTCTCCTTCATTAAAAAGACATTTTTGCATGTGACGATCTACTTCATCAATGTAATAGGAATCTACCTTAGACTTGTATTTTTTAAATTCCTCAAAGGCTCTGTTGGCAAATGCGCACTTATTGTCTTCAACATAAGCCACTGCTAAATAATAGTATACATGAATCGGAGCCGCTTTCTCTTGAAAAGAGCCTACTTTGTAATTGGGGTTCACATTTTGAGCAGCTTTTAGCAAATGGTACAAGGCTTCCTCTTCTGTACCTGAAAGTTCCGTATAGGCGGCTCCCATTAAAAAGTTAATATTTGCATTTTCCGGCTCAGCTTTGTAAACAATTTTTAACGCCTCTATTGCATCCATAATTTTTCTTTGCGCTAATGAAGCCCTAGCAAAATCGAACTGATATTCTAGCTGGTTTTGTGCTTTTAAACTACCAATCAAAAAGAAAAGGAGTAGTATGGGAATACATTTTTTCATGTCCTAATTTTTAAATTCATTTAAATGCTGCAAAGGAACTTTTTTCCCACTATTGATTGCAATGACAAAGGCATCTAAAATTCCTACATCAATAATGCCTTGACAATACGCTTTCGCTTCTGCATACGTCTTAAATTTTCCTACAGTCAAGTATGTTACATCAAGCTCTCGATGTTCTTTAATGCCTTCGATTTTGAAATATAATTCAGCCGATTCTGTTGGAAATTGTT
>JBLHTZ010000019.1:0-40982 GCA_047627915.1 Vicingaceae bacterium
TCATCATCAATAATTGTGAATGAAATTCCGTTGTTACCGTCTAAGTCAATTCCAACAACTACTCCTGAAGTCCATGCTATAGTTCCTAATGAATCTGCAACGCCTGTTGCATCTTCAGTGTTTAATATGCCAATAGCATAAGAAGGATCTCTGTCATAGATTTCAATGTTATCTACTCCAAGACCATCGCCATTTGAAACTGCATCAGAAGAAAGAACTATTCTCAATTGAACAGTAGCTTGTCCACCAAGGCCATCTAACTCATGAGAAGCAGTAATCCATCCATTTGATCCATTGACTCCTGAAACCGAACCATCTCCTGTCCAAGAATCTCCTAAAGCGCTGTATCCATTGTCTACAGGCACTCTTGAAGTGTCATTGTACCAGTTGATGTTGTCTCCTGTGTTTCCGATTGTATTCCAGGTAGCACCGCCATCAGTAGTTGCTTGCAAAAATGCACCGTCCCACTGAGATTCGATATCATACCAGATGTCTAGGTTAATAGCTGGATTTGCAATACCTGTAAAGTCGAAACAAGGACTTGTTAAGAATGCATCTAATCCATCACCATAAGCAGCATTTAAGTCAGTTACCCAAGCTTGAGTTCCATTTGATGCCGTATCGATAACAAAACCTGCTGGAACACCTAATTCCCATGAAGCATCTCCAGTTGCAAACCAACTGTCGTTACCTGTCTCAAAACTTGTTGAGTAAGGGAAAGTGGAAACAGAAGCAAAACTATTTACGGATGTTCCTAAGGTATCGTTAGATGTATCAGCATCTCCCGTTAACAAAGTGTATGTAACAATATTATAATTACCTGATGTTGCTAAAGCTGCAGGAGTAGAGAACGTATAGTTCATAGACGTACCTGCTGCAATTGTTCCAGAAACCGTTTCTGGAGTTATAGCTACACCATTCAACGAATAACCTACGTTGAATCCGGTTTGAGCATTAGCTCCAAAGTTTGTAATTGTTACTTCAATTGAATCAGCACCTAGACCACAACCTGAAGAAGGTCTTAGTATATCTGTGATGCCAATTTCAGCTGGAGGAGCTACGTCAAGTCTTACGTCATCTATTGCTAAATCACCTGTAAATGACGTTCCTCTAACTCCTACAAAAACGAGACGAATTTGTTGGTTCGCATATCCGCTAACTACGTGCTTCGCTCTTAAGTAAGGGGCTGTAGTAAGCGCTTGTTGTTGGCCAACAATTGATCCAACTTGACTTAAAGCACCGGAAGAATCTTCAACCCATGCTTCTAAAGAACCAATCGTAGCACCAAAGAAGTGATACCAATAACTTAATTCTAACACATTTTGAGTTGCACCTACAATAATAGGAGCTGAATACATGGTGTCAGCATTACCTGCTACTCCAGGAATTGAAGTTTCAAGGAATACATACTTTCCTGTTGCGGTTCCAACTGTATGATCTACTGTTGGGCCAGTTCCACTTCCTGATGACGGAGTAGTTCCCTGTCTAACGAGCCATTGAGGGTTAGTTGACTTAAAGTTTGACCAACCTTCACTAACTGGTGATCCAGTTGTAAATGCTTCAAAGTTTTGGAAATAAGGTACTCCATTAAAGGTTGCAAAACTTGCAACTAGACTCCAAGGACTTGAACTTCCAACTCCACAATTTGATCGTACATAAACATCATAAGCAGTTCCTGGTAATAAACCACCAATTCCTGCTGTGCTAGATGTAACCGTAACCACCGTACCTGCACCTGCAGGTGTTCCAGCTGTTCCATAACTTACATCGTAAGAAGGAGCTGTTACCCCGTTTGTATCTGACCAAGTAACCGTTGCTGAATCAGTAGAGTTTGCTGTAGCAACTACACTAATTGGCTCTAAACAAGCTGGAATTGCACTGTGATAAGCAATAACTATCCATGAAGCATTATCTATGTCATTAATTCCAGCTGCACAAGCAGTACCTCCAAATGTTCTACCAGCATGCATTTGAACGACAACGTTTCCAGTCGCTCCATTGGCAAAAGTTAAACCTGTTCTAGAATAACTTGCAGTTCCTGCAGAATTCAAGGCTGGGCCACTTGTTATGGTAGCTTCTCCTGCAACTAAAGTTGGAGAATATAACCAACTTCTTTGCTCAGATATCCATGCATTTCCTGCAGAAGTTGCAGTCATGTCATAAACTGCAGACATACTATCAATTCGATCACCGAAAGGAATAGCAAGTACAACTGAATCTGCACATGTTGATGTTCCTGGTAAAGAAGTAAATCCTCTATCACTCGTAATGTCACCCGCAGTGTAAGTAGCACAAATTGCACCTACTGGACATTGGAACGCAGTTTTAAAGCTTGAAGTACTGCTCCATACACTTGTATCAGCTGCTCCACAAATAGAACGCACTCTCCAACCATAGTCAGTTGAAGAATTTAATCCTGTTAAACTAAATGGGTTGCTAGTCACAATAGCAGTGGTTCCACTTCCTGGTGTGAATCCTAATAATCCATATTCAATTTCCCATTGAGTGGCAGTATTGTTTTCAGTCCATCCTATTGAGGCTGAATCCGCGCCAATGGAGCTTGTTACTAATGCATTTGGCTCAGTACAAGAAGGAGCTTCTATGACAGAGAAATCATCTACAGAAATGTCACCCCATTGAGATAAAGTACCTCTAGTTGCACGAAGTGAAATTTGAATTGTTCCACTTGTTGCAGGTAACACAATCGATCTTTTTAACCAAGGGTCATTTTGATTTGCTTGTTGTTCATTGATAATACTATCTATAGTGGTAGTAATACCGCTGTCTATAAGATCAACGTATAAGTTACCCATACCACCTCTGTTATCACCAAACATGTGGTAGTAAAACTCAACTATAGGCGTAGTAAGACCGTTTACATCAATAAATGGCGAAATAAACTCAGCTTCTGCACCAGCTGTTCCACCAGATGCTTCTAAGTATATATATTGAGTGCCTGCATATGGTCCTGCAGGACCCGTGCCCGTTGAAGGTGTAGAACCAGAATTGTCAACATTCCAATCGTTGGAGGTATTTTGTCTCGTTGCAGTCCAGCAATTGTACACTCCGTTCATGCCAGAGATTACTGCATGGTTTTCGAAACCATCAAAGAATGGAGCAATAGCTGTTGCGCACGGTGTGGTGAAAGAACTTACAAATGTCCATGTACTTGTGTCTCCGACACCACAGATTGCTCGAACATACCAGTCATAGGTTGATTCTGCAACTAATGCTGTTATTGTTGTAAATGTATCTGTATTGACAATAATTGAATTTCCAGATCCTAAGGTGTAACCTGCAGTATCCCATTCCACTTCCCACTGAGTAGCAGTTCCATTTTCAATCCAATTTAGTGTTGAAGCAGTTGCTGTTAAGTTAGTTTCAGTGCTTGCAGTTGGTGCTAAACAATTAGGTGTTTGCTCAACTAAAAAGTCATCTAATCCAAAACCCCAAGAAGAAGAAGTAGAAAATGATTGCCACATGTTAATGTAAATAGTCTGACCAGTGTATGCAGATAAATCTAAAGTTCTTTCAGTCCATGTTGTATTTGTAACTGAGTAAGAGGCTAAAGTATCCGTAAAGTCAGCAATTGCTGTACCTGTAGTTGAAACTAAAACACTATAGTCGTTTGGTCTAGTTGCACTTTCAACTATATCCCAAACTTTCATTCTCATGTTAATTCCTGCCGGTAATACTAGTTGAGGAGAAATTAAATGATCATTTTGGTTGCCCATACCATGAGCTGTCCATGTTCCTGAACGTGCAGTTATAAATGTGTTAGATTGAATCCAAGTTTCTGCATCGTTATCTGCATTAATTACTGTCCAACAGTCCCAAACATTGTTGATTAAAGCACCGTCAAAGTTTTCAGAATAAGGGAAAGCACTTACTGCATTACAAGCAGTAAAAAATGAATTCGCAACTAATGTACTTGAATCGGTTGGAGAACATAATGCTTGAACCTTCCAATCGTAGGCAGTTTGAGCCATTAATCCGGTTACATTTAAAAATGTATCAGTCAATACAACTACACTGTTTCTTGCAGTTCCTGCAGTGTAACCTGCGGTATCCCACTCTACTCTCCATGAGGTCGCTGTTGCGGCTTCAGTCCAAGTAACCGTAGCTGAATTTGCTGTAATAGTATTTGAAGATGAAGCTGAAGGTCTAATACAAGTTGGAGTTTGGTCAACAGTAATGTCATCTATAGCCATATCAGAGCCAAATGAAGATCCAGTAATTGCTCTAAAACGAATTTGAATAGAATCATTATTTACGTAGGTAGTATCATTAATAAGCACACTTCGTAATTGCCATAAATCTTGGTTGTCGGTCCAAGATGGAACATAATCCAACTGCCAAGCACCATTTATACCTTTTCTAATGTCAAAGTGCATGGTTCCTTGCGAAGTTCCGTACATGTGATACCATGCTTCAACTGTAACTGACGAATTAGTTGTCCAATTCATCCAAGTACTTTGAAGATTTGCGGTATTGTTGTTACAACCACTGGTTTCTGTATAAAGATATTTCCCAACAGAAGTTCCCGGCTTATGATCCACAGAAGGACCTGTAGCACTTGATGAGGTGCCTCCATTGTCTACATCCCATTCATCAGCATCGTTAGGGTCGTTAATAAAAGTCGTAGAGGTTAATGTGACACCCGATGCAGTGCAGGATGTTGCATTGTTTTCTAGTTCAAAATCCTCTGCAATTGGTAAGGTTACTGTTTGTGCAAAACCCATAAAGGATAGCAAGACAGCAGCCAAAAATAGCGTGTATTTTTTCTTCATAATGATTAATATTGGTTAATAATAGTGTTAATAAAATAGTTTTTTTTAATAAAATAGTTTATTCCCATAAAAAAATGGGACATTCAAATCTAACTTAATTTATTTAGTTAACAACATATTTGTTAAAAAAATTTAATTTTTGGCTAAATCTTTCTACTTTTCAGCTATTTAGAAACATATAAAATATGTTTCTATCTTTAAGGCATTAAAAAAACTCCTATGGTATATCACTTCTCGCCGATGAAATTGTTTTCGTTAACCTTCTTATTACTCATAGCAACTGTCGGTTTTTCCGGGAATGTCAGTTCCATTCAAAATCAAAAACTTTTCTTGATTGAACAACATGATGAGCATGGGACACTAAACCAAGAAACTCATACCGATGAAGTTAAAGAGTCTCACGAAGGAGAACACGAAACGGACACTGCTCCATTGTTGTTTATTATTCTTGCTATTATAATAGGTGTAGCAACCCGACATTTTGTTAAACGAAGTCCTTTCCCTTTTACAGTGCTACTTTTAATTATCGGACTTATTCTCGGAGTAATGAATCGACTAGGATTATTTGGGGCGCTTCATATTTTAGATTTTAATTTAGAGTTTTCTGCAATTAGTAAGTCAATTGAATTTGCAGCTCATATGGATCCTCATATGTTATTGTTCATATTTCTGCCGATTTTGATTTTTGAGGCCTCTTATGCAATGGATTTACACACCTTTAAGAAAACTTCCACCAATGCAATTTTACTTGCTGTACCTGGAATATTAATAGCACTAAGCCTAACCGCAGCTATAGCTATGGGCTTAAAATATGCAGGAATAGGTTTGGGGTCTTGGAATTGGTCATTGGCGTTAATGTTTGGGGCGATTGTTAGTGCAACAGATCCAGTGGCTGTGGTTGCTTTATTGAAGGAGTTAGGTGCAAGTAAAAAACTGGGAACTTTAATTGAAGGGGAATCTTTACTAAATGATGGAACGGCCATTGTTTTATTTATGGTTTTCTTTTTGGGGATTACTGGCGATGCGACAGATGGGAGTCCGATTTTGGAATTCTTTAGAGTGGCCGTTGGAGGACTGTTTATTGGGGGGCTTTTCGGCTTCATCGTTTTACGTTGGATTCGAAACGTTTTCAACGATGCTTTGGTTGAAACAAGTTTAGTAATTGCTGCGGCTTATCTTACATTCTATGTGGCGGAGCATACTTTCCATGTTTCAGGGGTACTTGGTTTAGTAGCCTTAGGGTTAATTATTGGTGGAGTTGGACGATCAAGAATTAGTCCTCAAGTAGAACACTTTATGCATGAATTTTGGGAATTGGCAGGGTTTATAGCAAACTGTCTTATATTCTTAATTGTGGGAATAGTAGTAGCTGAAAGAAGTATTTTTAGCTTGAATGACTTCTTATTGCTCGGTATATTTTACATCGGGATACATGTAGTTAGAGCAATTGTCATTTTTCTATTGTATCCTTTAATGAATCGCTCCGGCTATGGACTACAGAAAAGCGAAGCAATAATAGTATGGTTTGGAGCACTAAGAGGTGCCATAGGGCTTGCTTTAGCTCTTATAGTTGCAGGCGTTGATGATCAGTTTATTTCAAAAGAAATTAAAGATCAGTTTCTGTTTTTTACTGCAGGAATTGTAACCTTGACCCTGCTGATTAATGCATCTACTATTAAGTATATTGTTAGTGCCTTGGGTTTAACAAAAGTAAGTCCGGCTAAGGCCCAAATGTTAACTAATGCAAGAGACTATCTGCATGAAAGCACAAAAAATCAAATAGAACGGTTGAAAGCTGACCGATACATTAAAAAGTCGGATTGGGAAGAGGTGCGCAAGTACTTACCACGCGCCCCTCAAGTTTTAGCTGACGAAGAAGGAGTAGGGGAGACTGAAAGTATTGCCGAACTGCGGAAACGATTTTTAGAGGCTGAAAAAAGTAGTTACTGGCACCAATTTAGAGACGGATTATTGGGAGCTGATGCTGTAAAAATTCTCAGTGATAACATAAGTCATTTATTGGATGAAGGGGGAAATGAGGGATTAGACCAACGAAAGGACTTAGAAGAAAGCTGGGCTGTTCCAACGATTTTGAATAAGATCAAAAGCTACCCAGTGATTGGAGATATGGCAAAAAACTGGTACTTGGATAGAATGAGTTTGAGTTACGATTGTGCGGTAAGCTTTGTTTTGGCTCAAGAAGAAAGTTTACGTCTTGTTGAAAGTTTGATGATTTCTGGTAAAGAAGATACAGTAGCCTTGGAGGCCATTGAAAGTGAAATAAATGGAAATAGAATTGAAGGTCAGACTTTTATTCGAAACCTAAGGAAACAATATCCAGGAGTGTATAAGGCAGTATCTACTACTCAAGCGATTCGTTCGTTATTAAATTACGAATCGAAAACAATAGAGCGACTTCAAAAAAGAGGAAGAATTGATAATGGAGAGGCTTCCAGAATGATGAGTGAGATTGATAAACGGAATAAATTGCTTCAAAAGCACCCTCCTGCTGTAGATTCGGAAGCTATTCCGGATGATATAAAATAATTATCGCAGTATTTTTCTTACGAAGGCTACAGTAAAATAAGACATTAAAAACACGCCTGCCCATCCTTCAATTGCTGATAACCAGCGGATATGTCCTGAAGGATAAAAGTCTCCGTAACCGATGGTGAAAAAGGTAATAGCGCTATGATAAAAGCCTTTACCTATGCTTCCTAAATGATTGCTTTCGCCCAATGAAGAGATAATACTTGCATCTACAAAATGAGGGATAATTATGTAAACTATTGCAAAAAAGCTAAGGACAAATAACATAGTTATAAAAACACGTAGAGGAGAGGTAGCAAACAATCCTGCTCGGTCAAAAATAAGCCACTTAAAAAAATAAAAGAATTCTGAGGTAATATAGCTAAAGCCGCCTGATTCTTTTCCTAATCTTCGTTCTGCGGCCATTTCATAGCGCTTGAATGCCACATAGGCGCTGTCTTCTGAATTAAACTTTCCATTTTGATGAAAGCTTTCTTTTAAAATGTGAAACTGGTTTGCCTTGCTTTCAAACGAGGAAGACTTTTGAGATTGAATTAAATGAAACGCATTATTTTTCTTCCATGAAATAAACAGCTTTCCCATGTTTTTTATTCCTTCAATTTTTAAAGTTTTCAGGTACATGTCTGAATTGCCGGCATGAAAGTCTACCACATCTTTAATTACAGCATCTGAAAGATCCAGGAAATCTCCCTTTTTTACTCTAAAGTCGCAGTGGCCGCCTAAGTTACAGTCTGCTAATGATAACAATTTAAAAGTTGAATTTTTAAAACAAAGTAAGCCTTCCTTGAAAACAGTGCCATCAAAATAAACGTCATTCTCACCAAAATCTACGTTCTCAAACTTTTTTTCACCATTGCCAAACAAGGAGGACCTAAAACTTATTTTTCCAAGTTTAAATTCTGACTCAGAAAAATTAATGTTTCCATTGCCAAAATCTACCCGTTTAAAATCTGTCTTGCCATTCCCAAATTCAACTTTTCTAAAATCAATAAAATCACCTCGAAATTTAGATTTGTCAAAAGAAACGTCACCATCGTCAAATCTTGCATATTGAAAGCTGACATGACTTTCACCGAAATTTGCTTGTCGAAAATTTACGTTTCCATTACCAAAATTTGTGTTGGTAAACATCACGTCTGTGCAGTTAAAGTTGGCTCCTGAAAATCGAATGTCTCCTTCTTCAAATTCGGCAAATTTTAAACTTAGCTCTTCTAGGTTAAATTCAGAATGATTAAAGTTTAAGCTCGTTGCACATTTCGTATAGTTGAAATTAACTCTTCCTAAATTGAAGGTAGTGTAAGCAAAAGAACTGGATTGCCCTCCGAATTCAGCATATGAAAAATCTGTTCCATATTCGCTTTCAAAAAAAGAGTGATCCGCTTGAAATGAAGTCAACTTCACAGGTGCCCCATCGTCAATATTGTATAGCGTCCGATATGTTTTAAGGGAAAAATCTTTAAAGTAGCAATGAGCTAGATTTAAATTTTTCTCTTCATTAATTTGTTTGTATACCTCGCTTAAATCAGGAGCTCCTAGCTTTTTGGTGCTGAGCTTCGATTGGCCTTTGTATTTTTCGATAACTGCGGTCCTTTTAAAACTGCGGCCATCTTCTGTAAGAAAAGCTTCCTCAATAATTCGGGTAATATAATGTACTGTTCTATTATGCAAGTCGTGAGGTTTTTAGAAGGTGGGAAGATAATGATAAATCATTATCTAGCCAAATAACATGAGCCTCTACTCTTTATTTATATTTCCTAAAAAAATTAAAAGTTAAAGCGATTACTGTTAATAAACAGGTTAGTTGCCGTGAACAATACCTAGAGTTTCGCTCGGAACTAATAAAAATCAAGAATTCAATTATGATTGAGAAGGTAGTTTGAAAATAAATCCTACACCGAAGACATTTTCGATGCTTAATTCAGAATCATCTTTTAAGTACTTCCGGATTTTTGAAATAAATACATCTAAGCTTCTGCCTAAAAAATAATCGTTTTCACCCCAAATGGTCATAAGAAGATCCTCTCGTTTAACGACTCTGTTTTTGTGTTGAAAAAGGAAACTTAATATTTCGCACTCTCTTTCGGTTATTCGTCTGACCTGGTGGTTAAAAATTAGTTCCTGATTGGTAGGAATGAAAGTATATTGACCTAATTCGATTGTGCCGGAGAGGTCCTTATTTTCAGTTCTCCGGAGTAAGGCTTTAATTTTCCATACCAGTTCATCCTCATCAAATGGTTTTGTAATGTAGTCGTCAGCTCCTACTTGATATCCAATTAATTTATCAACTTTTAACGATTTTGCAGTAATAAAAATGATTGGAGTTTTTTTGTCTTTTGTCCGAACTTCCTTGGCTAAGGTAAAACCATCTTTCTCGGGCATCATAACGTCAAATAATAACAAATCGAATGTTTCATTATGTAACCTTTCAGAAGCTTCTTTCCCGTTTCTGCACAAAGTGACATGGAAGTCACTTGCTTGCAAATACTCTTGAAGCAGAAGGCCTAGGTTTAAATCGTCTTCTGCAAGTAACAATTTGGGTAAATTATTTTTCATAAGGGATTCTAATTTTAAACTTAGAGCCTTTGTTTTTAATACTACTGATTGAAATAGAACCACCGTGTAATTCTATGATTTTCTTAACATAGGCTAAGCCAATCCCAAACCCCTTAACCGTGTGGATGTTCCCTCTCTCAACTCGATAATATTTTTCAAAAATGCGTTCTTGGTCCGTTTTATCTATTCCTATTCCATTATCGCTAATCACACAAGTTATAGCACCTTCAATTGTTTCAGTTTTAATTTTTACCAAAGGCGGCAGTAAATTGTATTTAATAGCATTGTCAATTAAATTACAAAACGTGTTGAGTAAATGAGTCTCATCACCGTAAATGTTCTCTTCTGTTGCATTTAATTCGAGCGTTATGTTCCCATTCTTATCTTGAAGCTGCAAGTTCATAATTTGAGCGGCTTTTGTTATTAACTCATGTAGGTTAATGGATTGGAAGTTTAAAGAAAGGTTAGGCGCTTCAATGCTCGCCATAGTTAACACCTGTTCAATCTGAAGGCTAAGTTTGTTTTTTTCAAATAGAATAATATCCGTGTACTGTGCAGTTGAATCGTCGCTCTTTTTACCTAAAATTTTAGCAGCTAAACCAATATTTGTTAAAGGAGTTTTGAATTCATGCGTCATGTTATTTACAAACTCGGTGGTTCGCTCTGCAATTTGTTTTTCACGAAGCAAAGACCTAATGGCCAGTATAAAGAAAATGAAAATGATTACAATCAATCCTAAAGAGGTAAAGAATAGCAATCCCATTTCTGCAAAAATGAATTGATTTTTATCTGGGAAAATAAGTTTAAGCTGAAAGCTTTTTGGAAAGGCGCCTTCTGTAATGTCTTGCTTAAAGGTATTTTGAAGGTTTACCGTTTCAGTTGAGATAGAATCTTCTGGACTAACAAATTCGTAGGAATAGTCCATGTCTATTTTGTAAAACTCTAAATAATAGTTAAATAAAGAGTCGATTACTTCAAATTGACTCTGATTTGCTTGTTTTTCATCCTCTAAGGATTCGCCAATTTTTCTACAAGTGGCTTTGTCATTAGTAATTGCTTCTGAGGCTTTTGAAAGTACAATTTTTGCTTTCTCATTGAATAATTCTTCTTTTAAGGCAGCGCTTTTTAAAATCCAATTAACTTGAATTATTAAAACACCCAATAGCGCAATAAAAGAAATGACAATAAAAATATACCTGCGGTTCATTAGGGTCAAAGGTGGTTATTTCAATTTGAATATATTTCAAATAACAAGTCAATAACGAATTATTAACAAGTTGAAATGCATTAGCGAACTACTTTTGGGTGGAATCAAACTCTAACTCACTATGAAAACCTTAACTTTTTTACTGTTATCTGTTTTAATTAATACTCTATCAACAGGTCAAGATTCAGAAAAATTATGGCGCTATAACCCTGTAGTAAGTGCCGATGACTTACAAGAGGCTCAAACGGTAAATGACTTAAGTAATGAGCTATGGCAAAGGATGCAAATGCCAAGTAGAGAGCGAGAGGTATTAAATAATAAGCTAAGGTATACTGTAGGATTTCAATTGAACAGCAATACCAGTTATGCTTCATTGGTGAAAGTAGTCTCCTCAACAATTATGGTAACTACTAGCGAAAAGGAATCATCTGCTAAAAATGCAGGCGCTATGCTCAGCGAAGAGCAAAAAGATTTGTTGAAAGGACTTAGAAATGGTGATGAGTTTGACGTTTTAGTTCAATTCGAACATCTTGGAGCAGGTCAAAATGGAAGGTCAATTGAAGCATCAACATTTGTCACCATACTGCCACATCAGGCGGCAGATTTTACGGGGGGGATATCAGCTTTTAATGCGTATTTAGAAGAGAACCTTTTTTCGAAAATCAGAGGAGATAAGTTGTTCGGGGCAATAGATAGGGCGATGGTTAGTTTTTGGGTGGATAAAAAAGGAAGTATTAGTAAAGTCAAGTTAATTAGAGCTGCAACGAATGAGAAGGCAGATCGATTGATTCTTGACGTTTTATCGCAAATGCCAAATTGGATACCTGCGAAAACTATTCGAGGTGAACTAATAGAGCAGGAGGTGAAGTATTCTTTTGGGGGGTGTTAGTCAAAATGATGTGATACACTGTTTATATCAACTGCGGTCTTGCTCCATTTTTTCGTTTTTATTCTATTGATCTATAATCAATTGAATTTATTGATCCAAGTAAACCCTCTTGTGCTCAAACCACAATTCATTCTCACTTTGTTCGAATTAGTCATTATTTTATATCTCATTCACGGGAGCAAGCTCTATTTTGTGAAATAAAAAAGTCCAACACTTCGTGTTGAACTTTGATTTGTGAGGCATACTGGATTCGAACCAGTGACCCCTACCCTGTCAAGGTAGTGCTCTGAACCAACTGAGCTAATGCCTCTTCTTGAAATATAAAAAAAGTCCAACACTTTCGTGATGGACTTTTAGTTTGTGGGCGATGAGGGATTCGAACCCCCGACCCCCTCGGTGTAAACGAGGTGCTCTGAACCAACTGAGCTAATCGCCCCAAAAATTGGGACGGCAAATATACATGAATTCAATATTATAACAATTGGAAATTGAAAAAAAATTAAAGTATTTCTGCTACCACGAAATTACTTCCGCCAACATAAACAATTTCAGATTGTTGGCAGCTTGATTTGGCAGCAACGAAAGCTTGCTCAACCGTTGAAAAATACTGTCCCTTAAAGCCTAATTTTTTTGAAATAAACTCTAAATCATTTATAGCTAAAGCTCTAGGGATAGATGCTTCGCAGAAATAATAATTTGCATCTTTTGGAAACAACTGTAAGACTTCTTCCACCTTTTTATCTTTTACAAAACCAATCACAAAATGATATCGTTTAGCGTTTAACGATTTTAATTGGGCTAGTGCGATTTCCAATCCTTCTTTATTGTGCGCTGTGTCGGCAATAATCATTGGGCTTTCCTGAAGGACTTCCCACCTTCCTCTTAGGTTGGTGTTCTTGGTAACATTTAAAAAGCCCCTGGTAATGGCTTCGTCTGATAGGTTCCAACCTGACTTTCGAGCTTCTAAACAACTGAAATAAACTCCCTGAATATTTTCTTTTTGATAAACTCCAGTTAAGTCTGAGTCGAATGAAGGGGTAGAGTTCATTTCATTTGCAAAAACAATGGAGCTGCCTAGTTCCTTCGCTTTTTCCTCAAATACAGTTTTTTCTCCTGAATGATTAGAAATAACAACTGGAGTTTTTGCTTTTATAATTCCTGCCTTTTCGCCTGCTATTTCCTTCAACGTGTTACCTAACATATCCATGTGGTCGAAGCCAATGTTGGTTATTAGGCATAATTCTGGTTGAATGATATTTGTTGAATCTAATCTGCCACCCAAACCGGTTTCAATAATTGCAATGTCGACTTTTTCAAGTACAAAACAATGGAAGGCTAAAGCCACAGTCCATTCAAAGAAAGAGGGATTGATGTTTGCAAATGGCTCATTGTAATCTTCAACAAACTTAATTACTTGGTCTTCTGAAATCATTTCGCCGTTAATTCGAATTCTTTCACGAAAATCTTTTAAATGTGGAGAGGTGTAAAGTCCCGTTTTATAACCTGCTTCTTGAAAAATGGAAGCCAACATGTGCGCTGACGACCCTTTGCCATTAGTCCCTGCAACATGAATACTTTTGATTTTTTCTTGAGGGTTGTCAAGAGTTTTACAGAGGGCAAGTGTATTGGTAAGGTCTTTTTTAAAGGCAGATTTACCTTGCCGCTGATACATTGGCAATTGCTTGAAAAGATATTCAAGCGTCTGTTTGTAGTTCATTAATTTAAAATGAAAATAAAGGTCATGGTACCTTTTTGTTGATCGGCATCTGGGTTTGCGCTAAATCTAGTTTGTAAGGCAGCGTCAGATGCTTTTTTATACAAAATTGGACTAGTAGTGTTTGACCCTCTAGCTCCGGCATTCGCTCGAATTACTTTGCCGTATTTATCGACAATTATATCCACCACCACTGTTCCCTCTTCTTGTGAGTTGTCGTTAATGTTAGGCGATTTTTTCATGCTTCTTCCTGCAAGAGAAAACGAAGGTCCGCCTCCCGAGCCTCCTAAGCCACTGTAATTTTTACTATTTGGGTCTCCGTTAATTTTTCCCTGATCTCCGGATTTTCCTGTTATACCATCTCCTCCGCCTTCAGTCGTATTGTTATTCTTCATACGATCGGCCATGTTCAACGTCCTATTCGGCTTTGGTTCAGGTTTCTTTTCTTTAACTACTTCTTTTTCTACTACTTTTTTCTCTTTCTTTTCTACAATTGCTGGGGCTTCCTCGGTATCTTGTGTTAAGACCTCTTCGTCTACTTGATCGGCAGTTTCCGGCTGGGAGGGTTCAGGCATTGATTCGCTAGGAGGCTTTGGAATGTTAGACATCATTCCGTCGTCTGAAGTACCGAAATTAATAACCATACCTCCTTGCTCTGGTGGCGGATCTAGATAGGTCATTCCATAAAACGCAAAAAGTACAATCAAAGCCGCATGCACAGCAATTGTAGTAATTAAGCCTTTTCGCTTGGTTTTATTTTCTGACGATTCTTGACTCATTTCGATTTTGTAGCTAATACCATTTTGAATTTATTCTCATTGGCAATATTCATCACCTTTACAGCTTCACTTATTGGCACCGTTTTATCAACGTGCAAAATAATGGAGTTGTTGGGGTCAGTGCCCATTTCTTTTAACAACAATGGTTCCAATAATTCAAACTCCACCTTGTCTTGGTTAATGTAAAACTCAAGCTCCTTCGTGATAGAAACAGAAACCGTTTGTTTCGTTTGTGTTTTCGAAGAACTACTTGGAAGTAAAAGATTCAAGGCATTTGGACTAACCAACGTAGAGGTTAGCATGAAGAATATTAGCAATAGGAATACGATGTCGGTCATGGACGACATATTAAAATTTGGACTGACTTTATTTCTAGAACGTAATCCCATTACTTTGTTGGTTCGTTAAGAATGTCTAAAAACTCAGTAGTTCTTGCTTCCATTTTAAATACTACCTTTTCAACTTTAGCCACCAATAAGTTATAGCCAATAAAGGCAATAATACCCACAACTAAACCTGCAACTGTTGTCACCATTGCAGTGTAGATACCTTCTGAAAGCATAGCAACATCGATGTTTCCTCCTGCAGCGGCCATTTGATGAAAAGCTAGAATCATTCCGATTACAGTTCCTAAGAATCCAATCATTGGAGCAGCGCCTGAAATAGTGGCAAGTGTAGCCAAATTGTTTTCTAATTTAAAGAGTTCTAATTTCCCTGTGTTTTCAATAGCTGCAGCAATATCTGCTAGCGGTTTACCAATTCTATTTACTCCTTTTTCAATCATTCTAGAAATTGGAGTAGGGGTGCTCTTGCAAAGAGATCTAGCGGCTTCAAGTTTGCCATCGTGAATGAAATCTTTGATTTGATTCATAAAGTTCTCATCTTCCTTTGCTGCATTTTTAATAGTAATGTACCTTTCTACGAAAATGTAAACAGCAATAATTGATAATACTAATAATGAGAGCATGATGATAGTTCCACCCACTCCACCCGAAGTTGTTAATTCAAGAATTGAAAGTGTCTTTTCAACGGGAACTTCTGCAGCAAGGCTATCCACTAAGGGTTCCGCTACATTTATTTGACCTAATACGATAGAATTCATCAGCTATTTATTGATTTTAGAATATGCACTAAGTTATGCCTTTAGCATGCGCATGCATTATCAATTAATGCTAACTATTAACAGTGAAATGTTAGTTTTATTGCTTCAATGAGCAATCACTAATACATAATATGCGGCCCCCGCAAGATATCCTAAAATAGCGAAGAGACTCATGTTTTTCATGTACCAAATAAAATCAATTCGCTCCATGCCCATTACGGCAACACCAGCGGCAGAGCCAATAATAAGAGCAGAGCCTCCTGTTCCGGCGCAATAAGCTAAGAACTCCCAGAAGTTACCATCTTGAATAAAATGACGGTAGTATTTTGCGTCTTCAGGACTAAAAGCTGCTAACATTTCTGGCGATACAATAGGATACATCCCCATAGAAGCTGCTACCAACGGAACATTGTCTACAATTGCAGAGAGAAGACCAATAACTATGTTTACTGCGTAGATATCTCCAATCGTATTATCCAATATGGTAGCCATTGCAGTCAAATGCCCAGCGGACTGTAGCGATGAAATTGCAATTAGAATTCCTAGAAAGAAAAGAACACTAACGATGTCAATTTTTCTTAAGACGCCAATTACAGATAGCTCGGACTTTACTTCATGATTTTTTTGTCGGTGAATAATTTCAGTAACTACCCATAGCACTCCTAAACCAAACAATATACCCATGTAAGGAGGAAGGTGCGTGATGGTCTTGAAAACAGGAACAAATAGCAACAATGCCAGCCCTAAGAAGAAAATTAAATTTCTTTCGAACTTAGTAGTTCTATTTCTCATGTGCTCCGCTTCTTGCGTTACAACGGGTCGTTCTATTTCTCCTTTTTGGGTAAAACTTAACCAAATAAGGGGAACTAAAATACAAATCAAACTCGGAACAAAAAGCTCTGAAATCACATTGTATGCGGTTATTTGCCTGCCAATCCAAAGCATTGTTGTAGTAACATCCCCAATTGGCGACCAAGCTCCACCTGCGTTCGCTGCAATGATTACTAAACCGGCAAAAAACCATCTTTCTTTTTTATCAGCAACTAATTTTCGAAGTAATGAAATCATTACTATAGAAGTGGTTAAGTTGTCAAGTGCTGCTGAAAAGAAAAATGTTAAAAGACAAATAATCCAAATAAGTTTAACTTTGTTTTTCGTCGTGATTCTATCCGTAATAACTGCAAAACCTTCATGGGCATCAATCAACTCTACAATAGTCATTGCTCCCAATAAGAAGAAAATGATCTCAGAATGGTGTGTAAGATGATGGGCTAGCTCATGTACAATAAAGTGATTTCCATGCTCGGCAATAACGATAGCAATGTCATAGCCTTCTGGTAAACCAAAAGTTTCATCAACATACTTTAGAAAGGTGCCGCTATTAACCAAAATTTCGTCCATCCCGAAAACATAGGCAGTCCAACCAAGAACGGCGATTAGCAAGGCAGGAGCTGCTTTATCAATTTTCAAGGGGTGCTCAAAGGCAATCATTAAATAGCCTAAGACAAAAATGGCAACCATTAAAGTATACATGAGGAAGTTTTTTTAGAGGTTGATTAGATCAATTTGTTTAACGCTATTGTAAACGCAGTTTTAGCAATGTTTGTTTTGCTTGAGGAGACTTCATACGCTTCTTCCATTGCTTTTTTGATGGTGTCAGAAGTATCATTAAAAATTCCTTCATCTTTCATTTCAACACTATTTGTCATTAAATAAGCAAATACTCTTGCCATTCCGCAGTTTGAAATAAAGTCTGGTATTACACTTATATTGTCATCAGTATACTCTGCGATTGGACCAAAAAAGATTTCTTGGTCTGCAAAAGGAACGTTTGCTCCCGCTGCAATAACTTCAATACCCGAATGGATCATCATGTCAACTTGCTCCTTTGTAATCAAACGAGAAGCAGCACAAGGAATGAATACTTGCGCATCAATCGACCATATTTTGCTATTTACCTCTTCAAACGAAAGCATGTTGTCGGCTTTAAGTTGATTGCCGTCTTTGTTTAAGAACAGTTGCTTAACCTCTTCAAAAGTAAATCCCTCCTCATTTATTAGCCCACCTTCTCTGTCAATGATTCCAACAATTTTGGCTCCGCTTTGTGCCAAATAATATGCTCCGGCTGCACCAACGTTGCCCCAACCTTGTACAATTACTTTTTTGCCTTTTATATCTCCACCATAGATAGAGTAGTAGTGCTTTACCGATTCAGCTACTCCGTATCCCGTAATCATGTCGGCTACAACATATTTGTTTTCAACTTTTGGAGTGAAGTTCGTATCTTCAATTACTTTTAGTACTCCATAACGAAGCTGACCTATCCTGTTAATTTTTTCTGCTTCAGTAGGTTTGAAATGACCGTTAAACACGCCTTCCTGTGGGTGCCACACTCCTGATTTTTCGGTGATTGGAATTACTTCGTGAATTTCATCCACATTTAAGTCTCCTCCTGTTCCGTAATAATTTTTAAGCAACGGCGCAACGGCTTTGTACCATCTTTCTAAAACACCCCTTTTTCTAGGGTCTTTTGGATTAAAGTTAATTCCTGATTTTGCTCCACCAATTGCTGGGCCTGAAACAGTAAACTTTATTTCCATTGTTTTTGCCAACGAAGTTACTTCATGTTTGTCTAAACCAACTCTCATTCTTGTACCGCCGCCGGCAGCTCCTCCTCTTAATGAATTGATAACTACCCATCCCTCAGCTTCCGTTTCGGAATCTTTCCATTCAAAAACTATTTCTGGTTGTTTGTTTTCGTACTTTTTTAGTAACTCTTCCATTGATCCAATTTGCTCCCAAAATTAGAAAAAAACACTGGGTTAAGTCTTGTTAAATTGTTAACAATGTTTATGGAAGATAAACACTTCCTCCACAGCTATTTTTGCTTGCACCAGTCACACTTCTTAATGTATTCGTTTCGCCTAAGATTCGTTTCAACCCAAGGAAAGCAAAAATCAGCGCCTCTTTGAAATCTATCATTGCAACTGGGGGTAATTCGAATTCTAGTCCTTCGGCTTTTAGAAGATCGATCAGTAATTTATTTTTACTTCCCCCACCGGTGAATAAGATGTTTTTTGAGATGTTATTTGATTTCAGTGTACTTGCGATTTGAAATGCAATGTGTTTGGTAAATGTGAATAGTTGATCTGGTAGAGAGTCTTTTCGGCTTTCTATTAGGGGTATTATCTTTTCAAAAACCCATTCTTTGCCCAATGACTTTGGTCCTGAAGTTTTAAAAAAATCTACTTTGTTTAAATCAGTATATAGTTCTGGAATGAGCTTTCCAGTGCGGCTAAGTTCACCATCCATATCAAATTCAGTTTGGTGAAATTTGATCATAAAGTAATTTAACACCATGTTGCATGCGGAAACATCAAAAGCTATTCTTTCTTCATCTCTTTTAAAAGATAGGTTGGCTATTCCTCCTAAATTGACGCACGCACTATAAGATCCAAATAGTTTTGCATCTCCAAATGGAACTAAAGGGGCTCCTTGTCCTCCCAAGGCCACATCTAAACTTCTAAAATCACTCACACATAGAGTTCCGCTCGCTGCTGCTATTGATGCGCCTTGGCCTAGTTGGTAGGTGAAACCTTTTTCAATTTGGTGAAATATGGTGTGCCCATGAGATGCTATTGCATCTGCACTTTGGTTATTTTCAAGCAGGAATTTGGAAGCGATTTTACCTAAATATTTTCCATATCTAAAGTCCAACTCAACCAACTCAACTGCAGATTTTGCTTCGACACTCCTTAACTCTTTTCCCCAATCATTAGAATATTTTTCAGTTTGGGTTGCTATTATTGAATAGGCCCATTCATCTCTAAATAGTTTAAATTCAGTTAAACATAAGTCGATTCCATCAAGTGAAGTTCCAGACATAATACCTAGAACTTTGTATGTTTTATTTTGTTGATTCACTATAGCAAATGAGTTATTTTTGCACTATAAAAGATTTAAGCTAAAGATATGAATATAGAATTGACTGAAGAGCAAATTGCGGTGAGAGATGCAGCAAGAGATTTTGCTCAAAATGTATTGAAAGAAGGAGTAATTGAAAGAGATGAAACACAAACATTTCCTGCGGAGCAAATCAAACAGATGGGAGAGCTTGGTTTTATGGGAATGATGGTTAGCCCTGAATACGGCGGCGGCGGAATGGATACTATTTCATATGTGTTGGCGATGGAAGAAATTTCTAAAGTTGATGCATCTGCTTCTGTTTGTATGTCAGTGAATAATTCGCTTTTCTGCTGGGGTTTGGACAAATTCGGAACGGAAGAGCAGAAACAAAAGTATTTGATTTCTACAGCAAAAGGTGAAACTATTGGTGCTTTTTGTTTGTCTGAACCTGAGGCAGGATCGGATGCAACTTCACAAAGAACAACTGCTTTTGACAAAGGAGACCATTACTTATTAAATGGAACCAAAAACTGGATAACGAATGGAAGTACGGCATCTTATTATATCGTTATAGCTCAAACGGATGTTGAAAAAGGTCATAAAGGAATTAATGCTTTTATCGTTGAAAGAGGAATGGAAGGATTTGTAGTGGGAGCGAAGGAAAATAAATTAGGAATTAGAGGATCAGATACTCATACTTTAATGTTTACTGACGTTAAAGTTCCTAAGGAGAATAGAATTGGAGAAGATGGATTTGGTTTCAAGTTTGCTATGAAAGTCCTTTCAGGTGGAAGAATTGGTATTGCTGCTCAAGCGTTAGGTATAGCTTCTGGTGCTATGGAATTGGCGATTGCTTACTCTAAGGAGAGAGAAGCTTTTGGAAAACCAATTCATCAGCATCAAGCTATTGCATTTAAGATAGCAGATATGGCAACAGAAATTGAAGCAGCAAGACTACTTTGTTTTAAGGCAGCTAGTTTGAAAGATGCCGGTCAGAATTTTGATAAACTTTCTGCCATGGCAAAAGTATATGCTTCTAAAGTAGCTATGGAAGTAACAATTGAGGCCGTGCAAGTTCATGGAGGTTATGGTTTTGTAAAAGAATACCACGTTGAAAGATTGATGCGAGACGCGAAGATTACTCAAATCTATGAAGGAACTTCTGAAGTTCAGAAAATCGTTATATCAAGAGCTGTATTAAGCGAATAAGTTGAATTAGAATTAAATTTAAAAGTCCCACTTGATTCAAGCGGGACTTTTTTTATCCAATAACCGGTCTAGTTTTCTAAAATGGTTTCAAGTTTCATTCCTCTTGAGCCTTTTAGTAATAGGGTAAATCCATCCCACTTGTTAGCTCTAAACCATGTTGCCGCAGCTTCAGTTGTTTTAAAAAAAGCTACCTTTTTGTTAGTATAAATATGTTCAGAAAAGTATTTTCCAATAAAAACACATAGGTCTATCGAATTGCAATCTTGCACTTGAGCTATAATGTTTTGATGCTCAACTGAAGTAGAATCTCCTAATTCGAGCATGTCTCCTAGTATCGCTACTTTTTTTTCAGCCTGAACTTTCTCAAAATTATCTAATGATAAGCTCATACTGCTTGGATTAGCATTGTATGCATCTAAGTAGATGTTAGCTCCAAGTTTTTTTACCAATTGAGAACGATTCATATCGGACTCATATGTATTAATTGCATCGTCAATTTCTGATGCTTCGACACCAAAATGTGATGCAATAGTACAGGCCGCTAAAATGTTGTGAAAGTTATAGGCTCCATATAGGGCTGAATTTATTTCCCCTGATTCAGAGCTTGATTCCCAAGTCCCAACTAAGCGTGGGTGTGTTTCTAGCAGTTTTCCTTTATACTGAGCAGGCTCATTAACACTGTAGGTAATAAATTTAACATTTTCAGGAACGGATGCTTTTATTTTGGAATCATCTAAGTTGATAAATAATGTTCCTTTGTTGTTGTCAATGTATTTAAACATCTCTGTTTTGCCTTTTCTAACTCCTGCTTCTCCTCCAAAACCTTCTAAATGAGCTTTACCTATGTTGGTTAACATCCCAAAGTTGGGAGCAGTAATTTGACATAGAAATGCTATTTCACCTTGATGGTTTGCACCCATCTCGATAATTGCCATCTCGTGTTCTTGTGTTATACGCAAAAGGGTCAACGGCACACCAATATGATTATTGTAATTGCCTAAAGTGCAAAGTGTATTAAATTTTTTAGATAAGGCTGCAGCAATTAATTCTTTGGTTGTCGTTTTCCCATTACTACCGCTAATTGCGATTATAGGAATATTGAGTTGTTTTCTATGATAATGAGCTAATTGTTGCAAGCTTTCTGAAACATCGTCTACTAGTAAGTAGCGATTATCTTTCCATACTTTTTCTTCATCAATTACCACATATGCAGCTCCTTTTCTTAAAGCTTCATCAGCGAATGTATTTCCATTAAAGTTTTCTCCTTTTAAAGCCAAGTAGATACTTGCTTCGGGTATATTTCTGGAGTCTTTTGAAAGGGAACTGTGCTTTAGATAAATTTTATAAAGCTCTTCTATGTTTGTCTTCTTCATATGCGCTAAAATAAAAAAGGCTTCCAATTAATTTGGAAGCCTTTTTTATATATTAATTTAACAATTAATTCCTAGTAGCCTAATCCTACTGGACTTCCAACTCGAATCATTGCACATCTAAATCCTATTGTATTGGTAGACTGATCTTCTTCTAAGAATCGTCTTGTTCCAGGTGTCATCCAATACGCTCTATCTTCCCAAGAGCCACCTTTGTACACTCTAGATCGATCACTGATTAGAGACGTTTCACTAAAGCCATACATTGCACCTTCTTTTCCTCCTGCTTCTTCAAATGCTCCTAGATCATTATACGTTGTTGAAGATTGAAAATCACCATCCTCATAATTAATAACGTCTGCTTTCTTATAATTTCTTCTATTTGCTAAATTATCATCTTCGGCATTTACTTCTCTATATTTTAATCTACCTAAGCTATCTTTCTCAGAAATATAGCCTTCTTCATCTCTTTGCAATGTTTGGAATACATTACCTCTAAATGGTCTAAAATCATCTGCATCTTGATTCGTCATCGGTCTGTAAACATCCATCACCCATTCAGAAACGTTACCTGCCATATTATAAAGACCATAATCATTCGGCCAGTAAGAATAAACTGGTGCTGTAATTTCAGCGTTGTCATTTAATTGTCCTGCAACACCCATCATATCACCTCGGCCTCTTTTAAAGTTAGCAAGCATTTGACCTAAGTACTTGTCATCTGCATTTCTAACACCGTGACCGTTCCATGGATAAAATTTTCGCTCAACTATTAATTCCCCGTAAGAATTTCCAATTAAACCAAGAGCAGCATATTCCCACTCTGCTTCTGTAGGTAATCTGTATTCTGGCAGTAAAATACCATCTTCAATTCTTACGTTTCTAGTTTCTTTATTCGGATCTAAATCTATTAATCCGTCAATTCTTTTGCCACTCTCATACTGGCCATTTAAGTAAGCTTTCGTATTAAAGTTATCCTCATTAAATTGATTCGGATTGTTTTCAAATAACCCTTCTCTAATTAATATTATTTCATTTACCCTATCGGTTCTCCACGCTGCATAGTCTGTAGCTTGCAACCAACTAATACCTACAACAGGATAATCAGCATATGCAGGATGACGTAAATAATACTCTACGTATGGTTCATTGAATGCTAACCTGCTTCTCCAAACTAAAGTGTCTGGTAATGCTTTTTTGAAAACTTCTGGATAATCAGCTCCAAAAACTCTACTTACCCAATATAAGTATTCGCGGTAATCAATGTTTTTTACCTCAGTCTCATCCATATAGAAAGAAGAAACGGTAACCGTTTTCTGAACGTTGTTCCAATCATAAAAGATGTCTTGTTCTGTTCTTCCCATTGTAAAACGACCTCCTTCGATTAAGACAAGACCGGGACCAGTTTCTTGTTCAAAGTATGGAGGTTTATCAAAACCACCATTATCCGGGTCATTATAAGCCCATCCTGTTGTACTAGAACGTTCTTTTGAACAAGATGCAAGTACGAGTATTGCGCCTAAAAGGGTGAAAACTATTGAGTTATTTATTTTAATCATCACTTAGTAGTGTTAAATAAGACTTTCAAAGATATAGAAATAATGTTAGTAACTAAAAAGATGGACAATTTATTGTCTCGAATCTTGGTTTTTTAGGGCTGCAAGGGAATACATAAGATATGGAAATTTCATGCGAGCCGCCTGTTTGACCATTCAGTTGACTTACTGTAAAGTCATAGCTGTAGCCAATCTTTAGTTCATTTGTCTCTATCCCTACGAGCATAATCAACGCATCCCTATTTCCTTTCAAGCTTGCACGGTACCACATTCCAATAACAACAGGTCCTTTGGAAAAATAATTACCTGCGTTTAACTCCATAGCTGATCCCTGTGTTTGGAAAATAATATTTGGAGACCAACTTTGATCAGACCTTCTAATTCCTAATGGGATTTTTGCCCCAAAGTGTCCGGTTATTCGCATCGGTAGTATGGCTTGGCCAATAAATCCTTCGTCAGGAGCAGTTAAATGATGCACTGCTCCACCAAAGTAAAGTTTTTTACTAAATCCAATCAGGCCAAACGAGAAGTCTGGATACAGAACTCTATCGTTTTCAATTTGTTCTTGTGATTGATATACAAATCCTCTTCTAGCATCAATCATATCTCCAAACCGAAGATTACTAACATTAAGTGACTTTTGAACTACAGTGGCTTGAAAACCAGCTCTAACTGAAAAGTTTCTAGTTGCCTTGAACTGGTATGAGTACATGAAAGCCGCTGATGTCGTATTTAAGACACCTTCTCCTGCCTGGTCTCTCATCAGCTGTAAGCCAACTCCACCATGAATTCCGTCTATTTGTTGATCGTAGCTTGCAGCATAGGTTATAAAACTATTGTCTATACCTGGCCATTGGTTACGATAATTGAGGGAAAGTCTAGGGCAATTGCTTGTTCCTGCGAAGGCAGGGTTTAAATATAGCCTATTAGAAAAGAATTGAGAGAACGTAGGATCTTGCCCAAAACAGTAACTATAAACAACAACAGAAAATATGATTAGTAGATATCCTTTCTTCACTCTTAATAAACTTCAGCCTAAACGCAAATATAGATAAACTTGATTACTCAATTGATGTTATATCTTTACAATCTTGTTTTACGCAATAATTTTAAATGGGTATCGTTTAATGGTCACCTGTTTACAATCTTTTAGAGAAATTGATAATTATGAAAAAAGTTACTTTAACGTTAGTCCTCATTTCGTTTGTTATGTTTTTGTTTGGTCAAAACGCAACAAATATACAGGTGCAGTGGAAAATGCCCATACAATATGGATTTGAGGGTCAGTTGAATAAAAAGGCATTGACATTTGAAGATGCTCAATATGATTTTTCTGTATCTAATGTTCCCTTTTTGGTAAAAGAGTTTGAAGGGCAAGAATTGATTAATATTCGATTAGAGAATGTAACTTCTGAACTTCTAACTCTTACAGAAGCGGACTTGATTGATAAAAGTCAGCTATCGAATGTCTTTAAAGTGGAGTCAAGTATTGTCACTATTAAAAAGAAACGAAGTACAGTTCTAAAGCTTTTCCCTTTACGATTAGTGAACGGTCAAGTTGAGAAGTTAATTTCTTGTGATATAAATTTTTCATCTGGAGAAAAGACTGCAGCCAATAGAGAAAAAAGTTTAAGTTATGCTTCGCAATCTAAATTGGCGAATGGTAATTGGTATAAAATTGCAGTTACCGAAAAGAAGGTTTTTAAGCTTACGCGAAGTTTCTTATCTAACTTAGGGTTAGATGTTGAAAGCCTGGATCCAAGAAAAATTAAAATATATGGCTATGGAGGAGGCATGTTGCCCGAGTCTAATGCTGCTGAAAGATCTGATGATTTAGTTGAAAATTCAATTGTAGTGGTGGGTGAACAGGATGGGACTTTTGATGCAAACGATTACGTTTTGTTTTACGGGGACGACCAAGTTGAATGGACTTATGATTCTACATCCCAATTTTTCAGACATTCCTTAAATAGGTTTAGTGATACTACCTTTTATTTTGTCAATGCTGAAGGCGCTAATGGGAAAAGAGTAAATACAAAAGGAGTGTCTTCAAACCCTTCTTTTGCCACTGTTACCGAATTTGATAGTTACAGTTACCATGAACTGGAATTGTCTAACCTTTTGAAGTCAGGAAGTTTATGGATCGGAGAACTGTTCGACAATACTACGAATTTAAGTGTGGCGATAAATGCTTCTAATACGGTAGTTTCTGAGAAGGCAAAAGTAGAGATGAGTGTTTTGGCAAGGTCGGGAGTGACAAGCAAATTTACACTATCTGTGAATGGTGAATCGTTTGAGATAGAGGTAGGGTCTACAAATTTAACTCGGTATGAATTTCGATTTGCTCAAGCGGCTCGAAATATGTTCGAATTTACGCCAAGTCAAGGTGCTTTGTCGTTCGATATTAATTATAACAAACCACAGGTTGTCTCTAAAGGGTGGTTGAATTATTTGACAATTAATCTAAGATCGAGAATTGCGATGGTAGGAAATCAAACAGCTTTTAGAGACATTAGATCCGTAGTTGTAAATGGTACATCAAGTGCAGAGGCGGTTTTTCAATTTCCGAATACGGCAAATTTAAAAGTATGGGACGTTACAGATGCTCAGAATGCCGAAGCGATGACCGTTCAGAATAATGGGAATACTTCTGCTTTCCAAAATGATGTTACTGAGCTGAAAGAGTATATTGCATTTATAAGCCCTGATTCGGTAGGAGTGTTTTCAAAAGGAAAAATTGCGACTCAAAACTTACATGGATTGCCACAGGCAGATATGTTGATAATAAGTCATGAGAAATTTTTGACTGCGGCGGATCGTTTAGCAAATATTCATAGAAGCGAAGGACTTCTTGTCAATGTGGTGACGGCAAAGCAAATTTTTAATGAGTTTTCTTCTGGGTCACAAGATTTAATTGCGATGCGAACTTTCATTAAAATGTTTTATGATAGAGCGAGTGGGTTAGGGACTCCTCCAAAATATGTGCTAATGATGGGCGATGCTTCTTATGTATTTAAAAACGCATCGTCGGGAGGAACAAATTACGTTCCTTCATTTCAATCAACTAACTCTGTTGATCCTGTTAACTCTCATGTGTCAGATGATTATTTTGGGCTATTGGATGACACGGAAGGGTTGTGGAGGGTTCCTAGTCTAGATCGAATGGATGTAGCGATTGGGAGGTTTCCAGTGCAAACGTTGCAAGAAGCTGACGGAATTGTCGATAAGGTGGAGTCTTACTACTCTTCAGCTACTTTCAAAGATTGGAGAAACAAAATTGTTTTTGTTGGCGATGATGAGGATGGAGTAGTTCACATGAGCCAAGCGGACGATTTGTCCAAATTAGTAGATTTAAAAGGAAAGGATTTTAATACAGAAAAAATATATTTAGATGCTTATCAGCAGCAGTCAACAGCTAGTGGAGCTAGATATCCGGAAGTGACAGATGATTTGGTTCAAACGGTAGAAGATGGAGCTCTTTTTGTAAACTATACGGGTCACGGTGGTGAAACTGGGTGGACTTCAGAGAGAATATTAGGAATATACGAGATAACGAATTGGAAGAACAGACAGAATTTGCCGGTGTTTGTTACGGCAACGTGTGAGTTTAGTAGGTTTGATGACCCGTTGAGAACTTCGGGAGGAGAGTTGTTACTGTTAAACCCTAATGGAGGAGCAATTGGTTTAATGACAACGACACGTTTGGTGTTTTCAAGTCCAAACTATTTACTTAACCGATCTTTCTACGATAAAGTTTTTGAACCTCGACCTAATAATGAACCTATGCGATTGGGAGATATATTTTTGGAGGTGAAAAATTTTAATGCCTACTCAACAAATTCCAGAAACTTCTCACTTTTAGGAGATCCTGCAATTCGCTTGGCAATCCCTAAAGAAAATGTGTTAACAACAACTATTAATGGAATCCCCTTAGCCCAGGCGGATACATTAAATGCTCTTTCTCAAGTAACGATTGCAGGAATTGTTGCTGACGCCAATGGAAATAAAATTTCAAATTTCAATGGTTTTGTATATCCTACGGTCTTTGACAAGATAGAGACTAAGAGCACGCTTAATAATGATGGTGGTGGAGTTTTTACCTTTAAGACTAGAGAGCGTAGAATTTTTAAAGGAAAGGCTACCGTTTCTAATGGTGATTTCACATTTACTTTTGTAGTGCCTAAAGATATTTCTTATAGTTATGGAAGTGGTAAGATTTCATATTACGCAGAAAACCAATCTACAGACGCGAATGGTTATTCTGAAGAAATAATGATAGGAGGAAGTAATCCAAATTTAGTTCAAGATGAAGAAGGGCCACAAATGGAACTTTTTCTGAATGATGAGAATTTTGTTTATGGAGGTGTTACTGACGAAAATCCTCGACTACTACTGAATCTGAGAGACAATCAGGGGATTAATACAGTAGGCTCCGGAATTGGTCATGACATAGTTGCAACATTGGATGGAAATTCAGAGAATTCGTTTATTTTAAACGATTATTATGAAGCTGCAGTGGATGACCATACTCAAGGAGTTGTTTCTTTCCCTTTTACTGATTTATCTCCTGGTAAACATGCTCTAAAAGTGAAGGCTTGGGATGTTGCAAATAACTCTTCTGAAAAAACAATAGAATTCACAGTGGTGAAAGACCAGGAGGTTAGAATAGAGAACTTGGTGAACTATCCTAATCCATTTACCACAAACACTGAGTTCATTTTTCAGCATAACCAATCGGGAGTTGTAATGGATGTTAAATTGGAAGTGTACACAATATCAGGAAAACTAGTGAAGTCGATAGACAAGATGATTGTTAACGATGGGTTTGTTTCAAAAGATATTCGATGGGATGGGAAGGATGATTTTGGAGATAGAATAGGCAAGGGAGTTTACATGTATAAACTTCAAGTGCGTTCTGCAAATGGCTCAGCTTCTGAAAAGATAGAAAAGCTAGTGATTCTGTAACCCATAAATACTGTACGTGCCTCTATTCTTTGTTATATTTGCACTCCTTCAAAAAAAAATCTTTTGAAAAAAAATACGATTAAAATCATAGCATTTGGACTACTTGCATTTCTAGCAAGTGCAAAGCTAGTTGCTCAGAATACTGTAAATGCGCAGCAAACGCAAACTGAAGCAGAGTTAAATACAATAACTACTGCTGTACCTTTTTTGCTCATTTCGCCTGATTCCAGGGCTGGGGCACTTGGAGATGCGGGAGTTTCGACTTCTCCTGATTTGAGTTCAATACATTGGAATGTGGCAAAATCTGCATTTATTGAAGGAAATATGGGGTTCTCTTTGAGTTACTCCCCTTGGCTTCGAAATTTGGTAGGGGATATTAGTTTAGCTTATTTAACCGGCTTTTATAAACTAGATAGAAGATCAACAATTAGTGGTTCTTTGCGCTATTTTTCTTTAGGAGACATTACGTTTACAGATATTAATGGGAATGTAATTGGAAACTTTAGACCAAATGAGTTTGCTTTAGACGTAGGGTACGGGTTGCAATTGTCGCGGCAATTTTCATTTGGAATGGCCCTGCGTTACATTAATTCCAACTTAACGAACGGGGTGAATGTGAATGGAACGGACACAAGAGCAGCACAATCTGCCGCCGCTGATGTTTCGGCATATTGGTTTAAAGATGATTTGAAAATTTCTGAATATGATGCAATTCTTCGTGCAGGGATAAATATCTCAAATTTGGGAGCAAAAATGTCTTATTCAGATAATAATGAGAGTGATTTTTTACCTTCTAACTTAAGGTTAGGAACTTCCTTGCAATTGGATTTTGATGATTACAACTCTATGACTTTCATAGTTGAAGCGAATAAGTTATTGGTCCCATCGCCTCCTACTTACTTAATCGACTCTACAGGTACTGTAGTAATTGACCCTGCGGGAAACCCTGTGATTGTTTCAGGAAGAAATCCAAATGTAAGTATTGCAAGCGGTGTTTTCGGTTCGTTTGGTGATGCTCCGGGTGTAGTAACTGCAGTTAACAACGATGGTTCCGGAGTAGTTGTAGAAGATGGAAGTAGGTTAAGGGAAGAGTTAAGTGAGGTAACGTTGTCTGCGGGTATTGAATATTGGTATGACAAACAAGTTGCAGTGCGATTGGGCTATTTTTATGAAAACCCACTGAAGGGAAATCGTAGGTATTTAACAGCAGGTGTTGGTTTCAAATTAAGTGTATTTCAGTTTGATGCATCCTATTTAATTGGGAATGCTCAAACGAATCCTCTAGCAGGTTCGGTTCGTTTCTCTTTAGGTTTTAGTTTCGACGACTTTACCAGCCAAAACAAAGACAAATAGTGAAAATTAGAGTAGGATTTGGATTTGATGTTCATCAATTAGCCGAAGGGGAAGATTTTATCCTAGGCGGAATTCATATACCTCATAGTAAAGGAACTTTTGGTCACTCTGATGCTGATGTTTTAATACATACCATCTGCGATGCTTTATTAGGAGCTGCTAATCTGCGTGATATCGGATTTCATTTTCCGCCGAGTGATAATAAATATAAAGGGATAGATAGTAAGATTTTATTAAAAGATGTGGTGAAAATACTCGCTGAAAAAGGGTATAAAATCTCTAACATTGACTCTACAATCGCACTAGAGCAACCTAAAGTGAATCCACACATACCTGCAATGAAAAAAGTGTTGGCAGATTGCATGGGTATTGACGAAGACGATTTGTCAATAAAAGCAACTACTACAGAGAGGCTTGGCTTCGAAGGAAGAGAAGAAGGTGTTTCTGCTTACGCGACTGTTCTCATCTACAAAGATTAGGTTTTCTATTTGTAGTTAATTGTTTACCTTGCATCTAAAGCTTTTTTATGAAAGAAAATCAAAATATTTTTATTCAATATACTTCCTATTCTCATTTTAACGAATTAGAAGATGTAGATCGGGAATTACTCACTAAAGCAATCGAATTATCAAGTGACGCTTACGCGCCTTATTCAGAATTTAACGTTGGTGCTGCTTTACTACTGCAAAATGGAAAAATTGTGGCAGGGTCAAATCAAGAGAATGCCGCATATCCTTCAGGTTTATGTGCAGAAAGAGTAGCTATGTTTGCTGCATCTGCTAATTTTAGAGATGAAGAAATGCAGACGTTAGCAATTTATGCAGCTTCGGAAACCACTGCTCAAAAACAAATTTCCCCATGTGGATCTTGCCGCCAAGTGATGGTTGAATACGAGGTTAAACAAAAGAAGAATATTAGGGTTTTGTTGATGAATTCAAGCAAAGAAGTTTGGGAGTTTAACAGCTGCCATGATCTACTTCCGTTAGCCTTTGATTTTACCGCTTTGAAAAAGCAGTAAGAAAGTAAAAAACAAACCTTTTTATACTAAATTTGTCAATTACATTTTTGAGCGACTATGGCAACAAAAACAACAACAAAGAAGGCGAATACAAGCGCCAAGAAAGGAGAAAAGTTTGATAAAGCAACATACCTTAAGTGGTATGAATCAATGCTTTTGATGAGAAAATTTGAGGAAAAAGCTGGTCAGCTTTACATCCAACAAAAGATCCGTGGATTCTGTCACCTGTACATTGGTCAAGAGGCACTAGTTGCCGGAGCTGTTTCTGCTACAAAACCGACTGATAACTACATTACAGCGTATCGAGATCATGCTCATCCAATTGGGTTGGGAATGAATCCTAAATATGTGATGGCAGAGTTGTACGGAAAGGAAACAGGATGTACAAAAGGAAAAGGTGGATCGATGCATATGTTTAGCAAAGAGTTGAACTTTTTTGGTGGTCACGGTATTGTTGGTGGTCAAATACCAATAGGTGCTGGTATTGCTTTTGCAGATAAGTACAAGGGAAATGACAATGTAACACTTTGTTACATGGGAGATGGAGCTGTTCGTCAAGGAGCGTTTCACGAAGCCCTAAATATGGCCATGTTTTGGAAATTGCCTGTTATTTTCATTATTGAAAATAATAATTATGCGATGGGAACTGCTGTAGATCGAGTTTCTAATGTCACTAACTTAAACATAATGGCTGAAGGATATGAGATGCCAAATGAACAAGTGGATGGAATGTCCTGCGAGCCTGTTCATAATGCTATTGAAAGAGCAGTAACAAGAGCTAGAAAGGGCGATGGTCCAACTTTGTTAGAAATGAGAACGTACCGTTACAAGGGGCACTCTATGTCGGATCCTGCAAAGTATAGAACGAAAGAGGAGTTAGAAGAGTACAAAACCTTGGATCCTATAGAAAGTGCACTTCAGGTGATTAAGAAAAAGAAGTACGCTACAGATTCTGAATTGAAGGATATACAAGAAAAAGTAAAAGCTCAAGTTCAAGAGTCTATTACTTTTGCAGAAGAGTCTGCATATCCTGATGCTTCTGAATTGTATACTGATGTTTACTTTCAAGAAGATTACCCTTTCATTAAAGATTAAAACCAAAAACAAGAATTTGTTATGGCTGAAGTAATTAAAATGCCCAAGTTGAGTGACACCATGGAAGAAGGTGTAGTTGCAACATGGCATAAAAAAGTTGGAGAAACTGTTGAAGATGGCGAGTTGTTGGCTGATATTGAGACAGACAAAGCGACGATGGAATTTGAATCATTTCAATCTGGAGTGATTTTATACCAAGGAGTGAAGGAAGGAGAAACTGCGGCAGTGGATTCTATTTTAGCAATTGTTGGGGAAAAAGGAGAAGACTACTCGTCTTTAATAGACGCAAAAGAAAGTGCTCCTAAAACTGCAGAAAGTAAAGAAGAGCCTGCAGCTACAGCAACTAAAAGTGAATCTTCGGCTAAGTCTATTGATACATCCGATGTTAATGCTGTGATCATTAAAATGCCAAAGTTAAGTGATACCATGACGGAAGGAACGGTAGCATCTTGGGTTAAAAATGTTGGAGATACAGTGGAGTCAGGAGAGATTCTGGCAGAAATTGAAACAGATAAGGCGACAATGGAGTTTGAGTCTTTTGAAGATGGAGTTTTATTATATCAAGGTGTAAAAGCTGGCGATTCTGCTGAGGTAAATGCCATTCTGGGAGTTATTGGTGAAAAGGGTGCAGATTACCAAAAACTAATTGATGCGTTTGGGGTAAATGAAAGTGGGGAAGAAGCTCCTGTTGAAGAAAAGTCCACTCCTGTTGAAACTAAATCTGCAGCTCCTAGCGAATCAACTGCTCCTAAGGCTCAATTGAATTCTGATGGTAGAGTTAAGATTTCTCCATTGGCGCAAAGGTTAGCCAAGGAGAAGAATATTGATGTTTCAACTGTTGGCGGGTCCGGCGATGGAGGAAGAATCATAAAGAGAGATATTGAGAATTACCAGCCAGTTGCGCAGTCGTCTACGAGCGCTCCTACTCAAGCTGCTGCTGGAGTAGAGGGTTTTGAAGATACACCAGTTTCTCAAATGAGAAAGGTGATTGCAAAACGATTGGGTGAAAGTAAATATAGTGCACCGCATTTTTACTTGACCATTGACATTGATATGGATCAGGCAATTGCTGCACGAAAAGCAATCAATGAATTACCGGATGTAAAAGTTTCTTTTAATGACTTGGTAATTAAGTCTGCTGCTGCAGCATTAAAAAAGCACCCTGCTATTAATTCATCTTGGTTGGGCGATAAGGTCAGAACGTATTCTCATGTTCACATGGGAGTTGCCGTTGCTGTTGAAGAAGGTTTAGTAGTTCCGGTGGTTAAAAATGCAGACACAAAGCAGCTTTCTCAAATTACCGCTGAGGTAAGAGATTTTGCAGGAAGAGCAAGAGAAAAGAAAATTCAACCGAACGAAATGGAAGGAAGTACTTTCTCTATCTCTAACTTAGGAATGTTTGGGATTGAAGAGTTTACTGCAATTATTAACCCTCCAAATGCTTGTATTATGGCGATTGGAGCAATTCGTCAGGAACCGGTTGTAAAAGACGGTCAAATAGTAGTTGGTAATCGAATGAAAGTTACCTTGTCATGCGATCACAGAGTGGTTGACGGAGCAAAAGGATCAGAATTCTTGAATACGTTTAAAACGTACATGCAAAATCCTGTTACTATTCTAGGATAGTTCATTTTAAAATACTGTAAAGCCCATTTCGATTTTATCGAGATGGGCTTTTTTTGTAAAATTAGTGCACTCTACCTATTTTGTTGCTTTGCAGTATCTTTCTTTCCGTATTCATCATTTATCAAGGAGTCTGACAAAAAAATGACCCAACAAAAAACGCCACTGTTTTCACAATGGCGTTTCTAGCTTTATTAATCAAGTATCCTTATTCAACATTAAATCTTCCAATCATGTTGGTGTGTCCAGGGTAAGTACACACATAATGGTATGAACCTTTTGCAGGAGCGTCGAACTCGATGGTCAAGGTTTCTCCCATTTTGCTCATGGTTGTATTGGCAAAAATTCTTTTATCGTCAGGAACGAAATTGTTATCGATACCTGCTTTTATACCTGCTGTTGCGATTTCTGCACCGCTACCCAGTTCTACTAATACAAAGTTGTGAAACATCCCATCTGCAGAACTTTTGTTCTCGAAAGTTAACTTCACTCTTGAGTTTGCAGGAACGGATATAGATTTTGGTTCAAAAGCAATCTCAGCCATACTTTCTCCTAATGCAGCAACAGTAATCTCAACAAGTTCTTTTTCCACATCTACTGCTTCTTCAATAGTTTGAACTTCTTCATTTACAACTTCTTTGCTCGTTTCTGTTGCTTTGGTTTCTTTTTTTTCATTTCCACCGCAGGCAATTAAAACACCTAATCCTAGTACAATTGCTATTTTTTTCATTTTTTGTTTTATTTTATAACAGTTTGCTTCCGCATTAGTTCAAAAAATTAACTTTAAACCGTGAAAAAAATTTGGCGAAGTGTATTATATGGATTACTGAAATTTCTGATGTTGTTGGTTATATCGTCCTTGGCTTGGGTAGTAGCTTACAAATATGTTTCGCCACCGATAACAGGAATGATGTTTTACAAATGGTGGAAACAAGAAAATTACAACATAGACTACCGTTGGAAGGATTTAGAAGAGATTGATTCATCTGTTCCAATGGCTTTTATTTCATCAGAAGACCAAAAATTTTTAGATCACAACGGCTTTGACGTCGAAGCAATTAAAAAGGCCATTGAAAGCAATAAGGCGTCTAAAAAAGTAAGAGGAGCAAGTACCATTAGTCAGCAGGTAGCGAAGAATGTATTTCTTTTGCCCACAAAAAGTTATCTCAGGAAGGGATTAGAAGTTTATTTTACTTTCCTAATTGAATTGATTTGGGGTAAAGAACGAATTATGGAAGTATATATTAATGTTGTTGAATTGGGCGCAGGAGTTTATGGCGCTGAAGCTGCAGCTCAGAAGTATTTCAAAAAATCGGCTAAAAAACTGAGTAGGCAAAATGCTGCTTTAATGGCAACGGCTTTGCCAAACCCTCTCATTTATAAGCTAAAATCCCCGTCAGGGTATATGTACAAACGTTCGAATTGGGTATTGCGGCAAATGAATAATTTAGGAGGAGAAGGAATTTTACGAGAATGGTATGAGTAAGTATATATTGGTCTTAACTATTCTCTTTTCGATGACAGTTTACGGTCAAAGGTCTGCGTGGAAGAAGTTAGGGTATGCTGAAAAGAGATGGGTTTTGACCCATCCTTTTATTGCGAAAAAGGCGTATCAAAGTACTCAACAGGTTTCGGTGGTGATGGATAGCTTAAAAGCAAACAATTTTTTTGAAGGTAACACATCGAGTGGCAGTCAAGCAGATGCGGTGAGGCATGCATATTGGATGGCTGGCTTATCTGCCCAAATTGGCACGAGAAGAGCATTGAAGCTTGGGAAAGCACATGAAAAGAAAAATAAGAGAGACTTTAAACAAGGCAACCTAGAAGATCAATTTTTACCCGATGCAGCAGCTATGGACATGGATTTGAGAAACAATGAGAAAGGAGCGGAGATAGGGCAGAATAAACAGACCCTTTTAGATAACGTGTTGAAGGCGCTTAAAAATGGAGAGCTATGTTGGATCAAGCAAAATGAAAATGGTGAATTCTTAGATAAGAATAATCAAGTAATTCCTTTGAAAGAATGGTCTGGGAAATGGGATAATGAAAGAGTTCTAACCTCTACGAATTAATTTATAAACCGAATCCAAAATTAAACCGAAGAATAGGGTTTGTGTAAGGTGAATTGATGTCGTCATTTAAATTAAATAACACTAGAAAGCTGGCAAACGCATTCCCACCTATACTTGATCTATAACCTGCCCCAACTAATGGACTATAAAAGTCAAACCGTTCACCAGGATTATAAATATTCTCGAAACTTAAATATTCAAATTCAGCATGCAGCACCACCTGCTCTAATATGGCATATTGTTGAAAAATAGCACCTCCAATTATATTCGTCGATGGAAATAATCTAGGTTTAACATATATGTATCGTGCCCCAACACCTGCTAACCACTTTTCTGTTAGTTTATAACCTACTGTTGGAGAAACCTCAATTAGTGTTAAGTCTCCAAATTGGGCACCCAAATTTCCTCCAACAACAACTTTATCAAGCTGGAAACCTTTGTTTTTAGGAGACGTCTTTGCTGCAGAAGGGCGACTATTGTCCTCTCTTGCTTGACTAAAAACACCTAAGCTAATAAGCCCAAAGAGTAAAAGAGTTCCTAAGTATTTTAAATTCATTTTGCTAGAGTGTCATGCGATTTGGATTTCCACTTGTAACTGGATTTTTCCTTTGGTGTATTTCAAATGTGTTAATTGTAATTTGAAACTAATTTAGTTAGTGTATTTAAGCTTCTACAGTTAGAACTGCGGTTAAGAAAAGTACACTATAACATTTATAAAATTAATAAACATAAATTTATAAACTACAGCTAACATGAAACTTCTATGATGTCTAAACTTAGATTGTATTGGGTGTGTCAATTTTTTGGTTGGTTCACGTATACATTCATTATGTGGTTACTTAATGAGTTGAGCGGGATAAAGTTAGATTTTTATTTTACTTCTAACTTAACCATAACCTTTATTTTTGGTATCGTCATTTCTCATACCTACCGAGAGGTTATTTTACAATTAAATTGGTTGAGTTTAAAAATTGTAGATCTTATACCTCGGGTAATTCTGACCTCTATTCTCTGCGGTGTTGCCTATTATTTTCTTCACACTTTCGTTTTCGAAATCATTATAGCTCGACAAAAGGTGGTTCTCACGACCCTAGAAATTCTGCAAAACACACTGAACCTATCGGTCATCTTTATTTTGTGGTCGTTGATGTATTTCTTGTTTCATTTTATTCAGAATTATCGAAAAGAGGAAATTAAAAATCTGCGCTGGCAAGCACTAAGCACAGAGGTTGAGCTAAATAAGTTAAAGTCGCAGTTGAATCCTCATTTTATTTTCAACTCAATGAACAGTATTCGTGCTTTAGTAGATGAAAACCCTGAGCGATCCAAAGATTCAATTACGCAGCTATCTAATATTTTAAGGAGTTCCCTTCTAATGGGGCGGCATAAGGTAATTCCTTTGAGCCAGGAAGTTCAATTGGTGCATGATTATTTAAGTTTAGAGCAAACTCGTTTTGAAGAGCGTTTGCAAGTCAAATATAACATAGATGAAAATACAAAAGAGCATAAAGTGCCACCAATGCTACTTCAGACATTGGTAGAGAACGGGATTAAGCATGGCATTAGTAAATTACCAGAAGGAGGAGTAATTGAAATTCGCGCCCGAATGGAGGGGAATGATTTAAAATTAGAAATTGAAAATACCGGGAACTTTAGAGAAGTAAAAGATCGAGAGCCTGGTTTTGGATTACTAAATAGCAGGCAGCGTCTCTTTTTACTGTATGGTGAGAGTGGAGAACTTGCCATAAAAAATTCTCCACACGGAACGGTAATAGTTGAGATAACTATACCGGATAGCATAAAAGAAATAAAGGTATTTAAAAGCAATATTGATGATAAAAACGAGGACTTATGAAAGCAATAATTATTGACGATGAGCGGTTGGCTCGAAAAGAATTAACTAATTTGTTAGCAGATTATCCGGAAATTCAAATTGTTGGAGAAAGTCACAATGCAGATCATGCGAAGAAAAACATTGAAGCATTGAAACCTGATCTTATTTTTTTAGACATTCAAATGCCGGCCAAAACAGGATTTGATTTATTGGAAGAGCTTTCATTTGTTCCACAAGTAGTTTTTACCACGGCCTATGATGAGTATGCATTGAAAGCTTTCGAGGTGAATGCTTTTGATTATTTGTTAAAGCCAATTGATAAAGATCGTTTGAGGGATTGTGTCCACAAACTAAATGAAAATGCAAAAGAAGAGGAGGAAATAGAAGACCATGATGAGGAAGAGGACTCTACAAAACGATTAGGGCCAAATGATCAAGTCTTTGTAAAAGATGGAGAGAAATGTTGGTTTGTGAGATTAAAAGATGTCAGTGCATTTGAGTCAGAGGGGAATTACGTTCGAGTTTATTTTGAAAAAAATAAACCTCTTATTTTAAAATCGTTGAATAATTTGGAGCAGCGTTTAGATAGTAAGTCTTTTTTTAGAGCCAACCGAAAATTCATCATCAATTTAAATTGGATTGAAAGTATGGAGAGCTGGTTTAATGGTGGGTTACGAGTAACTCTAACAGATGGCAAACAAATTGAAATTTCTAGACGACAAGCTGCAAAGTTGAAAGACAAGATGAGTCTTTAAAAAGGCCAGTTGGAACGCACCACAAATCCCCTGTCAACGGGTGTTCCATCAGACTGAAATCGAGAAATCATAATCTCATTTTGCAATTCTAAATAATCTGAAATTTCAAATTTTAATTGTTGGAAGTTCATGCGTTCTAATCTCTTATTGAAAGGAAAAATCCAATCTTTTCGGTTTGGAATGATTGAATACAATTGATCTTCTTTCTGAACATTTTCCAAAGCTTCTCTGTGCAGCCACCAAGCATTAATTAAAGGGTCGATGCATTCCATATATTCCTGGAAGTGAATAAATTCAGCTCCCTTTAATAGCAGTTGAGGGGTAAATTCTTTCTCTTGAAATTCAACGGGAAGCAAACGATTATAACTGGCAACCAATCGCAACTGGTGGTTTAATAACTTGTTTTGCTTTTTAGAAAGATTGTCCTTTGTGGAGGGTCCAATCCATTGGTATTCTCCATCTATGTTGATCTTTAGGAAAAACTTTATAGCAAGTTCTAGATGGATTCTATCTTGTGACTCATTTTCTTGTAGTAAATAATCTATTTCGCCCACCGTTAGTTTATCGTCAATAAGCTGGAGGTTATAACCGAGTAATGAATATTTGCCACTGTTCTGAAAATAAAAATAAAGCAACTCTTCAGCATACTTACCTAAGCGGAGTTTTTGCAAATCTTCAGAATAAGATTTTTTTTCGATGCCTTTAAACCATGTCCATAATTCTTCAAAATCTGTAAAGTCATGAACCTTGAATAATAACTTTTCAGGAAAAAAAGCCTTAAAAACAAAAGGTGATGAGAGTAATGCCATCAAATCACGGTGAAATTTAGATTCAATTTCATTGATACGTTCAATTATAGCAAGATGGTTTGGGCTTAAATTCATGAAATAAATCTCAATTTTGAAAAATATTAAATTACCGAAAGCATATGTTAATTTCTAGAGAAAAGCGAAGATCAAATATTGTTGAATATATACTGTATATGTACCAAATAGAGGATATTATTCGTTCTTTCAATTTTGATATATCGCAAATTGATGTCAACGTTGTTCAACGATTTGATCAATCTACGGCGGTTAAATTAGAGATTAAGTTGTGGTATGCCGATTTAATAGATAAAATGCAGCGTCAGCAACTTCAGCGTTCTGGGCATTTGAGGGAATTGAAAGGCATAATTGTTCAGTTGCAAGACCTACACGATCAGTTGCTCACTACATATCAAGACAAGAAGTACATTGAGCTTTATGAGGAAGCTCGGCCTTCATTAAAGGAGTTGACAGTAAAATCTGTTGGTCAAGATTTAATTAATCAGGTAGATGTTGGAATACATGGAGTATATGGTTATTTGGTTCTGCGTTTGAAAAAGAAAGAAATAGGAGAGCAAACACAAGTTGCCATTACGAACATCACTTCTTTTCTTGCTCATTTGGCTTCTCAATTTCACAAGTTAGAAGCGGGAGAATTGAAATTTCCTGAAACTCAAAAAAATTAGACTAACTGAAGTAGTCTGTTATTTATTTTATTTGGATTGGAAGTATTGTTGTTTCCTCCAAATTAAAACTGACTTTTTGAAATTTTGGCGGTCCAAAAAATGCCTTTGCACCATTTGAAAAGGCAGTGGGTTCAGAAGGAAAACCAATAAACTTGTCCAATTTAGAGTTCGAGTTTAAATCATGAAATGCAGCTAAGGCATACTCTCCGGTCGGCATAGAATAGTGGACTCTCTGAATTTTACTATTATTCGCTTTTGTAACTGCGGCAATTGAACCTCGGTATTTTTTGTAATTCTCATTTCCTTCCATTAAGGTGTAAAAGATTAAACCCTTTTGTTTTTTGATACTAAAAACTACCTCCAGGTCTTTGTAATTTGCTTGGTAATTTTTATCTACTACAAAGCTTTCAGGGTTCATCATATGGTCATTTAGTTGGTCTGCATTTAGCTTAACGTTTGCTTGTTCTAAAGCGGGTGTTAGAAGTTCTAAATTCCAAGAAGAGTTATACTTTTTCCAATACAATTGTTTAAAATTGATGTCCATGGCATATGTTTGAGGGGAGTAACTGAATAGGATTCCTCTTAAGTCTACTTTTTTTACATTGGGGTTGTCATATGATTTGTAGTAAACCGTTAAGTTTTTTAAATCATAGACAATCGTCCAATAGGTTTTGTAGTTGTCTCTTTCTTCTCTGCTTTCGTCTAATATCGAGAACATTCCATCCACCGTTTTGCTTTCTATTGAAGTAGCTTTGGAAGTTAATTGGCAAAATCGATCAGCTGACTCTCTGGAGTCAAAATCAATGTTATCCTTGTTTGCTTTATAATAGTTCAATGACTCTAAGTAATTGCTATTCGTTAGGGCTTGAAACTCCTCCTCGGTATTGCTTACCACTGCTTTCCCATTCACAAAATCCACTACAAAGGATCTTCCTCCTCTGTCGGCCACTAAATAATGAAGGTTTGAATTGACGGGGTTGATATTCATGGAATCGAGGTAAAACTGAACTTCAGCAGCCGTTTTGTAATTATCCAAATTGTATTGAATCCACTCTAACTCTGAAATTGTTGGCTGGCCACTTTCTTCATAATAGCTGTCAGAATACCATAACATTTCAATAGCCAAGCCACGTTCATTTACACCGCCGTA
>JBLHTZ010000020.1:0-40050 GCA_047627915.1 Vicingaceae bacterium
TTGCATTACTGCCTTCTTCTGAGTGTTAATGTTTGTTCCACCGTAAATGGCCAATGTTCTAATGGTCATGTATTTGGTAAACAGCTCAATTTGCTCAACAATTTGGAGCACTAATTCCCGTGTGGGTGCCATGACCAAAATTCGAGGGGTTGCCTGTTTGTTATAGGTTAAATCATTCAACAGGGGCATCATGAATGCCAATGTTTTACCCGAACCTGTTTGTGAAACACCCACCACATTTTTGCCAGACCGAATAATAGGAAACGCCTGCGATTGGATGGGCGTTGGCTGAGTGAAACCAAGTTCGTCAATTGCTTCTTGCAGCTTGCCTGTGAGGTTAAGGTCGTAAAATGATTCCATCTTTTTTGATCGGTTTTGGTTACGTGCAGGATTTGATTCCTATTTTGAAATAAGGTTACGCTAGCTTTGAAGTGAATGCATTTAGTTTTTCAGTAAACGCAGCTTTCAAGTCGTTGTTTGTAATTTCATTGTCAAAATTCTTTTCAAATTCTGGCAATGAAAATTGGTGAATGTCATTCGTATTCATTCTACTAATCTTTCCTACAGCAATTTCTAATACGGATTGACCGCCTCTTGCTCCCGGAGAAGTACTCAATAAAAACATCGGTTTGTTTCCCCAAATGTTTGGCCCTCCTCTAGAAATCCAATCGAATATGTTTTTAAAAGCGGCAGAGTATGCGCCATTGTGTTCCGCAAATGAGATGATGATTCCATCGGCAGCATCTAGTTGTGCTCTAAATTTTAGAGCCAACGGATGAATTCCCGATTCATTTTCTTTGTCGATACTGTAGACGGGCATCTCGTAATCATTTAGATCTAAAAGATTTAGATCAGCATTTGGTACTTGCTGAGCTGCGTAATTAGCTAACTGCTTGTTAATTGAAGTCTTGCTGCTGCTTGCTCCAAAGGCAACTATTTTTGTCATATTCAATCTTAATTTTTTATTATTTCCAACGGGCGTTCACCCAAATTTTTCGTTTTTCTTTCGGTAAATAAGTCCAGCACAAAAGTCTACTTATTTTTTGACCTTGCTTCATCTCAATAATTTTCACTTGATTAACGTTTGCTGCTTGCAACCACTTTGCGAAATGCGGTAGATTTGAACTTTTAGAGACCAAAGTAGTAAACCATAAGAAGTTGTTTTTCAGTGCTTGGCTTTCAACAATCATTCGTTTAATAAATTCATATTCCCCACCGTCGCACCACAATTCGCTGCTAGTTCCACCAAAATTCAATTTCGCTACGGAAGCCTTTTTATCGTTTAAGTTTCGTGTTTTTCGTAAAGAACCTTTTTCAGCTTCTTTTGCAGAAGAGTGAAAAGGAGGGTTACACATGCTTAAATCGAAGCGATCTTTGGGCTGAACAAGACCATTAAAAATGGAGGTCGTGTCTTTTTGAACTTCTAGATGAATGGCACTAGCTACCTGCGGATTTTGTTTTAAATTATTCTTCGCAGCTTTCAAGGCTTCATCGTTGTTGTCACTGGCAACAAAACTCCAACCGTATTCAGCATTGCCCAACAAAGGGTAAATGCAACTCGCTCCGGTTCCCACGTCAAAACACCTGATGTTGTTTCCAATAGGAACGGCACCAGCATTCTCATCGGCTAGTAAATCGGCAACGTAGTGAACATAATCTACTCTTCCGGGAATGGGAGGACAGAGAAAATTTTCTGGAATACTCCAGTTTTTGATGTTGTAATGCAATTGTAAAAGTGCTTTGTTTAAAGCGACTACTGCTTTTGAATTAAAGAAATTAATGCTTACTGATCCGTACTTGTTTTCTTCGGTAAACGCTGACAGTGGTGAATCTACCGCTATCAGTTTTTCGAAGTTGTAAGGTGTTCTGTGTTTATTCCTTGGGTGAAGTAAATCCTTTGTTGCGTTGGTTCTGCTCATGGAAATTCAAATTTACCCATTAGTCGGGTATTTAAAAATAAATTAGTTGGATTATAACGGTTTTTTACGCTCAAATAAAACGACAAAAAAATGATAAATTTTATAAACACTTCGAAGTTTTGCCCTGTTTAATACCTCTTTAACACTCTTTACCAAATCAATTTCACTTTAGAAATGTTATCTTTACTGACGTAAAAAATAAAAAAGAAAATATGGCAGAGTTCGAACAGCCGTCATTCGATGCACAAAAACTAAGACCTTATATTATTATAGGAGGAGGAAAAGACGGGTCACCGATTATTTTAAACGGGGAATAACCTTTGAAACATCTCTTATTTTGTGTAAGCATTTTATTGAGCAGTCATGGTATCATGACTGCTCAATTGCGTTTAGACACTTCGTACTCTCCCGAGCAACTCATTCGCAAGTATTTGTTAAATGAAGAAAGTGACTTGATTATTAAGAACGTTAGCTTCAAAGGGCAACGCCAATCTATGGGTTACTTTTACAATGAAACACCGCTAGACGTGATTAATCAAGGTATTTTACTCTCTACAGGTGATGTTTTTGATGCCATGGGACCCAACAAATCTGCGAGCACTGGTACAAGAGGTTCTGGTTGGGGCGATAAAGATTTGCAAGCCATTGCTACCGGCGTAGTCATGGATGCTGTGGCTTTGGAGTTTGACTTAATAGCACTTCGAGACAGCATTGTGTTTAAGTACGTTTTCGCTTCAGACGAGTACCCAGAGTTCGTGGACAAAGGGGTGAATGACATTTTTGGATTCTTCTTAACGCAGCAAAATTCAAGGGCTATTTTTCCGTTGAACTTGGCTCAAGTGCCCAACTCTAGAAAACCGGTGAGCATCAACAACATTAACCACCGCATGAACGAGCAGTACTTTTTACGCTCCGATTTTTTATCAGCACATGGCGATGCCTATTGGAAGGCTAATCCACAATTGTTTCTTCGGGCTCGGTTTCTGGAATACGACGGGTTTACTACCATATTGAGGGCAACTGCAAAGTTAGAGCCTGGAAAGACCTACCACTTAAAGTTCGCCATTGGCGATGTTGGCGATCGAATTTATGATTCTGCCGTGATGCTTAAAGCCAAAAGTTTTACTTCATCAGGAAAGCGAATTCCACAAGCAGATTCTATTGTAAAAAACGAGATAGATCAAAAAATGTCGGCCTTTAAAACGTCCTACTCTTCCAACAAAGACCTTTCGTTTAGCCTCCAAATTAACTTCAATACCAACGAAGCCATTATTTTAGAAAGTTCTTTTGATGAGTTGAATGAGTTGGTTGCCATTATGGAAGAATTTCAAGATTTAAACATTGAAATTATAGGCCATACTGACAATGTAGGCGCCGAAGCCGCCAACTTGGAATTGTCACGAAAGCGCGCCATTGCCGTTAAAAAATACCTTTACGATTTAGGAATTCCCAACAGGCGATTACAACATAATGCAAAAGGAGAACTGAGTCCCATTGCTGACAACGCGACTGAAGTTGGTAAATCGAAGAATAGGAGGGTAGAGTTCCGTTTCGAGTATTAAGAAATGCTAGTAACTTGAAAACTCAATCGGAACACTTACTTTCGTTTTGTCCCAAGTAAACGTTAGGTTTACGTTGTATTCAAACGCCATTGTAAATTGCTCAACTTCGTCTGGGAAATCTATCGCTGGAGCATTAATTTTTAGCACATCAAATTCAGGATTTCTTGAAGCTACATTACCAAAGCTAACGCCCCAATCTGGCATTTCACTATTTAAAATGATGGTCCATTGCGTTTGTTGCGGAATAGTCCAAAGCGAGTAGGTTCCTGCTTCAAGGGATTCGGTACCAAATTTAATTGCTTTGCTGGTGGTAAATGTCGTTGGCTCATTGGCGCCTGTTCTCCACACCTCACCAAAAGGGACTAAGCCACCAAATACTTCTCTTCCTTTTTTAGAAGGCCTGCAATAAGTAGCTTCTAAGGATAAATTACCCGATTTATACGCAATGGTTTCTTGAGGAGAATGTTTCTTGGTCTGCTCCATCATATAATCTATTCCGAAATAACCCGCTACTCCTAAAATAACAATAATAATTCCAATCCATTTTAATGCTTTCATAACGTCTAAATTTTTATTAAAAATACAAAGTAATTAAGGAATGATAAAATAAAATTTAGGGGAGTTAAGATGCTGTTATCAGCAGTTAGTATCCTACCGCCGCTCCGTCTGGACTAGAGGAGTCGGAAGCACCAATGTATACTTTAAAATCTGAGGGGCATAAAATACCCATGAGTCGTCCAAGGTTGGCTCTTCCCTCTACTGAATGCCCAATTTTTTCTAATGCGGCCTGTGTATCAGGAGACATTAAATCGTTCTCAAATATCAATTGATCAGGCATCCATTGGTGGTGAATTTTCATGGCTTCAATGGCCTTTTTTATCGGCATATCGTATTCAATTACGTTTAAAATTGTTTGAAAAACGGTATTGATAATTGTTCTGCCTCCAGGACTACCAATTATAAGATAGGGCTTACCATTTTTTGTCACAATGGTGGGGCTCATACTCGAAAGCATTCGTTTTTCTGGCTCAATGATATTGGGGTTCGTGCCAATTAACCAACCGCTATTGGTATAACCTGGTTGGGGGTTAAAATCTCCCATTTCATTGTTGAAGATGAAGCCAAGTTCAGGTGAACCCATCCCTGAGCCATACGATTGCTCAAGAGTATAGGTTAGTGAAACGGCATTTCCATGCCGATCGATAATGGAAAAATGAGTCGTATTTTTTCCATCGTAAAGTTGTCCAAATTTTGAAGAGTCACTTACAGAAGCGGTGTTCAAATCGATGTTAGTATACCTCATTTTTGCAAATTCTTTCGATGTCAACTTATCGAGTGGCATGTCTAAATTGAAATCAGGGTCACCTAAATGTTCTGCTCTATCGGCAAAAGCCCTTCGCATGGTTTCGGCAACCAAGTGAACGTATTCGGTAGAATTAAATGGAACGGAGTCAAGGTTTGCTTGCTCCATTATGTTTAGCATTTCAATAATTGCAACGCCTCCTGAACTCGGTGGAGGCATGGCAACAATTTCGTACTCCTTGTAGGTTCCTTTTAAGGCTTCTCGCTCTACAGCTTCATATTCACTTAAATCTTTCAATGTAATAATACCGCCATTTGCTTTCATAAATGCAGCAATCTCTTCGGCAACAGCTCCCTTGTAAAAGCCATCCTTGCCATGGTCTCTAATCAAGGTTAAGGTGTTGGCTAACTTCTTCTGAACCCACAATTCTCCGAACTTGGTTAACTTCCCATTCGAGTTGTTATAATAGTTTTTGAGAAATTCAGGAGCGGAACTTGAGCTTAGGTTTTTGGCATGCTGTGCCAGTGTCCAAGAAAGTACAACGCCATTATTCGCTAAATCGACAGACGGTTGGACAACCGCTTCCCATGGCAGAGTACCATATTTTTGATGCGCTAGATACAGTCCTGCAACAGTTCCTGGAACACCAACTGATTTTAAACCGTTGTGGTTACTGCCTTTAATTAAGTTTCCTGATTTGTCTAAGAACATTGTAGGACTGGCAAGTAAGGGAGCTTTCTCTCTGAAATCAATGGTGGTTGAGTTACCAGAGGAATCCATAAAAACGAGGAATCCTCCACCGCCGATGTTTCCAGCTTGTGGGTGTGTTACTGCCAAGGCGAAAGCTGCAGCTACGCTCGCATCAATTGCATTACCTCCTTTCTTCAGAGTTTCTATTCCTACTTGCGATGCAACAGCATTATCTGATACAACCATACCATTTTGTGCGTAGGTCTGACCGAAACTTGCGGCATGAAGTAAACAGGTTGTTGCAAAAAGAGCGAGTAGTGGGAGTGCAGTAGTTCTTCTCATTTTGTTTGGGCTCATGCTATTCTTATTTTTTTATGGACTTCAGAGCTTCGGGTTCTAACTCCACAATCACTTCATTTTTTCGATTAAAAAACTCATAAGGAGCATTGTATCCTAAAAAGTAAAAGTGCTTGGTGTAGCTAATTCCTTCGGCCGTTAATGCTGCTTTTAATTTCTCTTGGTAGCTTGCTATTTTTTCATCATCTGCCCAACCACCAAAGCGAATGGCTGCAACCGTTTTAGCAGGCTCTTCTCTAAATTCAATCTGCTCCTGATTGGGTTGTGGAAGCGACTCTTTCGAATACTTTTTGGGCACCAAAAACATCATGGTCATTGAGTCTTCTAATGACATGGATACCGGAGAAGTCATTGAGATTTTTTCGTTCGTTTCATTGCCACCGAAAATGTATCCTGCCAAAATGGAGAAACCTTTTCCGGATGCTTCTTTATAGGCTTTTACAGGTAGTTTAACAGAAGTAAACAGACTTGCTTCGTAGTTGCGAATCTCAAACGTGTCGTATTTTTTTACAACTAAATACGGGTACGTCTCAATGTTTTTTTGCCCGTTCATGGCAAAAAGTTGCAGGATGATGAAGGCGAGTAAAATGATGCCGAGGCTGATGAATAGTATTTTCATTGGTATAGCTTTAAAGTGTGCTTACTTCAAGAAAGTTAGGCTTAATTCTTAACATGAATACAACGATCAAGCTTAGCTCAATTCAATTCTTGCATTCTGATCTTCTAATTGATGAAGGTGTTCTTCTAGCTTAAATTCGGTGACTGTAAAATTTTCTCGTCTTTTTCTACCTTGCTCTTGTCTGCTTATGCTTCTGGTAAACCGTCGAATGCTCTCCTCAGAGTCTAAAATCAAACCAGGAACAGGCACACTTTTTCCTTTCTCATCTTTGGCCACCATGGTGAAATAAGAAGAGTTACAATGCATGATTATACCGGTTTTTATATTTTCAGATTCTACCCGTAGACCAATCACCATCGATGTTCGTCCTGTGTAGTTAATCGAAGCTTTTAAAGTCAATAAGTCGCCCACTTCAATTGGATTTAAAAAATCTACTTTATTGACTGAAGCAGTCACACAGTATTGACCAGAATGCTTGGAAGCACAAGCAAACGCTACTTGGTCCATAAGGCTGAGTATAAAACCTCCGTGAATAAATCCACTAAAATTAGAGTGAGAGGGTTGCATGAGTTGGGTCATGGTGAGCTGAGACGCTTCACTGTTTTTATATTCCATGGTAGGTAATTTGAGGTATAAATATTACTGCTTTGATCGAAGTAAATGCAACAACAGAGTCGAGTTGGATGTCATTGAATCCTAATTATAGTTTTTCAAAAATAGAGAATTTGCCTTTGCTGAACTATTCCATTGCGCGAGTCACTGTCGCAGCAGATTTTCGTAACGCTTCCAGTTCCTTTTCAGACAATTGAATATCAGTATAAATCTCAGCTTTTCCGTTTTTAAGCGTGACTGGTAGACTAATGCAAATGTCATGTTCCAATTGAAGTAAATTGCGGTAATGTTCATTGGTGAGTATGGATAGTGGCAATAAACGCTTTTCTTTGCTCAACAAATAGTCGAAAAGGACTTCAGCACATTTGGCAACACCGTAATGTGTACCGGTTTGCGTTTTCCTTATTTCGGTTGCCGCATTTTTGGTGAGCTCTGCTGCGTTGTGCAAGTCTTCTGCTGAAAATTCGGAACGGTTTAAAATTGCTTTTCCGTTTAGCGTTGTGTTGGAATATATGGGCACTTGAGACGAACCGTGTTCACCGAGTACCAACACTTTAAAGTCAGTTGCAGCGTAATTGGAAACGGAAGAAAGGTAATGTCCCAACCGCACACTGTCTAAGAAAGTACCAGTGCCCAATACCTGATTTGACGGCAGGCCACTGAATTGATACACCGCATGGGTAATGATATCAACTGGGTTGGTAATAATGATGATGTAAGCTGTTGGTTTTAAGGTTCTGTTCTCAAAAATTTCACGAGCCAACTGGCTATTTTGCTGCGCTGTGGAAAGACGAGAACTGCCGGTAACATTTGGAGTTCCTGCGGTAAAAAAGATAAAATCTGCCGCGCAAAACAACTCCTCGTTGTTGATGTGTAATTCTTTTTGAGGGTATAGCGGCAAGCTATGCGCAAGATCGAGAAATGCGCCTTCTGCTTGTTCGTCTGGCTCTATGATATTCAACCGCAAAGCCTGTTGGTTGGCCAACAACAGCAACGCTAGGGAAGACCCTACATTTCCAAATCCGATCAGGGTTACATTAATCATGGGTTGAATTGTGGTTTGACAGGCGGCCTCAATTTAATTTTGGCACTAGAATTAAAGTTAATACTTTTCTGCTAACGTTGGTTTAGGGACTCTCTTAAAAGTAGTGGAGAGTGCACCGTTTACATCATTGACCACAGATTTAATAGCAATAACAAACTGCTTAGAATTAGTATAATAGCATTTAATATCTTCCATAGTTTTCCCGATAGATTGAAACTATTACCGCCGAAGATAACCGCCAAAAGGCAAAAAAAGATACTAAGTAGCGTCGTATCCCATCGGCCATGAAGAAAGTCAGGAAAATACCCTTTAAAAATAGCAACTCGCTCGGCTTGGGTAGTACCCAAATCGAAAACATGGATCCACAATGCAAATATTGAAAGTGGTATTGAAAAACAGATAAAACTGATTAAGGTTACTAGTTTATTTTGTGACTGATTTAAATTTTTCATCTTTTTGTTACTAAGTCTCGGACTGCAAGTAAGGGTCAGCGAGAAAAGTCTGGCTAAACTGCGTTCTAATGCAGTTTAGGTTTTAAAAGAGCTCGTTTCTTATTTCTTTCCTGAATTTTCAATCTAAACCATTTCATAGCATATACCAAGATGGATATCCAGGAAATTGAAGTTAAGACTCCTTTTAACACAGTAAAAGTACTTGATAAGATTACGATTGTTTCAGAAATTTCAATTGATTTTGAGATCATTAAAATGATACATATGTTTTCTAAATAATCAAATATCATTGCCAGAAATGGAATTATCAAGAATGTCGATGCGACTTTAGTCTTTGATCCGGTTATTTTAATAAGTCGAAATAATAAACTACTTAAGAACAAAGCCAGTAGAAAAGGGTAGAGTAGATCTAATAAAGTTAATTGTGGGAAAAGGTAAAGATCAATAGTTTGAACATTCAAGTTGCTCACAATTGATTTTGCTTCAGAAAAAGAATAGCCAAAAGGTTGAAGGTCGAATGCTTTGGTCCCAATTTGATTATTGATCACCGGAAAAGTATAAACCATCATCAGCAGCAAGACAATGTGACTTGCAACAAATAAGATTCCTAATTTCTTTACTGAGGAAGTCTTAAGAAGGATTGAATTTAAAATTGACATAATTATTGTTTTGATTAAAAAACAAAGGTTGCCAATTCATACGGCGATTCCATTAACAAATGATAAGCGTTAAGATTGCGTTCTCAATCTACTTAAAGAAATAGTAGTTATTCCTAGATAGGAAGCAATGTCAGAATGTGGTACGAGGTTTTCGATATTCGGGTAATTCTTTCTTAATAGAAGCAAACGATCTTTTGCTTTAAGTGAAGCTAAAGCTATTTCTTTCTGGACCTTGGCCATAAGTTCAATTCTTAAGACTGAATTTCCAAAATCTCGAATTTCTATATCTTCAATCATTAATTTTTCAAACTCTGAAGCATTGATAGCTGCGATCTTAACATCTGTTAATGCTTGTATATTAATTACTGATTTACCGGCTTTATTTCTTGTAGTACTTGGTGATATTACCGAATTAGACATAAAAAAAGAAATTGTCACATTTTCTCCTTCGGGTGTGTTTAGAAAACTTTTGCAAATTCCCTCAATCATAAAATACTCCAGATTATTCCTTTGTCCAACTGTGGTTATTCGCTCCCCTTTTTTAATAGTGGTGTATTCGACTAAATCCTCTATTTTTCCAATTGATTTACTTGAAACAGGCGAAACCGTATGGATAATAGTGCGAATGTTCTCGTGCATTTTTTAATTTATAATGAGTTCTAAAGCCCTGTCCGGTGTCGTTATGAGGTAGCTAAAAATAAGAAATTCAATGCTAACATTAGTTCTGCAGCTCTCTTAAAAGTAGGGGGGAGTACTTTTGTTTCCAAAGAGAGGAAAAAATGTTTTTTGAAGTTTCGGATGGGTAGTTAAAGTGAACAGAGTAATTAGACACTGTTTAGTAAGTGGCGTATTTTAACGCGCTAAATATGTTGTTGTGTGGAGTTCTTGGCAGCATTAATAGCCAGCTAGTTTTATTATTTCATCTGGCATAAGGTCACTTAACTCTAAAATATTTTTTCCAGATAACTTCATTGCTTTTCTAATCAAATAATTTCCAGTTCGATAGCCTATATAAGTTCTTCCATCTGGGTGTTCACCCATCATCCAGTCTGAGTAACTTGCATCTAGCGGAAGTGCCAAAATCTCTTTCACCCAACTATCGGCCTCATCGGTATAGGATTCTACCTCATTTATATTTCCTGTGTATATTTCTGTAAATACAACAGCTAAGCCTTCATTAACCATTGCATTAGGTATTCCATAACTAAATTTGTTATCCTGGATAGCCCAACCACGGGACAAATGATGTAATTCGTGAAAAACTGTAGACTTGATACCTTGATATACAGAATCAATTACTCCTCCTTTGTAATTGTGTGATATTTGAACGAGGATCAGAGGTGGATTGTTGGTTTCCGCCCTTCCAGTTACTCCGTTAACAATATCAAGATCCCAATCCACAGCCTCAACAATTATCTTTATACTATCCGGAAGTTTTGGTAAAAGAGATCGAACCTCCTTTTCTGAATTGCTTATCATCTCACGAATGAAAACTTTTTGCGTTTCTGTAAAGTTGAGAGAGTCTTCTTGAAAGACAACATCCACTTTCGCAATTGGGGATTTCTTCGAATTAGAATTGCAGGAAATAAAATATACAGGAATAACGAAAACAAGACTTAGTAGTATTTTTATTTTATAGAAAGACGACATATAAGAGTTCATATTACGAAAAAATTAGTTGTTCTAACGTTGTATACCCATTTCGGTATAAGAGAAGTAGCGGATTAAATACACCTGCTTCTCGGGAAACAATATACTTAATTAAATACAAAAACGGTCCGAGTTTGCACCCGAACCGCTATTGCTTTTAGACCTTATCGACCCTAGTTTATTTGATTTTCACTACAATTTTACCTTTTGCTCTTCCTGTTGCAAGGTGTGTGAATGCTTCAATACTTTCTGAGAATGGATACACTTTATCAATTACTGGTTTGATTTTTTCATCTTCAACCAATGCTTTAATTTCACCCAATTGTGCTCCATTAGGTTGCATGAAAATGTATTTGTAAGTCGCGTCTTTCGCACTGATTAGTTTCGCTAACTCTTCTGGCATTTTGTAGTCAGCCATCCCGAACATTTTAGCCGTTTCTTCATCTAACGCACCAATAACAGTAATAACTTTTCCTCCTTGCTTAATAACCTGAAAGGCTTCCGTCGTATAGTCCTCTCCAAGTGTATCAAAAACGATATCTGCATCTTTTACAATGGTTTTATAGTCTTCTGTTTTGTAGTCAATTACACGGTCAGCGCCAAGTTCTTTCACCCACTCTACATTTGTTGTGCTAGTAGTGGTGTACACATAAGCTCCTTTTGCCTTGGCATACTGAATCGCTAAACTACCCACACCGCCTGAGCCTGCGTGAATCAAAACTTTGTCGTTTTCTTTTATGCCTGCGTATTCCAATGATTGTAATGCAGTAAGTCCTGCTAATGGTAAACTTGCAGCCTCTTCGAAAGAAATATTTCCTGGTTTTTTTGAAACGGCAACACTAGTTACAGCAACATATTCTGCTAGTGTACCCATTTGCTCTTGTGGTACTCTAGAATAAACCAAGTCTCCAATTTCAAAGTCGCTTACTTCATCTCCTTTCTCAACTACAGTTCCACTAACATCGTAGGCACTTGTACTTGGAAATTCAATTGGAAGCATACCTTGAAGGTGCCCAAGAACCATAAGTTTATCTATTGGGTTAATGGCAGCAGCCTCTACTTCAATAAGTACGTCTGTCGCTTGTATGGTAGGTTTAGTTGCTTCGTTAATCGCTAAACTGTCTTTAATCTCTCCGTATTTTACTATTTGTAATGCTTTCATATCTGTATCAATTTATTTGTTTATCAATTCGATACAAATGTAGGGGGCACATTCCGAGAGAAAAATACCCTATGGTAAGAAAGCTATTTTTTTGCTTTTTCTACTCGAATACGGCTTAAGCTTTGTTGCGTAATGCCTAAATACGATGCGATATGGTAATTGTGCGTGTACTGCTCTATAGCTGGATATTGCTTTAAAAACAAATCATACCGCTCTGGAGCGCTAAGTTGCAGTTGATTTAAAATGCGCTTGTGCAAACTAACGACGTGGCGTTCTAAATTATGGCGCTGATACGGTTCGAATTCTGGGAATCGCGCATGAATACCATCCAATTCTTTGGCGTTAAATTGGATCACCTTCGATTCGGTGAGGCATTCTACCGTGAGCGTTGCAAGTTCATGGGCATGAATGGCAATGTAGTCGCTAATCCACCAGTTTTTAATGGCAAATTGCAAGGTGTGCTCTTTGCCATTTCTATCAGTAACGTAAGATCTCAAACAGCCTTCTATGACAAAGAATGTATTTTTTACCACCTGTCCTTGGCGAATTAATACTTCCCCTTTTCGGAATGTTTTTTCTTTTGAAATGGAATACAGGAATTCCTCCGCCTCTCCGCTGAGGTGTAGGCTACTCTTTATTTTATTGATTAATTCTTCCAATTCAGTGGTAATGATTTTAACGTGCCTTATATGGTGCCGTTGTGAATTAGCTAAAAATAAGACTTTGCTTGCGAGGAACAGGCAATCGTTAAACAACAAAGTTAAAAGCTCCGAAGCAGCTTTTAACTTTGTTGTTCTGTAAAAATATGAGAGCAGATTTTGTGGGCTTTCCAATAAGGAAAGGGTGAGCTAAACTACCAACCACACAATGCACGATACAGCTTGTTGTAAGTAGTTTTTAATTTAACTCTTTCAACAAGGTATTTGCTGCAAGCTTTCCTAATTCATTTGAAGCCAATGGACTTGCTCCCGTAATTAATTTTCTATCTACACAAACCGTATTGTCAGATTCTGTATTAACAATAGTAGCACCTAAGTTTTTTAACCTTTCGCTAACACCTGCTGTCATATGTCCTGGTAAATAACCAATCATTGGAGTCATTTCATCTATTGCATCAGGGAATACAGCCATCTTGTATCCATCGTAAAGAAATTTCTGATTGTCTAAGGTAGTAGATAATAATGCACCCGGTCCATGACAAAGAGTAATTGTAAATAAATCATTTTGATGCGCCCAATTCAATACCTTTCCAACGTTTCTATCTTCCGGCAGACCAATCATTGCCCCATGTCCGCCTGGTACAAATACAGCAGCATAAGAACTATCGTTTGCAAATGAATTAGTAATAAAATCAGCTAGCTTTTTCGGTTGCTCAAATCTCGATTTATACTCGTTGTAAATCGCTTTTACATGCTCATCTTCTTCAGGAAAAGCCCACATTTCAAATACAACAGGTTTGCCTGTGGGGGTAACTATTTCAAAATCAAATCCTGCATTTTTAAGGTGTAACATGGGCACTAGTGCTTCTACTGGGTGATTTCCTGTAGAAAATGATTTACCATTTTTCATCTCCAAGTTTTTTTGCTCCGTGAAAATCACCAAAATCTTCGATTTATCTCCTTGATATTTTGCGTATTTGATGTCTTCAAAGTCTGTTTTTGAAACAGTTGCTAAAGTTAGCGCTAAACTGGATGGGCTATAAGAGCCATCATCTTCTAAATTTGGTCTACTTGTAAAGTATAACGTTACAATAGCAAGTACAATAACACTTGCGAGTCCTATTAGTATTTTTTTAATCATCATTTTGTTTTTTATTTTAAAACAAAAATAGATGATAGGTTTGAGGTGAAAATTACCCTAGGGTAAGAAAGCGAATTCTTTATGGATTCATTCTTCCAATTCAGTGGTAGTGATTTTAACGTTTTGTGTTGTACCGTTGCGAACTAGATAAAAATAACATTTTCAATATACTAAATAACAAAAGCTTCGAAGCAGCTTTTTAATTTGTCCTTTTCTAAAAATCTGCTTGCATATTTTGTGAGTTTTCAAATAGGGAAGGATCTAACATAACTACCACACCCACAATTCACTGTATGGCTTGATAGCAAAAGTTGGTTTTATTATCAGTCTGTAAATTCGATTCTTATTTTTTAAGAAGGTTCGAAAAGTGATTTTTAAAATGAGGATATTTGCGGAGGCGACTTGCAATGAAGAAAAAATTCAATCACTTAGGAATTCCTACAACAGAAACGAAAGAAGGCGAAATTCATCTTCCTCATTTAAAAATGTTTGTAACTGATCATGAAAAGAGTCCGCATAAAATACAATGGATGCGTTTTGAAGAAGATGCTCTTTATCCTAAATTAGTGCTAACAGTTCCTCATCTAGCATGTGAAGTAGATGACTTAGCAGATGCAATTAAAGGTCAAAAAGTAATTATTGAACCCAATTCTCCTTCAGAAGGATTAACCGTTGCTTTTATTGAAGACAACGGAGCACCCGTTGAATTAATGCAATATAGCAAGTAAGAAACACAATTCAATTAAAATGAAATTAAGGCAATTTATCTTTATTAGTTTATTCATTATCTCCACCAATACAATGGCACAGTCCTTTAATATAGGACATACTACAATCACTTTTCATGATAGCAGTAGAAGTAGAAACATTGCAACTGAAATTTATTATCCAGGCATCAGTACTGGTCAAAATGTGGCAGTTGATTCTGGAAGTTTCCCTATTTTGGTTTTTGGACATGGGTTTTTAATGGCTTGGAATGCTTATCAAAACTTTTGGACAGAATTAGTTCCAAAAGGATATGTGATGTGTTTTCCAACAACTGAAATGAGTGCAAGTCCAAATCATGGAGCTTTTGGACTTGATTTAAAATTTTTAGCCGCTCAAATGCAAAAAGAAAACCTAGATAGTACTTCGCTATTTTTTAATTCTTTAGCCCTTGAAACGGTATTAATGGGACATTCTATGGGTGGAGGGGCCTCCTTTTTAGCAGCGGAGAATAATACCACCATTACTGCATTAGTCAATTTTGCTGCTGCAGAAACTACTCCTTCAGCTATAGCCGCTGCCGTAAATGTTAACGTTCCTTCGCTTATTTTTTCGGGTGACGACGACTGCGTTGCTCCGACTAATACCAACCAAACTTTAATGTATGATAGTTTGAGTTCCACTTGTAAAACCCACATCCGTATTATTGATGGAGGACATTGTTATTATGCGAACAATAACTTCAATTGTAACCTAGGAGAATCATTTTGTAACCCAACTCTTAACATTAGCAGAGCACAGCAACAATTAGTCACCTTTGATTTTTTAAATCCTTGGTTAGCTTATTCTTTAAAAGGAGATACGAGTGCTTGGATTCGTTTTAATGATTCTTTACAAAATTCTTCTCGCATAAACTCTTCTCAGCATTGCAATATTACTAGTGTGCAAGAACTTCACATTGATAGTGAGATTAAACTATATCCCAATCCCGCATCAAACCAAATTAATCTAGTAATAACAGAGGAGCAAGAAGGAGGGAGGCTACAAATTTATAATGTCCTTGGTAAAAAGCTTCATGAGCATCTAATTAAAAAAGATAATATTCAAATTGATGTTTCTCACCTTCCTAAAGGGACTTATTTAATTTTAATCTCTAAAGAGGGGTATCGGTATTCTACTAAGTTTATTAAATAATGAATGTGACTATTAATAGCTATGAAACAACTTCGATTGGATGAGGTTTTAAGCATTAATTTTATTTCTAATTTTTGCACAACACCCAGCTTAACGGAAAGCTGCGTTTATATTCCTTTTACCCAATACTGTTTAATGGGTTCTCTAAATTACTACAAATGAACCTTCCATAAAACCAATGTTGAAAAGTAGTTTATAAGGCTCTACTATAAAAAAGTAGAAATCAGAACCTTCTTTGGTAAAGGCAATGTCGGTTCGAACGGGTGTAAGTCTTTCGGTGTTATCTGCGGTTTTGGCTACTACGTTTACACTTCACGGATTATAAGTCCGCGCGAACGAGTTTTCCAAATGAGCACAGACCCAGCCATAGCTTATATAAGGTGTTGGCAACTGGCTTTATTTCGCTAATGCTTTTATAATTCTTTCTTCGTTTATTACTATATCTCTAAATAAAACGTGTGGAAATTCTTGATATTTTGACAGTTTAAATGCCTCAAAAATTTTCAAAAGGGTAGAAGCGGTCAAAAGTGATAAATTCATTTCCGTATCCATTTCGCAATCATAAACAAAATCATCGCTAAATTCTGGAGCAACGAGCAGGATTTTTACAATTCGTAAATTATTCTTTAAAGCTAAATTTTGATAGGATTTTAATTGCCTTGAAACACTACTAAATTTATTATAACCCTTTTCTTTTATTGTTTTGCACTCTACAATAATAATTTCGTTATTTCCTAAATTTAAAAGAATATCCATCATATCCTTTTGTGTGTTTATTTCGTTTTTAAACTTATCATCTACATTAAAACCTAATGACTTGAAAATTATTTTAGTCAGTTCTTCAAATTTGATACCTAAATCACTTTCTTTTCCTGTAATGCCATTTTCTTTCAATAAGTTTAAATTTCGATAACCAACATTCTCGTAATTTTCGAGATATAAGTTTTCTACATCTTTGTAATGTTCGAGTATATTTAAAACATCATCGCCTCTTTGCTTTATTCCGTTATCTTTTATGAATTTTGATAAGTCTGGTTTTGTAATTAAATCTAAAATGTCTCTTGGTTTAATATTATAGTCTAATAAAAAGTCAGCGATTAAGACATATTCTTCTTGTAACTCAAACTGTTCTTTTAAATCTTTATTTAGTTTTGGTAAAGAAACATTAAGTTCTGTGAGCATCTTTTCAAATCCATCTATTGAAATTCCTACTTTTTCGTCTTTTTCTACGTTCTCGAAATGTTGAACAAGACTATTTATCTTTTCTTCTAAAGTATTACCTTTTAGGTTTGTTATAGTAAGACCTTTTTCGCAAAGTTCGTTTAGTATTTTTTTCTTTTCGGTTAAGGTTATTCCGTCTTTATAAATGCCGTTAGAAAGCAAATCGGCAAAGGAAATTCCTTCTTTTATAATTTCTTCTATTTTTTGTGAAGCCGTTAATTTTCGGTCAATATTATGGTCTTTTGCAATTTGGTTTATAATTGGCTCTCTTAAAAGTTTTAAAGTACGTCTATAAAATTTTTCGGCAACTTCTTTTTTTCTAACTCTTCTTAAAAGACTTACCATTTCGTCAGCGACATAAATTGTATTTTCTTTTTTTGAAAAGAAAATTACTCCAAGATTTTTTAAGTTGTTGATGACATCTTGAATATCCACTTTTTTGATTGGCAAAATGGAATAATTAATCAACTTGACATCTTCTTGAGATAAACCAAGTTGTTTTGAAAGTGTTAGAATTATTGATAATTCGTCAGATGTTATTTTTGCATCTCTATTATTTTCAATATCGTTATTGTAAGCTGTAAAAAGGCAGGATTTGTAAATTCTATAATCTCGTTTTCTTGAGTCACTCAATTCTGACTTGTCGTTTACCAATTCGTTATTGAGATTTTTAATTTTAACCTTTAGATTTTTAATTTCTGTTTCGTATAATCTTGAAAACCAATCTTGCTTCATTATGCAATTTCCATCACGAATTATGATGTCAATGAGAATGTCCAATTGAGAGTTTGCCTCTTGAAATTCGCAATGTAAATACTCTGTAAATTCGTTTGAAGTTAGACTGAAAATATTAGATACATTTAGATTGTCAACCGATTTAAGTCCTTTGTCAGACGAGCTTAAAATTTTCTCGATTTCCTTTGAGTTTTTTGGATTTTTGGTGATTATATGGTCAATAATCTTTATAAATGAGTTCTTCTCTAAAGACCCGAGTTTATCTAATATTTTTTCTAATTTCATATATTTTCTTTTTATGTTCGGATGTTTTTTTAGCTTGTTGCCAACACCCAGGTAAACGGAAAAGTTCGTTTATATTCCTTTACCCAATACTGTTTATTCGTCCTCTAAATTACTACAAATGAACCTTCCATAAAACCAATGTTGAAAAGTAGTTTAAAAAGGCTCTACTATAAAAAAGTAGAAACCATAGCCTTCTCTGGTAAAGGTAAGGTCGGTTCTAACGGGGTGCAAGTCTTTCGGTGTTAACTGGGGTTTTGGCTACTACGTTTACACTTCACGGACTATAAGTCCGCACGAACGGGACACTCAACTTTCCCGTTATTGGGTTTGATAGTGGTGTATGTTTTAAGAATAAGTCATTTATGACTAAAATGAGAAGTCCAATCACAAATGATTGTGATAATAGTATTTCTGAATTACTCTTTTTCATAATTATTGCCAACACCCAGATTAACGGAAAGGTGCGTTTATATTTATTGTATTTGTAATAACTACTCCCAAAAAAATGTAAAACAGGTTTGTAATTCATTTACAGGCAGTAGCAGTTGCAAGATACAACCTAAAAATGCTAACTGCATTAAAATAAGAAGAGTACTTGTAAACATGTTTTGAACAGGGTCAAATCCGTTTTAATTCCGTCGTATTACTTGCTTCTTTCGTCTGGTTTTCTGGTGAGCACAAAATACAACACGTACAACCAGCTAAAAATTCCGTGGATCAAGGCGAATAAAACAGATTTGTTTCTTTCCCAAGAAATCACCACCGCAATCACACTTCCTAATCCAATTCCTCCGCTTATTGCCGTATTTGTTATTCCGCCGTTTCCAGCATTTTGGCTAAAACATTCAAAAGTGAAGAGCAGCAATAAAATGAAGGTCAGTTGCAATTGTTTCATGGTTTAGGGTTTTAAGAGAACTCGTCTAGCTTTTGGGCGCTAGCGTTCGTTTTGGTTATAAATTTTGCTTTTTACCGGGTCTTTTCAATACGTTTCCAATCAGTTAAATTAAACAATACCATTGTATACCTACTTCTATTGCGAGTCAAATGAGATTCATCTCCATTGCACACGAAACCTTTGTTTAATTGTTAACTAAGAATTTTGTGCTAGTATTTTCTGAGGGGGTAGTTACATGAAGGAAATAAATGCCGTTTAATTTGTTTTCAAACACAATTTTAGATTGATAAAGCTCTGAATAGTAAACCATTTTTCCCATTACATTGTAAATGGATAGTGAAAGAACCTGGCTTTTATCCCCGTCAAAGGATAAGTTGAGTGTTTCACTCACTGGATTAGGATAAATAACTACTTCGGCTACCTTTTTGCTACAAGTGTTTTGAGAAATTATGCCGGAGTACTCAAATGTTCCGTTAAAGTCAGTCTGTTTTAAACGGTAATAAGAAATGGCATTCTGCTGTTTTAAATCAATAAAAGAATACTTTTTAAGTGAGGTTGAAATACTGTTGTTACCATCAACCCGAGTAACAGGCTGCCAGTTTGTTCCATCTGTACTTCGTTGTACCAAAAAATAATCGTTGTTTATTTCTGATGCAGTACTCCATTCCAACAGGACGCTTTGATTGTTGCACTTGCCTGTAAATGACAGTAATTTAACTGGTAGAGGATTTAAAAAAATGCTTGAACAATTGCAGGATATCGTTGGAAGATCAATTGAAGTTATGTTTAAATTTCTAGTTGTATCTGAAGTTGTTGTTATATTTCCAGTGGTTGAAAATACTGCACCATCAACACTTGCACCAACATTTAAAACACTTGCCGCATTATTACAAATAATTGTTCCTCTAATTGCAGCATAGTTATTAATGGTAGCCGCTCCATTGATTAGCCAAAATATATTTTTTGATTGGGCTTGGTTAATCAATTTTACTGTTGCATAGTTACTTGTAGTAAAAGCCCCATTTATTTTGATAACAAAAACCGCATTTGCATTGCCTAGTGCATTAAAGTTTAAGGTGTCCGTTAATACTGTTGCAGCATTCATTACATATACATGGGGTGTAAGTACCAAATTGTTTCCAAACAGTGCAGGATAGAGTAGTTCGATGTCATTAGGTAACGTGTCGAGGTAATTAGAAACAGTAAGTAAATCGCTTGAGCATAACGCTGTGGAGGCATCAGGAGTAGAGTGAATGGAACCTGTTACGTTCAAAGTATTGTAACCTGTAGTGAGACCTACATTTGTTCCAATATCACCGGTTACCCAAGAAGCACCATTATCTGTAACGCTCCCATTAGAAGTAAATATGGAATAGTTAACAGTTGAGCCAAGAGTTGGTGCATCAGGGCCGGTAAGAATTGAACTTCCGCACCCTTTTGGAATAAAGGCTAGTGCACCATCTACTGAAATGGCTCCTGTGGTTGAGAAAGCCCTTCCTTCGAGTGTGTCGCCAGCAGCCATATGAAATGCCCCGTTGTTTGCAATAAGATTACCTCTCATTAAGGTTCCCGTACCCAGACTAATAGCGCCCTCAACTTTCCAAAATACATTACAGGCTAATGCCCCATTACACAAGGTAACTTTAGCGGAAGGGCCGCTAGAAAATGCACCTTGTATTTTAATAATAAATACAGCATTTGAATTTCCTTCTGCATCTAATGTCAAGCAATTAGTAAGCGTGGCGGCTGCGGGTATTGAGTATACACCTGCAGTGAAACGTTGCCCATGTCCCAATAATGGACCGGGAAAGTACGTCGCTACTGTTGCGTTTAGTTGGTTATAAGCAGATAATAAATCAGCTGAGGCAGCAAAACTTGTAGCATCGCCACTATGATTTACACCATCTATGTTGCCGAAAGAGCTGATTGCACCCGCGGTTGTTCCTATATTCCCTGTAACGTGAGAAGTTCCTGTGTTACCAACCGCTCCTGTGGTAGTAAAGAACACAAAATTAGCCGCACTTCCTAGATCAATTACTTGTCCAAAGCTTGTAAGTCCAAAGAGGACGAAGGCTATAATTAAGATTTTCTTTTTCATCGTATTGCTTTTAATTCAACTCGGTAATTATTTTAAGAGTAGACTTACGCTTGCACATAAGAAAAACCCGGATAATCGCATAGGGGCGTTTATCCGGGTTTTACTACTAATCATATCAATCATTTTTTAATGCAAGAGCAATATTAAAAAGAAGCTGAAGAAGCACAAGATGTAAATTTCCGAAAGATAGCGTTTACTTACCCAACGTACTTTTTAAACCTAGATTTAAAGATAATTAGGACCTCAATAGGTTTAATAGTTCCTCTTTTTTACGAGACGATACAACAACAGTTGACCCATCAGAAAGTACTAAGTATCCGCCTTTACCTCGAACATATTTTTTAGCAAACTCAATGTTTACAATGTTGGATTTGTGAACCTTAAAGAAACCATGAGCTAATAAGGTATCTTCAAACTCTTTCATGGGTTTTGATACCAATAGTTTTTTGCCTTGCACCAAGTAAAAAGTGCAATAGGCTCTTTCAGCTTTGCACTGAATTATATCTTCAAATGGAATTAGTTCAAGCCCATCTTCGGTTGGAATTGATAGTTTTTTAAAGCCCTCTTTGCTGTTTGCAGGCGAATTATCACTTTTCAGGTTAGAGTTGTTTTTTCGTTTATTTAACCTTAACCGAATTATTTTTAAAATTTCAACGGGGTTATACGGCTTTAGTATATAATCGTCAGCACCCAAATTCATCCCATGTCTAATTTCGTTTGTTTCAACTCGGGCGGTAAGAAATAAAAATATAGGGGCAACGCTATTTCCTAGTTTTTGATTGATAGATTCTAATAAAGCAAAACCATCCATTTTAGGCATGTTCACATCACATAGAACCAAGTCTGGGTTTTTATCAAGTATTAAGTCATAACCTAACATACCATCGCCAGCTGCAAAAACTTCGTATCCATTTAGCTCGAGAATTTCTTGTAGCGTTTCTCTTATATTTACCTCATCCTCAACTATTACGATTCGAACCATAACGATTATTTTTCAATGTTAATACTAAATATTGAGCCTTTCCCTACTTTACTTTTCACCTCTAAGGTTCCTCTCATTAGTTCTATATAAGCTCTTGCAATCGACGTTCCTAGACCTGTACCAGCTATATCTTTCACATTTTCTGCCCTGTAAAAAGGTTCAAATATGTTAACTAATTCTTTTTCAGGAATCCCAACTCCAAAATCTTCAACAGTGAGCAGTAACTCGCTCTTTTTAAAGTGAAGGTGAACTTGCGGAGACGGTTTACCTTCGGAATATTTAATCGCATTAGAAACTAGATTCGAAATAGCGTATTCAAGAAGATTAGGATCAACGTTATAAAGTGAGGGAGAGCCACTGCAGCTTACCTTTACCACTCTTCCATCTGCCTGTATTTCATTATGCTGTAATACAATTGTGTTAACTAATTGCAAAACGTCAATCATTTGAAATTTAGCCTTTACAACTCCCGACTCTTTCTTTCCTAAAATTAAAACGTTGTCCATTAATCCAGTCATTCTTTTTACTTCTGCCTGAATTCGTTTATGCACACGATAAAATTTTTCTTGAAAATCAGCATTTGTTTGTTGCACTTGCATTTCTAATAATCCAATGCTTGATTGTATCACTGTTAAGGGTGTTCTAAACTGATGTGAAGCTGTTGAAACAAATTGACTCTTCAGTTTGCTTAACTCTTTTTCTTTTTCGTAAGCCTCCTCTATCTTGTCTTTGGCTGCTTCTAAATCTGCTGTTCGTTTAGCTACTTTGGCTTCTAAAGCTTCATTCGTGTTTTTTAAAACAAGCTCATTTTCTTTCTTCTCTGAAATATTCTCGAAAATAAATAACATCTCTCCTGTTCCTATTGGGCCTTTTACCTTTGAAGCACTTAAGCTAAACCACATGGAATAGAATTCAAATTCTATGTATTGAGTCTCTTCACTATTATCAATTTTATTAATCACATCAAGTACAAATGGCAATACATCTTTATGTAAAAATGAATAAATCGAACCTTCTTTCCTCTCTGTAGTTAGAAAGCATTCGTCCATCAACTTATTAGAATACAGAACATTTAACTTTCTATCCGTTTTAAGCACTCTTATTGGGAGTTGTTCTGTGAGTGCCCTAAGTTTTTCTTCACTATTAATTAAATCCCTTTCCTTTTTCTTTGCGTCCGTAATATCCAAACAAGCCACAGTTACTTTTTTCAATGTTTTTTGGTTATCAACAACAAGTTTTCCAATAAATGATATTTCTCGCTCTTCTCCACCCATTTTAATAATGGTGGCATCAAAAGAAAAGTCTACGGCTTGTTTTAGTGAATTAGATATAATAGCTGTAACTCTTGATCGGTCTATCGGGTGAATAAAGTTTATATAACCTTCTAAAGAGTTTTCGATGGAGCTAAAACTATCAATCCCATACATGGTGCATAGGGTTTCTGACCAAACTGCTTTTCTAGCTTCAACATCATACTGCCAACTTCCTACTTTTGCAATTTTTTGCGTTTCATATAAAAGGTCATTTTGCTCATTAATAGCCTCCTCCATCATTTTCTTTACTGTTACATCCCTGGCAATTTTTTCTACCCCTAAAGGGTTGTTGTCTTCATCATAATAAAGTTTAGCTGTGAATGAAATGTACTTTTTCTCTCCACTCTTTGAATAAATGGCTGTTTCAATTTCTCTTACAAACTTTTCCTCCTGAACCCTTTTTATAATGGCATGGCTTTCCTCAGGTTTAACATATAGATCTTTAATTGACTTTCCTATCAAATCTTTTGATTTATAGCCGGAAAGCTCCTCAATTGAAGGACTAATAACTTGAATAGAACCATCAAAAGATACTCTCACAAATGTGTCAGCCATAGAGTTGAAAATCTCACGAAACTTTTTTTCGTTTGCCGTTAGCTCTGCTTGCATCTTCTGTTGCTCTTTAACTAACAAATAACCTTCAATGGCTAGTTCTAAAATGGTAGTAAGGCTTTCAACATCAAATGGTTTATTGATGTATTTGTGAATTTCAGATTTATTTAATACTTTTTTTAGCTCATCATAATCAGTATAACCAGTCAATAACATTTTAGGAATAAAAGAGTTACTCTTGTTTATAGCCGCTAAAAAATCGACTCCTGACATAGAAGGCATTCGCTGGTCTGAAATAACTACATGAAATTCATTTTTTTGGAACAAATCCAAGCCTTCTTTAGGCGAGGTAGTTGTAATGACATTGTAGCTTCTCCTGAATACGTTTTTAAAAACACGCAAGTTCGCTTCCTCATCATCTACATACAAAATGTTATACTTGTCTTTTTCAACCATAGTTCCCATTAATTATTGACACTCTTATGATTTTTAATCCTTTAGTGTTCCCGGATTATGTTTTAACCGATAACAAATACTTAACCATTTCTTCATTTATATATTTCGTTTTAACATAAGCAGATAACATAATTCGTGAAGGCCTTGAAACAGGATTTTTCTCGAGAAGCTATCAAGTTAACCTCTTCATCATCAAAGTAGCACCTTTTCCGTTTCATAAGTTCAATTGTTAGGTAAGTATATGTTAAATGTTGTTCCTACGTTTAACTCGCTTGAATAGGTAATTGTGCCACCATGGTTTTCCACTATTCTATAACTAATCGACAATCCGAGACCTGTTCCTTCTCCCACTTCCTTAGTTGTTAAAAAGGGATCAAAAATCCGACTGCCCAAGTCTTCTGGTATTCCGCCACCATTGTCAGAAATAATTATGTTAATACCCTCCTTTTTATTTAGAGTCGCTATTTTTATAATACCTTCTTGTTCTATTGCTTGTTCTGCATTGGTTATCAAGTTCATAAATAATTGATTCAATTGACCTGAAAATCCATCAAATGTTTTTATGTCTTTTTGCAAATCCAACAGAAATAAGATTTTCTTTTTAGAGAGACGTTTTACTATTTTAACGACATTCTCTATTTCTTCGTTAATTCTGGTCTTGTACTTTTGCTCACCATCTCCTCTTGTAAAACGGGTTAGACTATACACAATTTCCTTCGTTCTTTCGGCGCCCATTTTAATGTCTTTTACCGTATCCAAGATGTGCTCTCTAACGTAGCGATAGTCAACTTCATTTTTTACTTGCTCAATTTCATCAGCCAATTCAGGACTGTGTTTTTTTAAGTCTATTGAATCATAAGTATCCAGTACTCGAAGTAAATCTCGCAAGTCCATTTCAACGCTAGTTGCTCCGGCATTAACAAAGTTAATGGGGTTGTTAATTTCATGAGCAATTCCTGCAGAAAAGGTTCCTAATGAAGCCATTTTCTCAGATTGAATAACTTTACTCTGAGCTAACTTTAACTCAATAATCGCCTGTTGCAGTTGGTCAGCTTGCCTCCTAACAGTTAATTGAGTATGCACCCTGATAAGTACCTCATCCATGTGAAAAGGTTTTTCTATGTAATCAAGCCCTCCGGCATTAAAAGCCTTCACTTTATCTAGAATTCCTGACAATGCACTAATAAATATTATAGGAATTTTTGCAAATTCTTTGTTCCTCTTTAATTGCTTGCAGGTTTCATAACCATCCATTACAGGCATTTGAACATCGAGCAAAATCAGCTTTGGTGGCTTGGATTCTACGCTTTCAATTGCTTCTGCACCATTTTTTGCCAAGCGTATAACATAACCCTTTGACTTTAAAATATGTGCCAATATTTTTAAGTTTTCCGGTTTATCGTCGACCAACAATATGTCTTCTTTCTCTGCTCGGCTTATCATTTATCCTAGTTGAATAATTTTTTTAGACCTTCTAAATTGTACGATTCTGTATAGCTTCGAATTAATGTATCTAATTCTTCATGTGTCGTTTTTACCTTATTTGACAACTCTTCTAGTTTATTTAGATCTCCCTCGACAATGGCTGTTCTAAACTTTTTCTTTGTTGCTGTGGATAAGGAATTAACATCAGTAAGTTCTTTTCGGTCTACATCATTAACCTCACTCGCTGCATTGGTATCCTCGTAATCATACACTACCTTGGAATGAATTTTTATTTCTCTTAGAAGTTCGGATAGTTTTATTGGTTGTTTTACAAAACCGTTGGCCCCAGCGTTAATAAATAAGCCTTTTTCCTCGTCGAAAGCACTCGTACTAATCCCTATAATTTTAGGCTCACTGCCATACTCTAACTCCCGAATTGCCGCTGTTGCTTCAATTCCATCCATTACAGGCATTACCAAATCCAATACTACAATATCGGGTCTCCATTTCCTGCAAGCGGCCAAACCGTCTTTACCGTCAATAGCAGTTTTCACAACAAAACCTATGGACTCTAATAAAAGAGTAATCACATTGCGGTTTTCTTCAATGTCATCCACAACCAAAATTTTTACTTCCGGTTGTCCTGCTTTTAATTTTGTAACTTTTTCCCAGTCATCCTCTTCCATATCTTCTTGCAAAAAAATATGAGCTTCGGTGAGGGTGTACGGAATTGAAAATGTAAAGGTTGTGCCCTTTCCAAGCGTGCTGGTTACGCTTAAACTACCACCCATTAATTCCGCCAAATTTTTACTTATGGCGAGTCCTAAACCAACTCCGTCGGCAGTTAAGCCTCCCTTCACCTGTTCAAAACGACCGAAAATATCCTTTAAATCTTGTTTTGGAATTCCAACTCCAGTATCCCTTACAACATAGGAAATGAACCCTTTAATGTATTCAGCTTTTACTAAGATACTCCCTCTTTTAGTAAACTTGAGTGCATTTCCTATTAAGTTAGTAAGCACTTGTTTTACCTTATTTTCATCACACTCTATGAATCTTGGCAAGTCTTCACTGTATTCTATAAGTAATTGAACTTCTTTATTTTTAAACTCCAACTCAAAAAAACTTGTTACATCTTTAATGAGTGTTGAAGGGTTAACAGCAGAGTGGTTTAGTTTCATTGTGCCTGTCTCAATTTTTGACAGGTTTAAAATATCATTGATTAAACCTAGTAAATGATTTCCACTTCGATTTATAGACGCTACACTTGACCGTTGTGAGTTATTAATTAATTTATCACGCCCCAAAATTTGAGCATGACCTAAAATAGCATTCATAGGTGTTCTAATCTCATGAACCATATTAGCCAAAAAGGCACTTTTATGTTCTGCTAATTTTTTTGCTTCCATTAGCTCTTTCTTATAATTATCTCGTTCAATTGTGGTTAAAAGTAACTCTTGTAAATCGACCACGAACTCTTCAAGCTCTTCAGTGCGCTCGTCTTTAGAGTTCTTATAAAAAAACTCAAGAACAGCTACTACATCCCCTTTGTAAGGCACCTCAAGGCTAAAAGCTCCTCTCAACCCTAGCTCTATAGCTTTCTGCGCCTTTTTACTACCGCTTAACTTTTTAAAATTCTTGTCCCAAACGCCTTTTCTTTCCTCCCAAGCTTTTCCGGGTGTAGCATCTCCAAAAGAATAGGAGGTTGTACCGATGACTTCCTTTAAACTTTCAATTTCAAAATTATCTTGGTTGTACCAAATACCAGCAGGCTTTAGTACATCAGAATCTGGAAAACAAGTGTGTCCAACTGGCCAATTGGTGAAGGAACAAACACTTTTAAGTGCATTGAAAAGCACTTCTTCAAGACTTTCTGTATGTAACAATAGTTCTGCAAATTCTTTCAGAATTAAGAGTCGTTGTTCTTCTCGCACAGCTTCAGTAGAGTCTACAAAAGACCCCATAAATTGAGTGGCATCTCCCACCTGATTAACATCAAAAACAGAATCTCTAGACCTGCACCACAGCCATGTGCCGTCAGTCTTCCTAAAACGATAATTAATTTCTATTGGCTTCCCGTCTTTAGAGCCAATTACCTCACCCATATGGGCAAGTATTGCGTGTTGATCATCGGGGTGAAAAAGCTCCATAAACGCCTCTTGAGAAAGCGCGTTAAGCGATTCTAGTGTGTGACCAGTTAGTTCTGTGTACCTTTTATTGATGTATATGTTCCTCCCTGTCTTAAGGTCGTACACGTATATGCCATTAATACTTAAATCTAAAATTTTGTCTCCAAACAGTTTCTCTTTCATTTTCATTATAAACTAGGTTTATGATGGTAGTAGTATTAGTTACCACAATATAAACCTATTTTGTTAGTCCGGTAGACTAAACAACAATAAACTTTAAAATAAGAGTTAATTTAACTCTTATTTGCCCATAAAAGTGGAGTTTTACATAATTGTTGCCCAGTATTCTTACACCGAAAAAAGTGCTATTTATTCCTATTTAATAAAAGAACCTCCGTTTTGTAGCTTAACTATTCCCGATGATTTATGGATTCATCACGTTTGGAAATTACAATGACAAGGTAGCGTAATGCCTCTCTTAATATTGATGATAATTAAACAACAAATAGATATGAGCTTCTTGAAACCATACAAACTGCTTTTTTTGACTTTTACATATTTAGCATTCTTTTCTGAGGCTTTTAGTCAGAGTTCGCGACCTGCAGCTAGCTTTCAACTATCAGTAAATTCAGGTTGTGTGCCGCTTACGGTTTCCATTACTAATGCTTCTTTAAATGCTACTCAATATGAGTGGGATTTTGGTAATGGAAGTACTTCTTTTGTTGCACAGCCTTCCATAATTTATTCATCGGCAGGAGTTTTTACCATTTCATTAATTGCTAAAGATGCATCAGGAAATTCCGACACCCTTACCCTGCAAAATGCTATACAAGTGAATGATATCCCTTTAGCTGATTTTTCTTATACCGCCGATAGAGTTTGTTTGGATCAAAACCAAATTTCCTTTTCAAACCTTTCAACTAGGGGGCAAAACTATGTTTGGGATTTCGGCGATGGGAATTCATCGAACTCAGAAAACCCTATTTACTCTTATTCTGATTCAGGTAATTATTCGGTAAGCTTAATGGTTTCAGACAGCTTAGGTTGTAGCGCATTCAAGCAGTCCAATCAGCCCATTAGAATTGAAAAAACTCCTAGTCTGCAGTTTACAGTGAATGACTCTATAGGGTGCGACACTACTCAGCAATTTTTATTTCGTTGCGTTACGGATTCTATGGTGGCTTGGCAGTGGAATTTTGGAGATGGAAATACTTCGCAGGTTCGCAATCCCGCTTATACATATAGCGATACAGGTAAGTACACCGTTCGATTAATTACAACCAATCAATTTGCTTGCATTGATACGTTAGAGAAAATCAATTACATTACTGTAAATAGTAAAGCAGACTTAAATTTCACTTCTTCTGTAAGCAGTGGTTGTGCGCCATTAGGAGTGTATTTTTACATTGATAGTGCCGCTCGTTCTACTTCTTATTATTGGAAAACCGGAAGAGGTCCAATGTTGAACGGTGATAGTGTAGCTGCAACATTTGATACTTCTGGAGTTTATCCCATTACGTTAATTGCGAATTACACAAACGGCTGCACAGATTCGATTACCAAACCAAATTACATTCAGGTTATGGGCGGCGAAGATGTGTCTTTTACAACCGACACTATTCCATTGTGTGCAAACGGCACCATTCAATTTGTAAATACCTCACAACAAGCAAGCTATCGATTATTTTTATGGGATTTTGGAGACAGCACAACATCTCAATTGCAGAACCCTGATCATGTATACAGTCGTGCAGGGGCTTATCAGGTTACCTTGTCCGCAACTGATACAAATAACTGCTCTACAACCTACACAAGCACCATTACTATTTCAACCATTCAAGCTCATTTTACAGCGTTAAATACTCGTGGTTGTGCACCCTTAACCATTGACTTTGTCAATAATAGTTCACTATCTGATCGTTGGTTTTGGAATTTTGGGGATGGAGATACTTCGCACAGTAAAAATCCAACCCATACGTTTCAAACTAGTGGAAAATTCGATATTTCATTAGTGATAGAAACAAACTCTGGATGCAGAGACTCTATTCACTTAAATGAGTTTATTGAAGTTTATGATGACACGATTACCGCAGGGTTAACTGACACCATCGAAGGGTGCTTGCCTATGCCAATCGACTTCTCAAACAATAACCTAGGCAACACTAGCTGGATTTGGGACTTTGGAAATGGTGATACATCTATGATTAAAAGCCCAACTTATACCTATCAAACCCCTGGAACATACACTGTTTCTTTGAGCACTTTCAGTTCCAATGGGTGTCCTATTTTTATTAAAAACTACGCAACCTTTAAAATAAATAGCATTGTTCCGGATATGAGTGTTTTACTTTTTGATTGTAGTACTAGAACACTCCAACTTACAGATTCAACAAAAAATGCTGCAAGTTGGATATGGAATTTTGGAGATAGAACTTTTTCAACGTTACAAAGTCCAATTCATCAATTTCCGGATACTCTTGTTTACGATATTTATTTAACCATTTTTACCGCTAATGGCTGCAGTCAAAACATATTCTTTCCGGGGTTTGCAGACTTTAGAAATTGTTTAATTGGAGGCCAAGTTCCAACGGTGGGTACAGGAGGAGGACCTGCACCCAATAGAGCAGATACAATTCGTCAAAGTGCTCGGTTTGCTCAAAATTGTGCTCCACAAATCGTTCAACTTGCCAACCCTAAAACGAATGCCTTTACTTGGCACTGGGATTTTGGAGATGGCGACACCTCTATTCTAGAGCATCCCATCCATACTTACAGAACTCAAGGAGTTTTTGATGTGATACTCGTTGCCGAAGATTCTCTAGGAAAAGATACCATTACATGGGCCAATTACATTACCGTAAATGGACCATTAGCAGACTTTAATGTAAATATATCCTATACCTGTGATAGTGCATCCGTGCGATTCAACAACATTTCACAACAAGCAGATACTTGGACGTGGCATTTTGCAAATGTTTACGACACTATTACCGTTTCGCCACAACATAAATTTCCATATTCCAATAACAATCACGCGGTGCATTTAGCCATTAAAGACAGCATGGGATGCCGGTCATCAAAAATTAGCATTTTGAACTTTCCACCTGCCGGGATAATATTTAATACTCCAGACTCTTCCTGTGTAGGCGATTCTTTATCTTTTATCGCAAATGATACCTCTGCTAGGTACTTGTGGAATTTCGGTGACGGTAGCAGTGATAGCTCGTTTCATGCTTTTCATGTGTACTCTGCGCCGGGAATTTATCCTGTTCAAGTGATTAGTACAAGCCTTATGGGGTGTGTAACAGTTCACATGTTAGACTCTATAGTTGTAAAAGGTATTAGCGCAGAATTTGATCTTTTAGATTCTGTGAACTGTGCCAAAAATTATTTTTCGTTTAGACCGAAAGATCCCACTGCAGACTCCTACCTTTGGAAAGCTAACCGCTCTATTATTAGTAGTACTCAATTAGCGAATGTAAAATTTGCACACGCAGGAAACTATCAAATTAACTTGAAAGTTCAAAAAGATGGTTGTCAAAACACCTTTACTCATCCAACAACTGTTGAAGTGAAGGGGGTCGATGCAGACTTTACAATTTCTCAATTGAACCACTGTTATCCAATTCAGGTTCATGTGGCAGACACGAACTCCAAATCTGTTCAGTGGGAGTGGAAAATAGATAGCTTAACACTTAACAATATAAATCACCATTCTTTTACAGTCAATAACGATTCAGTCAATATATCTTTAAAAGTTACAGCAATGAACGGCTGTGTAGATTCCACTCAGAAGTTATTTTTACCCTCTACCCTAACTTCAAATTTTGACCTTTCAGATACAACTGGTTGCTTACCCTTGAATGTAAGGTTTACCAACCATGCAAAACACTCAGTTCATTCGTATTGGAGTTTTGGTGATGGAGATACATCCTCTGCAACTCACCCGACACATACCTATACAAGTGAAGGAATTTACACCGTTCAATTAATTACAAGAACTATAAATGGTTGCTTAGATACAACAAGACATGAAAATGCAGTTCGAGTTTCTTCAGTTGAAGCTAATTATAACGCATCCTTCAATAGCTCATGTGCTCCAATGATGGTAACTTTTAACAACACGTCTATTCATGCAACTTCTTGGAAATGGAGTTTTGGTGATGGAACAAGTTCAACAGCTCCACAGCCCATGAAAATTTACAACAATTCAGGTTCGTTTGACGTAATGTTAATTGCAGCCAATAGCCATGGTTGTATAGACACAATGAGGGTCAAAAACGAAATTGTTGTTCCAGGACCCATTACTAAATTTTCAATGTCAGACACTTCTCTCTGCAGATTTTCTCCTACGCAATTTACTGACTCTTCTGTGAATGCCGTTCAATGGACTTGGTTATTTGGAGATGGAAACACCTCAAATCAGCAACACCCAACTTATACATACACCACTGTAGGAGAATATTCGGTAGCCTTAACTACCGTCGATTCGGCAGGTTGTAGTGGTTTTTATACGCACCCTAATTCAATTAAAATTAATCAAGAGGTTAAAGCGAACTTTCAGCTAAGCGATTCTGTTGGCTGCACTCCATTTACAATTCAACTAACAGCAGACAGCAGCAGCGCAAGCAAATGGCTATGGAATTTTGGAGAAGGGTTAGTTACTCGGAACCAGTCTGCAAGTCATACTTTTACTCAACCGGGTTCTTATTCTATAAGCTTATTAGCCGAAAATAATGCTGGGTGCTCTGATAGTACTAGATTTGACAGTATTTTGGTATCAAGTGGCTCAATTGCAGCAATTCAAGCAGTTGCGCCAATTTGTAACAACGATAGCCCAATACAACTTGTTTCAAGTGAGGCAGGCGGAATTTGGACAGGCCTAGGTATCGTAAATAATACAACTGGCTTGTACAATCCGTCCAAAGCTGAAAAAGGAATCGATACAGTTACATACAGCTTTCAAGGAGTTTGCCCATCAAGCGATATTGTTCATATTAAAATTAAAGAAGCGCCTTCAATAGACTTTACTGTAGATAAAAGCGAAGGTTGTTACGAGTTAGATGTGCGTTTCGAAACTCTTTTTAAAGATTCTATTTCTTCTGATTTAAAACCGATGTTTAATTGGAGACAAAATGGAGTTAGTTTCGCTAATGCACCCATTGCGACGCAGAAATTTAATCCAGGAGTATTTGATATTGCTTTAGAAATTAGCCTTATTAATGGCTGCAAGGAGAAAATAATAAAGTCGCAAGCAATCCAAGTTTTTGATTCTATTCCATTAATTACGAACATGAATAAAGTATCCGTTTTAAGTGACCGGGAAGTTTTAGTGGAATGGGGAAAAAATATTGACCCAGCTTTTAGCCACTATACCCTTTACAGAAAGTCTAATTCAAGTTATGCATTCAGCCCCATTCTAACAATATCTGATCCAAGCCAAGACTTTTACATTGATACAGTTTCAACTACCCTTGACTCTACTTATTGCTATAAAATCGTAGCGACTGACAAGTGTGGCTTAAAAGGAAATCTACTAAAAGCTCCGTTCCACTGTACCATTAACATAACAGCGCATAATTTAGGTAAATATACCATTAAAGTTCAATGGAACAAGTACATAGGTTGCTCGGTAGATTATTACGAAATCCTAAGGTTTGATAATTCGCGCAATAGCACTGGCCAATGTATTGCGCGAATTACTTCTAAACAATTAGAATATATTGACACTACAGCCTATTGTAATTACCAATACACGTATAAAATTCAAGCCATAGGCCCTAGAGGTCTTAAAACTGGTTCTTACAGTGATACATCCACAGTTAAAGTAGTTGGGATTGCACACTTACAGACATCGGAAATAATTAGAGCTACCGTTGAAGAAGATAATTTTGTGCGGATTGAATGGACTCCTGTTACAGTCGCTCCAGAATTCTTTCAGGGTTATGTAATTCACCGTTCATTAGACAATATAAACTATACGCCCCTAACCTTCGTTCCTAAAGAAACAACAGCTTATAGTGACCTATCCACCGAAGTAAATAAAACGAGGTATTTTTATCAAATCGAAGTAGTTAATACCTGTGAGAACAAAATTGAACGCACCACCACTGGTTCCTCTATTCTCTTAAGGTCAACTCAAATAGATGATCATTCAGGAAAGATAAATTGGACGAATTATGAGAAGTGGGAAGAAGGCATTAAGCACTACGAGGTGCAGCGCTTAAACGAGTTTAATCAATGGGAAACATTTCAGTTACTACCTCCCACTGCTCGCGAACTATTTATCAATTTCTAAACAAACTATTATTATAATCATAACCCTAGCGGCAAGAGCTTCTAGGGTTTTTTTGTACTTAAAAGCTTGTATTCGTTCCATTAAATTACGGTTGTATCGAAATATATTCCGTTGGGAAACTCCCGTTTCTTATGCCCTGTAGTCCGGAGTAATATTACATCGTAATCAACATTTATTGTGATATGAACGCACTGCAAAACATTTCTTTCTTTTTATCAAGCCTTTTTATTTTGCCTCTCTTGATGCTTGCTTTTGGAGCTCATGCACAAAGCAAGGTAAGTTATTCTAAAGAAAAAGCTGTTTACCGAGTAGTAGCAGTTAGTGAAGGAAATACTGCAATTGAAAGTGTTTCAAACACAGCTGAGTTTATTACAGCAACCTATGTCTACCTGCCTAACGCTTTCACTCCTGATCAAGATGGGGTGAATGATAAATTTGGAGCTGTAGGTATTAATGCTGAAAAATATGATTTGAAAATTTTTAATCGTTGGGGAGAGTTATTATTTGAATCGAACAATATAACCCACAAATGGGATGGCAGTCATAAAGGAAAACTTGTGTCCGATGGCGTTTACGTTTATACCTTCTCGGCTACAGAAGCGGCTACGGGTAAATTAATTTCCAAAACAGGAACAGTTACTGTTTTACACTAGACTAGAATATTATGAAAAAAATCTACTTATTACTATCCGGAATAATATTCTTAGCGAGTTTGGCTGTTTCCCAGCAAACTCACTTCTCACAGTTTTATACCACCTCAATTTATATCAACCCTGCTCTTGCAGGAATTGATGAAGAGTCAAAGTTTACGTTAAACTACAGAAATCAGTGGCCACAAATTCAGAACTCTTTTATAACCCAAAATGCAACGTTCGAGACCAACTTATCAAAATTTAACAATGGATTAGGATTTAGTGCATATCGAGATCAAGCTGGAGACGGCTTACTCACAACAAATGCATATAACGCAGCGTATGCCCACGAGATAAAAATGAGAAAAGGTTTGTATTTAAGGCTTGGCCTAAAGGCAGGGTTTGTTCAAAAAAAGATTGCTTGGGATAAATTAATTTTTGAAGATATGATTGACCCAAGGGATGGAGTGGTGTACACAACAAAGCAAAGTTTTGGAGAAAATGTGTCATATGCCGATTTGTCTTCAGGTATGCTCTTATATACAGAAAAATATTACATCGGCTTTTCTGCAAATCATTTAAACCAACCACGAGTTAGTTTAATGAATTGGAATAGCGGTTCAAGATTACAAAGAAACTTTATCCTTCACGGCGGCGCAAAGTTCGAGTTAGCCGGGAATAGCGATTACACATTCTCTCCCAACGTTATAATAAATAAACAAGGCACCTTCACCAAGTTTAACATTGGGTCGTATTTCGAAGCAAAATCGTTAGTACTTGGTTTGTGGTATGCCAGCACAGAGTCAATGATTTTTATAGTAGGCGTAAAAGGCAATCGTTTTCAGGTTGGTTATTCGTACGATTTATCTTCTTCAAAAATGATTGGATCAAACATTGGCTCACATGAAATTTCTTACACGCAAACGTTCAAGAAAAAAAGCAATAGACGTAAAAAATACAGGACCACATCTTGTCCAACATTTTAACCAACAAAACATTATCAATACTTTAACATTACTTAATAGATTTAGTTTATCGCTATCTTCATTTTTAGTGCTTACTATAATTACTCCTTTTACAGTAACTTCAAAAAACAACTCTATTAATGACGAAATTAAAAGCGTCGGAGTCAATTGGTCTGCAGGCGAGCCAAGCACAAATGAGCCGGTGAGCTAACGGATATTATGATTCTTGACACGGATTTTAATTTTGATGGGAGCAGTAAAATGTTTTATTGCAGGCCCCCTGCTAGGCAATAAGCAGATGATTAACATTAGTGATTCAGGTTGCCTGGAAGTCGCAGGTAATATTTCTATTGAGTAGTTATTCTGAATTGAGTTTTTCTACTGTATCTATTTATTCGAACCTGTTAATTCTAGCTCATACCTCAGTCATTTTCACATTGAATAAGATCAACTTTTGGTTGACCTTATTCTGATTTGGCAAACTTATTAATCAGAAGTTTTCATATCCCAAAAACTCTACCGTCATCAAATGTGTAGTCCATTTCTATAAAGAATAGTTCAAGGTTAAAGCTGTCAAGAATATAAGAGGACTTAATTCCTTTCTGCTGTTATCTTAACGAGTTTTGCAGTTGTGAACAATGGAGCAAAGGAGAGTTAGATAACTCCTGTTATGGACACCTATACACTTACAAAAAGGTATCAACAATAAATCATATGAGTTCACTATTACTTTTGTATCAGCTCGTATGTGATATCGAATTTAGCAAAATAAAGATCTCTCAATCTATAAGAGTTCGCTCGATTAGAGGGGAGGGGCCGATTTGAGATAGGTAAGAAAGCGTTCATTTGGTAAGGGTTTTTTTTTGTGTGCAACAAATACTCTCTCTTTTCAATATTGTCTATTTTATAACATGTGAGGTGTACTATTTTTTTTATAAAAAATAACCCCGAGTTGATGAAACTCAGGGCTACTCTTTTTAATGTTTCTATGCTATTTATTCGCATAGTATTTGGTAGTAATATTAGATAGCTCTTTTAATCGTTGTTTTGTGTACTTCTTATTAAATTCAAACGCTGCATGTCCCACGTTAAACTCAATTATAGCCATTGGGAAATCATGTAGGCTGTAATCTATATCAGAAAATTCCTCGTCTAGCGTAATGTCGAACTGATAAGGCTTCGTGTAGTTTTCAACGTCTTTTGTGTTGTGTGTTTTAATTACAACTCTCTTGGTTACGTAACCTGCCTTCTCAAACTGAAGTGTGTAATATTTCTCTGTTTCAGCCGTAAAATAAAACTTACCATTAGGTTTAGTATCGTAAGTTGAAGAGCACTCGTTACCTTCAAACACTTTAATCGTTACGCCTTCTGCTTTACCTTGGTTGGTAAAAACTTTACCTTCGAATTCATGATAATTAGCGATATCAATTCCTACTTCCTGTTGAACGTAGTCTGCAGATGTCTGCGCCGTTAGACCAGAATAGTTAATAACTAATAGCATTACAATAAGGCTTCCGTAATTGGTAAATATTCGTTTCATGGCTTTGTCTTTTTTTAAATTATAATTCTTTTTATCATTTTACTTAGTAACCAACAGGTTGCTTTTTATGAAGTATTCATCTTTAGTTCGATTAACCTTATAGACAAACCTAGTTCCACTATTATCTGCTTCTATAATATCAACTACAGATATATACTTGTCGTCTTCCCCTCCTTTTTCTGTTTTTTCTAAGTTGATGTTAAACTTATAAGTACTCAATTTATATCTTCCGTATTTAACATCCTTTGTATTTACAATTAATTGTTTTGTGGAGTACCCCAGCTTGCTAAATTGTAAGATGAAGTATTTTTTAGATTCTCCATAGAAAGCGAACTTTCCATTTGTTCGAGTATTAAACGTGGAGAAGCAGCTATCCCCATCGAAAGCTTTAACCATGATATTTTTTGAGTTTTCACCTTGAGCTGTTACTTTCCCAAGAAACTCGTACATTCTTGCGTTGTCTGATATCTCACTTTGAGCTAATAAAGACCCTGCTATTAATAATGCAGAGAACAACATTGTTATTTTTCGTGTGTCCATTTTTTTAGGTTTTTAAAATTGATAGTGTAAACTTAGAGGTAGAGTTCAGTGAGCTTGTGCAGTTGATTTCCGAACGCTGGATGAAAACTTCCCAACGTTTAGTTTAATTGGTATAAAGTTTAGAAAGCGCTAAAATGTGCTCTCTGTGTGGATTTGCATCAATGAACATTGCCAATTTTTCAACCTCAAAAGCTTCTCCATTTCTGAAGAGGCTTTTGAGCAATTAGAGTTCTGATTCAATCGGAATACGGCAGCAATTGCTACAGGATTTTAAGGCAGACTGAATTGATGCTGTTGTTAACTCTTGAACAATCACCTTTAGCTTAGGAAAATGATTTGTAAATTTTGACAAGGAAAGCGGCAACAAGTATGGTGCTACGGTTGGAATTATTTAAATACGAAGATTCCCAACCATTTCTCCCTTGATTTCTTGCACCGAATTACTCAAGGCGTTTATCTCTTTTGTTATGATTTATAAACGTTTAAAAATGAGCACTCCTTCTTTAGTTATTAAACAGGTTACGTTTTTCGGTTAAATATTTTCACGCCAATCTCGTCCTCAAAACGTCTAATCATGGTACTTAAGGTAGATTGAGTTACATGACACTCATGACACTACTCTGCTGCTGTTTGAAAGTGACGCTTTTCAACAACAGCTAATATGTATTTAAATTAGTGAATGGTCTTGGAAATAGAATTATTTATTATTGATAGAATAGATAATTCTATTGAAAATATAATTTTTGCGAATAATTTTTTAGCTTTAAATTTGTACAAATTCGACTAAAAAAACTTACCATGAAAAAACTATTAAGTGTTCTTGCAATAACGCTATCGTTAGCAGCATGCAACTCTAACGGCACGGAAACCTCAGAGAACATGGAGAAGGAAGGCGGTTGCCCTTTTGGATTCGACAAACAAAAATCTTCCGGTCAGGTAATTCAAAGTGAAGGAAATACAAACAAAGATTGGTGGCCAAATCAACTCAACTTAGAAGTCTTGAGACAGAACTCCTCTCTTTCGGACCCTATGGGGGAAGAATTTAGCTACAGAAAAGAATTTGCAAGTCTCGATTACCAAGCGGTAAAAGCTGATTTGGCAAAAGTTATGGTAGAGTCTCAAGAATGGTGGCCTGCAGATTTTGGCAACTATGCACCATTCTTTATTCGAATGGCATGGCACAGTGCGGGAACCTACAGAACAGGTGACGGACGAGGTGGCTCACGAGAAGGTCAGCAACGATTTGCTCCCTTAAACAGCTGGCCTGATAATGCCAACCTAGATAAAGCAAGGAGATTACTGTGGCCGATCAAACAGAAATATGGTCAAAAAATTTCTTGGGCAGATTTAATGATCTTGGCAGGAAATGTTGCTTACGAAACAATGGGTCTTGAAACTGTTGGATACTCAGGAGGAAGAAGTGACGTTTGGGAGCCAGCAAGCAACGTATATTGGGGTGCTGAATCAAAATTTTTAGCAGATGACAAAAGATATTCTGAAGACAGGGAACTAGAAACTCCTTTAGCTGCTGTGCAAATGGGATTGATTTATGTTAACCCAGAGGGTCCAAACGGAAACCCTGATCCTGTTTTAGCTGCGCACGACATCAGAGAAACCTTTGGTAGAATGGGCATGAACGATGAAGAGACAGTTGCCCTAATTGCAGGTGGACACACGGTTGGCAAAACACACGGCGCAGCTAGTACAGACCACATGGGTAAAAGTCCTGAAGCTGCGGGAATTGAAGAACAAGGTTTTGGTTGGAAAAGTGATTACAAATCAGGAAAAGGACCAGATGCCATTACCTCAGGTCCAGAAGTAATTTGGACTTCTACCCCTACCAAGTGGAGCATCGGCTTTTTTGCAAGCCTATTTGGCAACGAATGGGAATTAACTAAAAGCCCTGCAGGTGCTCACCAATGGGTAGCAAGCAATGCGGAGCCAATTTTCCCAGATGCATTCGATAAAGACAAAAAGCATAAACCAACCATGTTAACTACAGACTTGTCATTGCGATTTGATCCAGAATATGAGAAAATTTCAAGAAAGTTTTTAGCCAACCCTGCAGAGTTTGACAAAGCATTTGCTAGAGCTTGGTTTAAATTAACACACCGAGATATGGGACCAAGTTCAACATACATTGGACCTGAAATTCCTAAAGAAGAATACATTTGGCAAGACCCTATTCCTGCAGTGGATCACGAATTAATTTCGGCTAGCGATATTGCCAATCTAAAAGGTGATATTTTAAACTC
>JBLHTZ010000021.1:0-38418 GCA_047627915.1 Vicingaceae bacterium
CCATGTTTTGAAAATAAGCCCTAAAAGAGTTCTGCAGTAATTCCGAGATAAAAGGGTTTTCTCGATTGTGATAAGCAAATTGGCTAAAATTGGCGATGTATTTGTTTGGAAAAGGTTTTTTGTAAAGTGCTTCTAAAATTTCATCTACATCCGTTTTATATCTCTTTACAAAACGATTTTTGAGATCTTCATCCATTCTCCCTTCAATGAATGCTTTCAATATTCTTTTACCAATGTCTACTCCTCCGCCCTCATCACTTAGAATAAACCCTCCACTCCTAAATTCTTGAATAACCTGCACCCCATCGAACAAACAACAATTACTTCCTGTGCCTAATATTCCAGCAACACCTCTATTTTTCCCACATGCTGCTCGAGCCGCTCCCAATAAATCATGATAAACGTGAATTTCTGCAATTGGAAATACACTCTTTATCCCGTCAGTAATTACTTGACTTCGGCTTTCAGACGAGCACCCTGAACCATAGAAGTGGACTTCTGTAACGGATAGCTTGTTTATCGCGGCAAACGTTTCATTTAATTCGCTAACTACCTTTACTTTATTAACAAAATCAGGGTTTAATCCAATACAAGAATATTGAGAAATTACATCCTTATCGATAAGTCTCCAGTCCGTTTTAGAGGATCCGCTATCTGCTATTAAAATCATTTCTAAAAGTAACTTTTGTTGAATTTCAAAAATAAGTTAAATAACCATCTAAAAAGAAGCATCGTAAATCAAGAATTTACGTCTTATAACTCTACCGAGGAGTTCATTTTGGTTAAATTTACTCTTGCTTGAATTTTACTATGAGAATTAATCTAATCTTCTTCCTTTTTTTCATTACTACCCTTGGCCTACATGCACATGAAGCTGGTGCAAATAAATCGTTTTCTTTCACAGAAAACAAAGGGCAGTGGCATGAAAATGTATTGTTCAGAACAGAAATGGAAGGAGCTACTATTTTTTTTGAAAAAAATGCGTTCCACTATCAATTTATAAGTCGGCCAAATTATCATGCAGGGAATGTCCCTGTTGATAATATTGAAAGAGGACATGTTTTTAAAGCTAAATTTTTAAACTCCAATGAGGCAGTTGAAACGAGTCAAATTGGAACATCCGATTTTTACTATAACTATTATTTGGGCAATGATCGGTCAAAATGGAAAGCAGATGTAAGGAGTTATAATATAATTAAATACCATGAATTATATTATGGAATTGACTTAGCAGTATACACTCAAAATGGTTTTCTGAAATACGATTACATTGTAAAGCCTGGTTTTTCACCCGAGCAAATTCTTGTTGAATATGAAGGTGTAGAAAATCCAGTCATTAAAGACGGCAACCTTATTATTTCTCACAAATTGGGAGAGATGATTGAAGAAAAGCCATATGCTTTTCAAGTTATTAATGGAAAACAAGTTGTTGTTGCTTGTAATTATCGAATTACAGCCGAAGGAAACTTGTACTTTGATTTTCCAAATAGTTACAATAAAGAGGTTGAGCTAACCATTGATCCTGTATTAGTATTCTCCACCTACTCTGGTTCAAGAGCAGATAATTTTGGTGAAACTGCCACCTACGATGACTTAGGGAATGGCTACATGGGTGGCATAGCAGATGGACCTTTGTACAGTTTGACCTTGGGCGCATTTCAAACCAGTTACGGTGGAGGCGACTGGGACATTGCCATTAGCAAATTTTCTGCAGATGGTAGTAGCCTTTTGTTTTCCACCTTTCTTGGTGGAAGACAAAATGAAACCGTTCACAGTATGGTCGTTGACGCAAATCAAAATTTATATGTTTTTGGAGCAACCGGATCAAATAACTTTCCCACAACACTAAATGCTTACGATCAAATCTTTAATGTATCCCCCTCTGCATTGCTAACAGAAATTACAAACTACAGTTTTGGGGCTGAAATTATCGTATCAAAATTTAATTCTACAGGCACTCAGCTTCTAGGGTCTACCTTTTTTGGTGATACAGGAATAGATGGAGTTAACCTAAACCCGGGTGGAGGGACCAATTATGATGGCTTAAATTTTAACTATGGAGATTCTCATCGGGGAGAAATTATTGTTGACTCTGCAGGAAACTGTTACGTAGGTACAACAACAACTAGTAGTAGTCTAACTGGTGCATTAGGCAGCTACGGGGGCAATCAGGATGGTTTGGTTCTCAAATTCAACAGTAGCTTATCTTCCTTAATTTGGGCAAGATACGTTGGAGGGTCTGGAAGAGATGCTATATACTCCTTAAAGGTAATTGACAGCAACAAAGTTTTAATTGGCGGCGGGACAACAAGTTATGACAACTTTCCAACTACAATAAGTAGTTATCAAGACTCTTCGATTCAAAATAGAAACGTAACAAGAGAACAAGCAGATGGATTTATTTCCATTCTATCATCGGACGGAAGCGCTATTGAACATTCAACTTTTATTTCAACACCCAATTACGACCAAGTATATTTTGTTGAATTTGATCGTTTCAATAATGTATACGGATATGGACAAACGCAAGGAGGATTATTTCCTACAGTCCGAGCACCAAGAGCAGATGTTGGAGCGGGTCAATTTATTGTAAAGCTTGACCGAAATTTGGATTCACTAGAATTTTCTACCACCTTCGGAAGAGGTTTGGGAACCGGAGAAATTAACATTTCACCTACAGCTTTTTTGGTAGATCGATGTCAAAATATATATACCGCAGGCTGGGGTGGTAGCTTAGCCGGGGATCGCCCGAAAACTTTACCTTCAAACATGTTGGTGAGAAATAATAGCGACCCTACTATACCTTCTTCCACATCTAATACCGCCGATAGTGCAGATTTTTATTTATACGTGCTAAACAGAAATATAGACAGCGTATTATATGCCTCTTACTTTGGAGGAACTTCTTCGCAAGACCATGTTGATGGAGGTACAAGCCGATTTGATAAGAACGGTGTAATCTATCATTCTGTTTGCGCTTCATGCGGAACTGCTCGAAGTGACTTCCCAACTTCGCCTAGTGCTTACTCAAGAACCGACAATAGCCCAGCTGGTAGATGCAACAATGCACTTTTCAAATTAGATTTTGAAATCGTAATTCGTGCAGATTTTAGCTTAGATAATAGAGACATCTGCTTAAAAAATGGCACCATTGATAGTGTAAAACTTACCAATTCTAGCGTCGGCGCTACAAATATTACTTGGGATTTTTACGGTGACACTGTAGTTTCATCATTCACCGATACTACCATTTACTTTTCTTCGCCAGGAAATTATAATATCCGTCAAGTTGTATTTGACTCTATCTGCGCCATAGGTGACTTTTTGGATTTGAATGTTTTGGTTCGACCAGACGATATAGAATTGGGCCTCCAGTTCGACTCTATTGTTTGCTACTCAGACTCTACACTAATTACCGCTAATTCAAATGGAAAAGCCAATGAATTTCGCTATTCGAGAACAACGAATTTTAGCTCGCCCATAAACTCAAACATAGCAGATTCGACTCTTAACGTAAGACTTACACCTGGAATTAATATCTTCTATGTCCAAGCCCTAGACCCCCTTAGAAATGCCTGTGAAAAACAAGACTCTATTCGCATTTTTTACAGTCCTACCAGTGCTAGTGCATCTGTATCTGCCAATACCGTTTGTGAAGGAACACCCATACAGTTTAATGCAACCGTTTCCAATGCAGACAGTTTTGAATGGATTTTTGGCAACAGCACAACAGACACGAATCTAAATCCTCAGTTTCTATACCCTGCCCCCGGAAATTATTCCGCTTACTTTATTTATGAAAATCAATTGTGTCAGTTAAAAGATTCTATTCCTTTTAATGTTCAAATAGTAACGAATGATTTACAAATTAACAGCCCATTAGATACGCTATTCTGTGGAACGGGCATTTTTAATGTTTCTATACCGGCGTCAGGTACAATTACAAATTTTCAATACAGCTCAACAAGAGCTTTTACAAATACTCTGAACACTTCTCCCTCAACTAATTCTTTCTCCATCAATCAAAATGACTCAGCAGTCTACTATTTTAAGGTTAGTAATAACTTTTGTGAAACTACCGACAGTATTTTAGTTGAATACATTAGTTATTCACTTGATTTGAATACCATTACTGATTCTGCTTGTATTCCACATTTAGAACCATTACAAGCGACAGTTGTTGGTGCAGATTCCTTTCAAATTATAGTTAGTAACGGAGGAAGTATATTCCGAAATGACCCTACCCCACTTTTAGTCTTTAACCAAGAAGGAACTTACAACGTTAAACTACTGACCTCAAATCAGCGATGTAATAGAAAAGACTCTATCGTAAGAAGCATTAGCATTTTCGAAGCGGTTGAATTACAAAGTATTTCTGACACTTTATTGTGCAAAGGTGACTCAGTGATTTTAACAAGCAACAGTAACGGAACTGCTGCAACTTATACGTGGTCGCTTAACCCAGACTTTAGCTTCCCTTTTGCCACAGGAGTTGATAGTTCGATTAAAGTTGCACCCGACGTAACCACCAATTACTTTATTCAAGGTAAAAACTCAATTTGCTTTGATCAAGATACCATTCAAGTGGAAATTGAAGATTTAATTATTGATGTAAATGATTTCGAAAGCTTTTGTATTTATGATACCATATCGCTTGACGCTATGGTCACTTTCGCAGCCACTCCATTGCAATACTCTTGGACTCCCAAAGACAGCATAATTAGCGGAGATAATTTAATATCGGCGATTATTGCACCCCGTAGCAATCAGTTTTACTATCTATTCACAAGGAGTTTAACGGGTTGTCAAGATTTTGACACGGTGGAAGTTGAAGTGAATTTACCTGCTTTTAATGACGCTATCATTACCGGTGCAGATTCCTTATTTAAAGGTCAAGAAACACAGCTTTCGACCAATCGAAACGGGAGCAACTTGAGCTACGAGTGGGAGCCTGCAGATGATTTAGATAACCCCAATAGCCCAAATCCAAATGCTACGCTAAGTACAACTACCACTTATCGAGTTACCATAACTGATTTGAATACTGGCTGCAAGGTTGTTGCATTGCGGAGGCTGAGGGTATTCGAAGTGAATTGTGCTGAACCAGATATCTTCATTCCAACTGCATTTTCTCCAAATGGAGATTTAACAAATGATGTTTTATTTGTTCGGGGAGCAAACATTAGGGAATTAGATTTTCAACTGTTTAACCGATGGGGAGAGTTAGTTTTTGAAACAACCGAAATCAATAAAGGATGGGACGGAACTTACGAAGGTAAAAAGGTTGACCCAGGAGTGTTTGTTTACCAAGTAAAAGCGATTTGCTTTGACGGACAAGAGTTCATTGATAAAGGAAATATTACGCTACTCAAATAATGAGGAAGTTCCTTTTACATATACTATTGGTGCTATTCTCTTACAGTCTATTTGGACAAGACATTCATTTTTCGCAATTCAATCGCTCGTATCAAAATTTAAACCCTGCACTAACGGGTAGCTTTAATGGCGATTATCGTTTCAATGGAAATTTTAGGAATCAATGGGCATCTGTTTCTGAACCATACCGAACATTTTCGGCGGCTATTGATGGTAGCCACCCTATTTCCCAATTACCGGAATTAAAAATTGGCCTCGTTTTTATCAACGACGAAGCTGGTGTGGGTGGTCTTAAAAGTACCACCGTAAACAGCAATTTTGCCTATCACTTAAAAGTTGACCGAGACTCTACTTGGATTGTTAAAACAGGACTATTACTCGGTTTCTCATCACGATCAGTAGATTTCAACCAATTCACATTCGACAACCAATATACGGGTAGAGCTTTTGACCCTAGTCTTTCTAGCGGCGAAGATTTTGATAGAAATAATTTAACCCATTTAAATTTAGGAACAGGGTTTGGGTTAGAACATCGCCTTTCTTCTTCCGATAAAATAGAAATTGGTTTCTCTGCATTCAACTTGACTAATCCAAACTTAAGTTTTGCCAGTCAAGCTGCCAACCTTGACATTCGAACTAGCTTATATGTACTGTCGCAATTTCAAATAAATGATAAATTAAGTCTATTGCCCTCGCTACTTTGGTCCAGACAAGACAAGTATAAAGAATTTGTTATTGGATCTCAAGTACAATATCGATTTGAAGGTCAAAGTGTCATTAGTAATCTTTATGGTGGCTTTTTCTTGAGGGCTGGAGATGCCTTTATTTTTACCACAGGAATTGATTATGACAATTGGAACTTAGGCTTAAGCTACGATGTAAATTATTCTGAACTACGAACTGCTTCCAACCGAAGAGGCGGCTTAGAAATTTCACTTGCTTATATTTTTAAAAAATACGTGCCAAATCTTAGACGATACAAAATATGTCCAAACTTCATGTAAAAGCACATTCACTTCTCGTTATACTCTGCTTTAGCTTTGGATTTAGTTTTGGGCAGGCTGCAGATGCTACGATAGAGGGTGCCGAAAAAAGGTACAATCGAGGCGACTATTTTGGCGCTATGTATGAATATGAAAGAGCTATGAAAATAGACTCTATCAATTTAGAAGTTCTATTTGGGTATGGTAAAACATTGTTAGCAGTTAACAATCCAAAAGAAGCTAGTATCTACTTGAAAAAGGCTCGAGCTCTTGATGATAAAAAGAGTATTGAAAACCTCGGATATCTCTTAGCAGAATCGTATCGATTAGCTGGAGATTACCGAAATGCCCGAAAATTTTACAACTATGCCTTAGCTCCATATCGCCAGGATCGAAAAGGATTCATGTATCAAAGAGTGAGTATTAGCAAAGAAGCAAATACCTGGGCAAATAAACAGGCAGAAAATGATGAGGCGATTAATTCATTGGGTGGACAAGTGAATTCTCCCTTCTCTGAATTTGGCGCACAAGTATATGAAGGTAATATCTATTTCTCATCTCTTGTTGGAGACAGCATGGGACCTGACAATATTATTTTTGATAAAGATTACTTTGCTAAGATTTATTTCACAAACATTGATAATGGAAGTAAAAAACAAGCCTTACTATTCAGCAATAGATATATTGGACTGTTTAAAAACAAGCACATTTCAAATCCGAGCTTTATTGGACCTACCCTTTTTTTTACTGCTTGCGACACCAATTTTAATTGTGAGATCTATAGAGGAAAAATAAAAGGAAATAAAATTTTACAAGTCAAAAAACTGAATAAAAACATCAACAACACGGTTAGCAACAATACTCAACCCCACGCAGTGGTGGAACAAAACGATACAATCCTTTATTTTGTTTCAGATCGAGATCAAGGTTTTGGAGGGCTTGATATATGGAGATCAAAGAAAGAGGGGTTTGGTTTCGGTCAGCCGGTTAATTTAGGTAATACAGTGAACTCTCCTGACAATGAAATAACTCCCTATTTTGATGTAAAAAGTCACCAACTGTTTTTTAGCTCGAATTGGCACATTGGCTTCGGAGGTTATGATATTTTTAAAAGTGAAAAACAAGGTATTCATTTCAAAACGCCACAGAATTTAGGCAGACCCATAAACAGTAGCTATCACGACTATTATTTCTTCCCCTACCAAGAAATGGCAATACTAAGCTCTAATCGACTAGAAGGCAACGTTGACAGTGAGACAAGTTGTTGTAATGATTTGTACGACCTAAAGTATGAACGCAAACTGCTGAAAGAAGAAGAAAAAATTGAAAAGTTAAATTTGGCTGAAACAAAAGTAAACGAAGAGGAATTAAATAAATTTCTGCCACTTTCTCTTTATTTTCATAATGACAGCCCTACAGCAAATACCAATAAGAACAGTACGAACAGCAACTTTATTGACCTTGCGGATGAATACGTAGACCTATTAAGTGAATATGAGAAAAAATACATTCGCACTCTAAAAGGAGAACAGCGAGCCATTGAGGAGCAAAATTTAAATGATTTTTTTGAAGAGAAAGTAGCTTATGGTAAACAAATGCTAGAAGAGATTACTCCGTTGCTCTTAAAAGAATTAGAAAAGGGCAACGAAATTGAATTGGCAGTTCGTGGTTATGCAAGTTCTCTTTCCACCTCTGAGTATAATTTAAAATTAGCTTCTCGAAGAATTCAAAGTCTGCTTAATTATTTGAATACAGCTGATAATGGAGCAATTAAACCTTTTCTCTCTTCAGGAAAGTTAAAAATAAATAAACTACCCATGGGAGAATACGCAGTATCAAACGTACAAGATGAAGCCAATACCATGGCAGCTATTTATAGCACAGATGCTGCTATGGAGAGAAAAATTGAAATTATTGCATTAAAAAGTTCAGGTACTTCATCGACAAACAAATCGGAACGACCAATTCTAGAGATTTCTAAAGATAAATTCATAGCCATCTACAAACCAGGTTCAATTGTAAAACGAGGTTTTTTGTTGAAAAATACAGGCAATGATACGCTAAAAATATACCAAATAGTTGCAGATAAGCAACTTGTTAAAACAAGCAATGTTAAATACATACAAAAAAACAGCTCTGAAAGAATCGAAGTTGAAGTCTTTACCGCTGATTTAAAAGGAACAACTACAGTTGAAATACTATTGGTAACAAATGATCCTAAAAATAATATGAGGAAGATTGAAATTGAACTTCGTCCTGTAGACTAACGCATTTTGCAGACTACTCTTTAATTAAAACGAGAGCCCTTATCTTTTGATCAAAAGATTTTCGTCAAATAGAGTTCCAATAAAAAAAGGCGAAAACACATGTTTTCGCCTTTTTGCAAGAATTATTTCTTAAACTTTTTGGTGTCCTAATCTATACAACATTCTACCGTGCTGAGCTAATGCCGATCTAAAAGAAGGAACATTATGATAAGGAACATTAAACTCTTTTGCTGTTTCTTCAACAATAGGTGCTATTTTAGAATAATGAACATGACTAATATTTGGAAACAAATGATGCTCTACCTGATAATTTAAACCTCCAACAAACCATGAAAGAAGCTTATCCTTACCTGCAAAATTTAACGTAGTATTCATTTGGTGAACTGCCCATTGATTTAAAATACTTCCTTCAGTTGGCACGGGGTACTCTAGATCTTCCATTACATGAGCCAATTGAAAAATTGCTGCTAACGTAAATCCTGCTACGAAATGAACCGTTAAAAAGCCAATAATCAATTGCCACCAAGCAATGTCCATAATCATCAATGGAACCGCTACCATGTAGATGAAATAAATAATTCTTGTTACTATAATCAACGTCATTTCTTTCTTTAAGGTAGTCTTCAGTTGCTTCAAGAGTCCAATTTTTTCATATCTCAATATATCACCAAAATCTTTCTGAAAAGTCCAAGAAAGAGTCATTAAACCATACAAAAACCAAGCATAAATATGTTGGTACTTGTGCATTTTAAGTTTTGGCGAATTTGGTGAAAAGCGCAATACAGGACCTGCATTTAAATCTTCATCGTGACCTTCGATGTTGGTAAACGAATGGTGCATGATGTTGTGCTGCGCTTTCCAATTATTGATATTACCGCCTAAAAAGTTGATTGAAAAGCCTAAAAATTTATTTAACCATTTCTTACGTGAGGCACTACCGTGATTAGCATCGTGCATAACACTCAAACCAATGCCTGCCATTCCGAGTCCCATCATAACACAAAGACCCCATTGTATTAAGCTGCTAGTAACAACACCAGATAAAAGCAAAAAATAAGGCGCCGTGTACAATGCTAACATTGCAACAGCTTTTACTTTGAACTTTAATCCTCCAGTTTTTGGAATATTTTTTTCTTTAAAATAATTGTCAACTCTTTTTCTAAGAGTTTTAACAAATTCAGATTGGCTTGGATTTTTAAATCGAATTGGTTGTACTTTTTCCATAATTGTAATTAAAATACAAATTTACGCACAAAGAGCTCAAATATTACCCGATTTCAATGTTGTTTCAACAGTACATTGGTTATAATTGCACATATGAAGACAAACAAGCTCTTAATTCTTGTACTTTTTGTATTTAGTTTGTTATTGTACTTTAACACTCTACAACATGAATATGTTCTTGATGATTCCATCGCCATTAAAGAAAACTTCGTTGTGAAAAAAGGTTGGGAAGGTATACCCACAATCTGGAAAACGCATTATCACTATGGTTTTGGATACCAACAAGCGTCTATATTTCGACCATTAAGCTTAACGCTTTTTGCGATTCAATGGGAGTTAGCCCCTGACCAGCCACATTTTGCGCACCTAACGAATGTTTTACTATTTAGTGTTTTATCTGTACTTATTTTCATCTTACTCCTTCAATTATTTGGTCAGTCCAATTGGTTACTCGCATTTCTTACCTCACTGCTTTTTATAGCTCACCCCATCCACACAGAGGTAGTAGCAAACATAAAAAGCGCTGATGATCTGATTGTTTTTAACCTTTGCATCGGAGCTTACCTCCTATTGATAAAATACTTGTCCAATCAAAGATTTTATTACTTAGTACTCAGTATTTTCTTCGTTGGCCTTTCCTACTTTGCAAAAGAAAGCACCTTGACACTGGTTATTACCATCCCATTCATGTTAGTTTTACTTCTTGATGTACCCTGGTTCAGAGCATTAAAAATAAGTTCCCTCTATCTAATTCCTACCGCCATTTACGTTATTGCTCGCACCAAGGTCCTTGGTGGAGTAAATACTTCAGAGATTGCTGAACTAGATAATGTTCTAGTTGCTGCACCTAATTTTATCATAAAAACATCTACCGCATTAAAAATTATGGGTTTATACTTCTATAAACTTGTAATTCCTCATCCTTTGATGAACGATTACAGTATGAGTCAGATTGAACTGAATGGACTTGAAAACCCATACACTTGGTTGAGCTTGTTCCTGTATAGTAGCTTAATTTTCCTAGTAGTCAAATGTTGGAAAACCAATAAAATCTTGACTTTTGGTAGTGTATTCTTTTTGATCAATTTTTCGTTGTACACAAACCTGCTCTTAACCATCGGCACAGCATTTGGAGAACGCTTACTCTTTATTCCTTCCCTCGGGTTTTCGATCTGCTCTGCCTATCTCTTAATTCGATTCTTCAGTAAAAAGTCAGTTTTATTGTCGTTTAAAAATCAATCAAAGTTAATTGCCATTAGTGTGGTAATAGTAGGTTTGTATGCCTTTAAAACTGTGGATCGAAATAAAGATTGGAAAGATAATTTTACGCTATACAGCACTGACGTTGAAAACTGTAGTAAAAGTGCTCGCTGTCAATATCACCATGGACTTGCAGTGATGAAAAATGAAGCAATGACTGCTAAAACATTAGAAGAAAAAAATTACTTCTTGCAAAAGGCAATTACAGCATTTGAAAAGGCAATAACCATACACCCTAACTATTCTGAAGCATATGCTGATGTTGGTTTAGCTTATTTCAGAATGAATGATTTCAAGAAAGCAGAAAGAAATTATTTAAAAGCAACACAGTTAAATCCTGCAAATGCCACCGCACTCTCCAACCTTGGAAGTTTATATTTTAACACACAGCGCTATCAAGAAGCGAAAAGCATTTACGAGCGAGCGCTTCGAATTAACCCTAACCACATTGATGGACTAGCCAATTACGCTTCTACCCTAGGCACTTTAGGTGATTACGAAGGAGCGTTACGTTTTTTTAAAAAAGCAATTGCCCTAAACCCGGGTGAACCGAATTATTACCAAATGGTTGGTGTAACTTATCAAAATTTGGGTAAAAAAACAGAAGCTCAAAAGTATTTCCAACTGGCTAAAAGACTTCGAAACTGATGAATATTAGGGCCCAACTTCTTGTCGAGCACTCTAAAAGGAATACAGAACGCATCCGTAAATTCATTGGAAATGATGAGCCAAAGCTAGCTATTCTTATGGAGTACTTTTTTAAAAATGAATTTCAAGTCAGTCAAAGAGCGGTAATGGTAGTGTCTGATGTTTTTGATCACTCGCCTGAACTAATTACACCTTTTACTCACAGATTAATTGAGAATTTAATTCAAGGCCCATACCATGTGGCTATAAAAAGAAGTACGATTCGAATTTTACAGTTTATTGAAATTCCTGAAGAAAAAATTTCAGCATTATTTGACCACTGCCTTAACAACGTTGTTAGTGTAGAAGAACCCATTGCAATTAAAGCTTTTAGCATGATAGTTTTGTTGAATATTTGTGAATCTTTTCCGGAATTAAAACATGAAGTAATTCCCGTGCTAGAAATAGAGCTTGAACGAAATAAAAGTGCAGGTGTTATTAATCGAGGAAAAAAGATACTAAAAGCATTGCTAAAACTATAAATCTAGAAGAATTATAAATGATCTACAGTATGTACTTTTACCATGGGTATGATGAAATTTAAAGTTGTCTTCTTTTCAATTGCAATGTTTCTTGGTTGTTTTACAATTAAAGCTCAAGGTTATTGGGAGCATTACGATGTAAATAGCGGACTTTCGCAAAATCAATTGACAGGAGTAATAATTGAGAATGAGGCCAATATTTGGTTGTTGTCGGATTTCGAGCTATCAAAGTTCAATGCTGTGACCAAACAATTTGGGCCTATCTGGAATTCAAGTAATTCTAACTTAGTCGGCCAAAACTATCAAAACCTTATAGAAGCAAACGGGCTAATATGGTTTTCTCATGACAATGGCCTAACGGCTATAGATAGTGGAATATTCACCAACTATAATTCTTCAAACGGACTACTAAGCAACGACATAAGAGACCTGACGGTTGACACTAGCGGAAATTTATGGATTGCTAGTCCACAAGGTGTTTCCCATTTTAACGGCACTCAGTTTGTTCACGATACATCAGTTGTAGCTTACCACATAGCAATTGACGATTCAAACAGGGTTTTTATTGTTAACCGAAGGTTTAACATTATTTTCAACAACAACGGACCGTTTTTAACACATCAAGTATATGACGGCAGCAGCTGGACAACTCCGGCTGTTTCAGGTTTAGGGACTTTTCCAGTTGGACTCTTAAATGTGGAATTCCATCAAACGACAGAAGGTATCTTTGTCGTCACCAAAGATTACAGTGGTGGAATTTATAAATTAAGCTATCCTTTTCACTTTGATAGTATCCCTTTCACCTACGCCAAACACCAACAAAACTCAACCAGACCTTTTAGAATCAACAACATTCACATTGACCAAGGTGGTAGAAAATGGATCATCAGCGACCAAGATTTAGTTCTATTTTCTACAATAGATAGCAGCCTGAGTCCGCATCATATGAATCCAGAAGTTGACAAATATCCCAACAACTTATTTGGAAAAGAGATTATTACAAGTAAAGGTCGTCTTACATTTTTCGCTTGCAACAATGGTATTTCTTTAGGTTACGACATCCAACAACCATCAGATGTAACCAAAGAGCTCAATAGCAATTTAATCCGCACTAGTATTTCTAGTCTTGGCCCTTTGTTTCATGATTTAGATAATAGAAATGCGCTTTTTGAATTTCCTAGTGGAAACGGCACTCATGGTATTTATCAAGCTCAATTCATTCATACCCATAAGAAATCGAATCAGAATTTTTATGAAACCAACTTGGTCAATCTTTTCGAACGCACACACGAAATCGGACCGGTGAGTAACAAGTCTTTGGTAGATCGAGAATGGGTAATTCGAATAACCAAATCTGAAATTGATCAACACATTGCTAGCGTTAACAATAGAGGTTATAGTTCCCCTGCTAATATTAAAAATTGGCCTACATCAGGAAATTCAGCCTTTGGAATTGGAGTAGATTTAGCTCCTTTTGTTGACGTGGATAACGACGGATGCTATAATCCTGACATTGGAGATTACCCTTACATTAAAGGAGATGAAGCGTTATTTTGGATTAATCACATCGACCAATTCGAGTACCACGGAATGTTATACGCTTATAATGATTCGACAAATTTCGATTTACAGCGAACTGTTTTTGTAGACTACACCATTATTAACAGAGATACTTCCAAATACGATTCAGTCCGTTTTGGAATGTACGTAGATTTCGATTTAGGCAATCCAAGCGATGATTACCTTGGTGCCGATACTGCTTTGAATGGATTTTATGTGTACAATTCTGATTCATTTGATGAAGGAGGTAATGGTTTTGGTAATAATCCCCCTGCTGTAGGCGTTCGTTTCTTAAGTGAAGATTTAGATGGATTTGTAAGCTATTCCAATGGAAACAGCTACAACGGAACACCTCGAACTTCTCAAGACATGTATAATTATTTACAAGGTAAGTGGAAAGATGGTTTACCCATCACAAGTAGTGGAAATGGAAGAAATTCTGGCGGGGCAAATACCTCAATTATGTTTACTGGAAATCCTTCTACTAGGACAGGATGGACAGAGCTAGGTCCTCCTGGGCAACTAGTTGGTGACAGAAGAGGAATTGGAAGTATACCCTATTTTGGATTAAACCTTGGTGAAAAGAAAACGATTTCTCTCGCCATTAGCTATGGGGTCAATCCTTCCTCGAATGCAATTGCTGCTGCAGTTCCCCCCCTGCAAAGTACTTGGAATCTTGCAAAGCAACAATGGGATAGCTCTAACACTGTTTTACCGAGTTATGTCGCACAAGGATGTACTTTACTTACAGCTATTTCCCAAGTTGAATTTGAACAAGTTGCGGATTTTAAGATGTTCCCTAATCCAAGTTCAGGAATACTCAACATCGAAACCGATGGTTTGCCTGTGAATAGTAATCTAAGAGTATTTAGTAGTAATGGTCGTTTACTATTTGAAGCGATAACGAATGGCCACAGGATGCAGTTCAACTTTGCCGATTTACCACAAGGAATGTATTTTGTGCAATGCGGTGAATTGAGTAAAAAGTTAATTCTACTTAAAGACTAGAATGTAATGGTAACTGCTCCTTACCTATTTAAATCTGCTCGACTGGGATTTAGGACTTGGGAAGAAACAGACATAAAAGACGTTATAGTTATGAATGCTGATCCAGTTGTATGCGCTATTTCCCAGCTGCATTAAGCTCAAAAGAAAGCATGCAAAGCATGGAAAAGCAAATCGCAAAGTATATTAAGAAGGGCTATTGTTACTTTGCTGTTGACGAATTAAGTAGTGGGAAGTTGAGAGGGATGATTGGCATTTCAGATAAAGATTTTGAAGCTTCATGTACTCCCTATATAGATATAGGTTGGCCAATAGCTACAACGTTTTGGAATAAAGGATATGCCGCTGAGGGCGCTAAATGGTGTTTGAAATTTGCATTTGAAGAATTAAAGTTAGATCGTATTGTTTCCATTGCACCTAGAATAAACACCAGTTCAATTCAAGTAATGAAGAAAATTGGAATGACCAAACTACTAGACTTAAAGCATCCAGAACTATTAGACTATAAAAGTTTGGCAAATTGAGTTTGCTATGAAATCAAAACTGTGGAGGTTACTCACTAACTTGTTATAAAAAAGTTAACGGAGGTTAAGAACCCGAATTCCTACAAGGAAAAACATATTTTAGCAGCCAAATTTCAATTATGAAACGATTGTCAGTTTTTTGTGCGTCATCAGAAGGTAATCATTCCATTTACATGGAGAAAGCTTTTGAAGTAGGCGCTACTTTAGCTAAAAACAATATAGGTGTAGTGTATGGTGGTGCTTCAGTCGGTTGTATGGGAGCAGTTGCAAAAGGAGCCTTATCTGAAGGCGGTGAAGTAATTGGTGTACTTCCTCAATTCTTAAACAAAAGAGAAATTGCAGCGTTGGATCTAACGGAATTAATTACGGTTGATTCGATGCATGAGAGGAAGCTTAAAATGAATCAATTGAGCGATGGTAACATTACCATTCCAGGTGGGTTTGGAACTTTTGAAGAACTATTTGAAATGGCAACTTGGGGACAGCTAGGTCTGCACCGTAATCCAACTGCTATCCTAAATGTAAACGGCTATTATGATCATTTAATAGCTCAAATGGAACATATGGTAAATGAAGGATTACTGAAAAAAGAACATTTTGATACGCTCGTAATCGAAAATGAAATTGATCTATTAATTCAAAAAATGAAAAATTACGCTCCACCAGAATTGGAAAGGTGGTTAACAGAAAAAACTACTTAATGCGCTACATACTTACTACTACCCTATTTTTCATTTTTACAAGTCTATCTGCTCAATTCTCAATTAGTGGCTATTTAGTAGATGAAAAAAATGAAGGAATGCCTTTTGCGTCCGTCGTATTGCTCAATAAAAGTGATTCCGCTATTGTAGCTTTCGGACTCTCTAACAACCAAGGAAAATATTTAATGGATGTGAAAGCGTCAGGAGATTACCTTTTACAATATTCCTTCGTCGGTTATAAAACAGTCTACAAACCATTGGTTACTGATTGGAAAGAAGATGAAATCATTATAAAAAATACAACACTGAAAGTAAGCAACGTGGAGTTGGGAGAAGTGCAAGTAACAGCCGACCGAATTCCCATGAAAATGAAAGGAGATACTATTGAATATGATGCCTCAGCTTTTAAAGTAGCGGAAGGTTCGGATGTTGAAAAATTACTTTCGCGCATGCCCGGTATTGAAATAGATAAAGACGGAAACGTTACTGCGTACGGCAAGAAAGTCGAGAAAATAATGGTTGATGGCAAAGAGTTTTTCGGTGATGATCCAAAAATGGCTACCAAAAATTTAGAAGCTAAAGCAATAGACAAGGTTGAAGTGCTGGATAAAAAATCAAAAGAGGCAGAATTTACAGGTGTAGATGATGGCGAAGAGACCAAAACTATTAACCTTACTTTAAAGGAAGAATTTAAGAAAGGATCTTTTGGAAGAGTCAAAGCAGGAGCTGGAACAGAGGAAACCTACAAAGGCAAAATAAATTACAACCGATTTAACAAAAAGACTCAAATGAGTGTTATTGGAAATGGTAATAACATTAATGAACAACCTTTCTCTTGGAAAGAATTCAATGAGTTTGCGCCAGGCAACGATTGGAATTCAGACCTCATTCAAGGAATTGGAGGAAACGAAGGAATCAACAATGCCTTATCTATGGGTATTAATGCAAATCACGAGTTCAGTAAAAAGTTTGAAGTTCAAGGTTTTTATTACCTCACTCAAAATAATGGCGAACTAAGCAAGATTGTAAATACTGAAAACTTTGCTCGGAGTCAAACTTTTAAAACAGATCAAGAGATTAACAACAATGAAGACAAGTTGAATCATTCGTTTAACGTGAAGGCAGATTGGCGACCAGATAGTATGACAGAAATAAACATTTGGTCGAACCTGTTTTTAAATAACGAGCGCTACAATAATAGCAACAGAACGGTTTTCACTCCAAGTAATGAAACCACTGACTTTACCGTAAACAATAACGATAACGACGTTCAAAAGTCAAGTACTTATAATAGCCTTACTTACAAGAGAAAATTTGACAAAGACAGGAGAAATGTGAATGTCTATTTAAACCATTACGGCTTGAATCAAGAAAATACTACAAAAATCAACAATGAACTTTTTGGAACTGCTATTGATCAACGACAAGAATATGATCAAACACAGTCGAGATGGAGAGGTGGAATAAGTTACACTGAACCTTTAGACAGTTTTTGGGTAATTACAATAGGGTATGCGAATGAACATGAAAAGCAAGAGCCCAAAAGAGATTTTTTTAACCTCAGTCTAGACGGAAGTGAAGCTACATTTGATGACAGTTTGAGTTCCTCTTTCGAAAGAATTGCAATTGAGAACAGCGGGAGCTTAACGTTTAGAAGAAATAAGAATAAAAGCAATTTCTCTTTCGGATCTTCTTTCAACCAAACGCAACTTCAAGTAACCAACATCGACCGTGATTTTCAATACTTACTGCCATTTGCTTCTTACAGAATTCGATTGAAAGGTTCCCAAAGTTTGAATTTTCGATATTCTACCAGAACCCAGTTACCAAACCTAGAGCAAATGGTAACCATTCCTGACAATACAAATACCAACCGATTATTTATTGGGAACCCTGATTTGGTTCCTACTTACAACCATCAATTCAATTTTAATTATTGGACCTATGATCCCGTTCAGCAAATGAATATCTACACTGGAGCTTCATTTACCGTTTCAAACAATAGAATCTTGAATCAAGTAACTGTAAATAAAGATTTCACAACTGTAGTAACACCTCAAAATTCAGGCTTTTACCAAGGTGCTAATTTCTATGGAGGCATTAATAAACCAATTAAAAAATTGAAAATAAAAATTGGCTTAAACCCGAACGCTAATTTCGACCGCAGTGATGTTTTCTTGAGCACAGAAGAGTCTCAAGGACAAGTAACAGAAGAAACTGAAGTTTTTTCAGCAAACTACTCTACCAGAGTAAGCATTGAGCGGTTGAAAAAAGAAAAGTGGAATGTAAAAGTTGGGGTTACTTTAAGTTATAACGACAGAAAATATGAAGCCAACAGCAACTTCAACCAGACCATTCGAAACTACAGTTGGTTTGGTGAAGGAGAATATGAAATTGGCAAAACCATGCTTTTCAAAATTGACTACTCTTACAACCGCTTTGCTTCTACCCGATTTGTACGTGAACAAGATTTCCATTTAGTTGGCGCTAGCTTTAGAAAGTCGTTTAACGATGACAATTGGGCTATCAATTTAATTGCGAACGATATTTTAAATGAAAACATTGGTGTGCAGAGAAGTGGCGACATCAATACAATTTACCAAGCAAACTACAACACGAGAGCCCAATTTTTTATGCTGATGTTGGAGAAGAAGATTGGTAAAAAAGTAACGGACCCAAATCGTAAGGAAGGCAACAGATGGTATTACTCAGATTAAATCCCAACTGAGTGTACTATTATTAGCCCTCCGCAAAACAAGACACGTATCAGAAGCTCCAGTTTAGAAGAATTTATGGATACGTTTAACCCAGAAACTCAGAAGAGTTATTTAAATTGATAGGAAGATATTCTACTCCTTATAATTTACCTCAACATCCATCTCTCCAATTACCTTAAACTCCGTTCTGCGGTTTTTAGCCCGGCCTTCTGGGTTATCACTGCCATCAGCATTCTTATTTGGTACTCTCGGTTTATTTTCTCCGTAACCTTTAGGAGTTAATCGCTTTTTCGGAATACCTTTTTTAATCAAGTAATTCACTACGCTTTCTGCTCTTCTCTGAGATAAGTTCTCATTGTAATCATCTGAACCCTCACTATCGGTATGTGAGCTTAACTCAATAATGATGTGAGGATTCTCAACCAAAATTTCATAGATCGTTGTATCAATGGTAATTTCTGACTCCTGAGTTAATGCTGCTTTATCGAACTCATAGTAAATGTTCTCGACTACGATACTTCGCCCAAAATAATACTCTAACGCAAAGTTTTTAATGTACCTTCTACTTTTCTCAATTCCTGTTGTAATGATATCGTGTTCTTGGATTAAAAAGCCGACCTTCTCCGTTTTCAGAGTGTAGAATTGGTCTTGTTCTAATTGAAACTGATATTTTCCGTCTTTCTTCGTTTTTACCGTTTGAACGAGCACCTCTTCTCCTGTTTTTTGGTCTTTTTTAAAGAGTCTTATTTGCACACCTTCCATGTACCGATCACTGCCGGTTTTCATCTTATCAACCATTGCCCCAGAGACCGCAATTTGAATTCGGTTTACATCTTTAAATTCATACAAGTCATCGCAACAAAATTTGTCTTCACTGCCAGGCTTTAATCTATTGCTTGCAAAAATTCCTTCTCCTCCCTTTTTGCTTTCAACATAATACAGTTCATCTGCAGCAGTATTTATTTCGTTACCAATGTTCTCAGGCTCTAACCATTTCGTTCTTGCCCCACTAGATTTAAAAATGTCCAACCCACCATAATTTGGATGTCCATTACTGCTAAAAAATAAAGTTCTATTTAATGGCTTGTAAAAAGGGGTCATCTCATCGCCAACGGAATTAATTTTTGATCCACAATTCCGCACTGATTTGTAACTGTCATTATCCTCATCATAGGTAGTATACCATATGTCCAACCCTCCCTTCCCTTCTTTTCTATCAGAAACAAAATAAATGGTTTCTTGGTCTTTTTCATCTAAACCAACAGCTACTTGGGTTTCGGTATAAATGGGAGAGTTCACTATGGCCGGAAGTTTTTTAGCGGGTTTCCATTCCCCCGCTTCCTGCTGCATTACATAAATATCACAAGCCATTTTACCGATGCTATTTGCCTCACAAGCAGAAAAGTAAAAACGATTACCCGCAATATTAAATGCTCCATTGGCTATTTCATATTGCAAATAGAGCTCTGTTTGACGCCATTCACTTTTATGCTCCCAAACCCCATAGTTCTTTTCTGCAACATAAAATTTACGCTTTGGAATTTCATCTTCTTCCACATTAAATACCTCTTTCCCCTTCGTTTTTAATGAATTGTACACAATGGTTTCATTGTTCAGGTAAATAGGTGAACCTTCAATGTGGCTTCCATTTACTCCCTCGGAAAGTGGCTTAATTTGATATCTAGCTACTGCATTTGTATCTAAATTCTCGCATGCCTCTGCCGTAAACTTTGCCAAACGTAGATACGTTCGATCGTCTTTCTCTCCTCGATAATCCTTTCTAAACTTTTTTATAATCGGTAAAGCGTCTTTGCAATTTCCATCAGCTGCTAACATTTCAGCATAGTGAAGGCCTGCTAATGGATATTTATCATTTTCTTTTTCAAATACAGTTTGGTAATTTTTTTGCGCAGCAGAATAACTACCACCTTTGCGTTGTACCTCAGCTAAACGATACAACACTTTGTAATCTGGCGACTTTTTATCGAGGTATAAGTTATAGTATTCTGCAGCACTCTCCCAATCCTTAATATACTCGGCTGCTTTAGCTAGCTTTTTTAATTTGCCAGCAGAATACTGTTTTCCCTCTATTTGAGAAAATCCAAGTATTGACCACAACAAAGCCATTAAAAGAAAGTTGGATTTAGTAACGTTCACAGGGAATTCTTATGTTTTTTAATTTAGGATTTCTAGCAGTAAAAATTAGGGACAGTTCAAAACCACCTTGATAATTGGAGGCCAATTCTAAATCAGAAATATTAACATCGTAGGAAAGTCCAAAATCAAATTTGCTAAAGCTTGCTCGACTTCCAACAACGAATGCATCTGTTATTCGATCTACTCCAGTTCTTAAGTAAAGAAATGGCTTTAATTTATCAATTTTTTTAAATCCCTCTAAGGGAAACGAAACAGCAGATCCGATTAACATTTCAGAAGCTCCGCGAGCCCAGTAGTAACTCAAATAGGGATGAAGGTTTACTTTTTCATTGAGTTGTTTCTCCGCCAAAAATTGTCCTCCCACTCCTCTATTCTTTTGATTTCCTTGGTCAAAAAAGCTTTCCTTTGGTTCTATTAAATGGTTCAATGAAATACCTGATGTCATTTTCCATTCATTCCCAAATTCTGTTTCCCACATTACGCCAATATTCAAATCGTAGTAGGACGTATTTTCTCCGGCAAATGCTTCTCCACTACTCAAGTTTTCATTAAATCCCCCAGTATTTCTGTCATATTGAGAAGGAAAGCTTAAACCGCCTTGATTGAAAGATTTTGCAATCCAACCATTTTGAACAGCCAATGTAAATTTGTGCTGTAAATAGCGATAAGATGCCCCTGCATTCAATTGAAATTGATTCATGGTCAATTTTGCATCTCCACTTTTATCGTTTGCATATGCAAGCCCTGCAAACCATTCTAAAACCGGAAGTGACGTTTTAAATTTCTTAGTAAAAAAAAAACTTCCCGTAGTAAAAGGCACCCCAATAGATTGCCATTGTTGACGATAAGCAGTAATTACTTGAAAGTTGCCGTCGAATCGGTTGGTAAAACTTGGATTAAGCTGTCGATCACCAACCAACCTTTGTGAGAAATGTACGTCTTGTGAATAAGTATCTATCGTAAAAAACGAAAGAAACACTAAAAAACAGATGCTTAGCCTTATTTTTGACATGGAACGTAAAAGTAAGAGAAAACAATTGAATCAATAATACATGACCTCCTATTTGAAGAAAATACTTCTCCTCTTTCTATTAGCAACGTCAGCAAAAATAGCCTCTGCTCAACTCAATGCAAATTTTACTGCAAGCGTAACTGAAGGTTGCGGCTCCCTTTCAAATGTTCAGTTTACACCAACTGGCAACGCTTCTATTTCTTCTTGGTCATGGACTTTCGGAAACCAAAATAGTTCCACGTTACAAAACCCTTCAGCTAGTTATACCTCTCCTGGTAGGTACACAGTTACTTTAATTGTTAGCGATGGAACGACAAGCCAAACAATCACTAAAACCAATTACATTTCTGTTTATCGGAATCCTACTGCCAATTTCACCTTCACACCAACCGGAGGTTGTTCCCCACTAACTGTTAATTTCAACTCCACTTCTACCCTAGGTGATGGTCAAATTACAAATTATGCATGGGACTTTAAAGATGGTAGCCAAGCGCCGAATAGTTCAAGCGTGAGCCATACGTATCAGGTTCAGGGAAGTTTCTCACCTAGTTTACAAATTATAGATACCAACGGTTGTGCGAGTACTATCTTACTTGGCCCAATTAGCGTTACTCCTTCCCCTGTTGCAGCTTTTACAACAAGTGGACCTAGATCAACTTGCGCAGATTCGTTAACCGTAAACTTTATTAATCGGTCAACAGGAATTAACCTTACGTATTTATGGGACTTTGGTGATAACACAACCTCAACTCAAGAAAACCCAACACACTTGTATAGTGGTTACGGATCTTACACTGTTTCATTAACCGTTACCGACCCTAGTTGCACGAACACAAAAACAGACTCAAACTATATTCGACTAAGGCAGCCAAAAGCAGACTTTAGCCTCAATGGGGATACATTTTGTATTGGAGTCTCTTTACCTATTGTAAACAATTCTACAGATGCAGACTCTTATTTATGGGACTTTGGCGACGGTAGCGGCTCTGTTTCAAGATTGCCTACTAAATCATTTAGTGACTCAGGAACCTTCATTATTACGCTTAGAGTATTTGCTCCGGTTTGCACAGACATTCAATCTGATACCATTAGAATTGAGAAAGTAATTGCGGATTTTACTGTTGACACATTTAAATGTAATAAAGGAGACTCAGTCCAATTCATCGACCAATCGTACAATGCTGCACAATGGCAATGGAGAATAGGTTTATCCGACACAAATGATATTCCCCAAAGATTTACTGCAGACACAGTTCAAAACCCTGTTCATTACTACGGAAATAGGGAGGGCAGATTTTCGGATTCCTTGATAGTTACGAGTCCAAATGGCTGTAAGGATACAATTTACAAATCTTCCCATAGAGCATTTGATACGACTTTGGTTTTTATCACAGACGACTTTCCAAATTATTATGGTCCGATTGTAGGAGGTTGTTTGCCTTCTACTTTCGAGCTCAATAGTGTTATTTTTTCACCAAGCCAAACAATAAACTATGTCTTTACTTGGACTCTTCCTGACAGTAGCACATACATTGGCCCAAATCCACCGCAAGATTTGGTTATAACTGACGATACTTTACGAACGGTTAGACTGTCTGTTGTAAGCGCAGACGGTTGCAGAGCATCAAGCTCCTTGAGTATTTTATTAGGTTCTAAAGTCCCACCAATTGTAGATTTTTTTCCGAAAGAAGTATGTTATGCTGATACTTTCTTTGTTACTAACATTAACCCAAACGACTCGGTGCCAAATTTCATTGCCTATATTATTCAAAATTTGGTAACTCTAACATCAGACTCTATTGCGGCGGACAACCTTAGAGACACCGTTCCTTTTATTCTATTTAAAGATACTGGCTATTATAGTTTAAAGGTAAGGCAAGGTAATAACGGCTGTGATTCAGTTATTTTTATTGATAGTGCATTTTACGTAAAAGGACCAATTATTAAATCCACTGACTTTTATTCGAATTGCATCAACCGAAATTTGGTAAATTTTACTGCGACGGTAATTGATGCGAATCGATTTTCGTGGGATTTCGGAGACTCTTCAAATCTTGACACGACGAACTTAATTACGAGCCATACCTACGACTCTTTAAAAATCCAACAGTACATTTTTACAGTTTATAACGATTCCAATGGCTGCGCTCCAGTTTCAGATACGGTAAACATTCCTCTACAAATAATTATACCTCCCATTATTCGACCAGGTAATACCAATTTTTGTCTTGGAGAAGAGCGCCTCATATGGCAGAACAGTCTAGTTCGACTTGATAGTTTGGTTTGGACAATTGACGGACAACCAGTAAGTGAACGAGACTCTTTTAATTATACTTTCAACCAAAGGGGAATTTATACCATTGGTTACAAAGGCAAAGACCAAGTGGGTTGTGAATACGAGCGATATAGAGACTTCTACGTTTCTAAACCTCAAGCAAGCTTTAGCTATAACGTGCTCGGCAACTGTTTACCAGTAGATATCAGTTTAACCAATACAAGCATCTTCGACACGTTAGCTGCAAAGAATTATTTTATAATGGGCGGTGGAGACACCTTGTTTTTAATGGACGACGGGGATACTTTGTTTACCATAGATACAACCTATCGTTATACGACTGCAGGTAAAAAATCAATAACCCTTTACACTGAAAATATTTTCGGCTGCAGTGATACCGTTGTTTTACCAAATCTCTTTAACTTACAACCTTTTGATGTTTCCATAAGAACCATCTCAAACAATAACATTTGCGCAGGAAGAACAATCCTTTTTAGAAATACTTCCTCTGATCGTAACCATTCATTTATTTGGAGTTTTGGAGATGGAGATAGCCTTGTGAGTAATCAAGACTCGGTTTACCATACCTTCGACTCAGCAGGAGTTTTTAACGTGAAATTGAGGGGCGAAAATTCGAATGCCTGTATCCTGTTCGATTCTGTTACCTTTCGAGTTGAAACTAACCCTGTGGCTGGTTTCACTGCCGATACTACAATTTCTACTTGCTATCCTTTAGAAGTTCAATTCCAAGATACATCAAAAGGCAACATTGTAAAATGGTTTTGGAAAATTGGATCTAACTTTTCTGTTTTAGAAGATCCTCGTTTCATTTTCGAAAATGTTGGCAGGTTTGATGTATCCTTAATAGTAGAAACAGCAAATGGATGTATTGACAGTGTTTCCAAACCTCAATACATTCAAACCAATGGACCTGAAGCAAGCTTTTCGATAGATAAAAACGCAGGTTGCGTAAATGACCTATTTACATTCACCTTAGACAGTCAGCGAAATGTTGGTAGTTATGTTTGGGATTTTGGTGATGGCAATACTCAAACCGGAGGAACAACCGCAACTCATGCATATAAAACAATCGGTAAAATCTATGTCAGCCTAATTTTGAGCGATGCGAGTGGAACTTGCACCGTGCCCATCACAGATTCTATTCAAATTTCTAATGTATTGGCAGACTTTACCATGACGAGTGATACCGGATGTGCTCCATTTTCATCTACCTTCATTAGCTCTTCTATCAATGCAAACAGCTTTAGTTGGGACTTTGGACAAGGACAAGGTTTTTCTTCATCGCAATCACAAGAAACGATACAATACGACGCTCCGGGGAGCTACTTTGTTCAGTTGGCTATTACTTCAGCCATTGGCTGTATTGATACTGCCATAAAACAGTTAGATGTTTTTGAAAGGCCAATAGCCCTCGTTAGTAGTGATACAGGAATCTGTATTGGTCAATCTGTTCAACTGAATGCTTCTGGTGGAGACTTTTACTCATGGTCACCAAATGTATTTATTAACGATACAAGTATCCCGAACCCTATTGTAAGTCCACAAACGAACACCAGATATACAGTTAGAGTGAGTAATCCAAGCACGTGTTTTGACACTGCTAGTATTTTCGTTGAAGTGATTCAAGAGCCAATTCCTTTTATACTTATAGACAGCACCTTGATTATTGGGGAGAGTTATCAATTAAACGCGAATGCAGGAAATGGATATATGTACAGTTGGACTCCACCTGAGGGTTTAAGTTGCACCGACTGCCCAAACCCGATCGCAACGCCATTGAAAACTACGACCTATTACTTAGTGGTTTCAGACAAGTTCGGATGTTTTACCGTTCGAGACACTATTGAAATAATTGTAGAAGAAAAATACTCGTTAGATGTTCCAAAGGCTTTTAGTCCTAACAATGACGGAATTAATGACATTATTTACGCTAAAGGTTGGGGTTTAAAAGAATTGATTGCTTTCAAAATTTACAATCGTTTTGGAGAATTAGTATTTGAAAGCACAGATTTTAACGTGGGCTGGAACGGCAGGTATAAAGGGAAAGATCAAAACATTGAAACCTATATCTATACAGTGGAAGCCTTGACTTTTGGCGATAAGGTACTAACTAAGACAGGCAATATTAGTTTGTTGAGATAGGAAAAGGGAAGTAGATGTACTTCCCCATTCATTACACTTTAAACACTAATACGAAAGCGAATTTGTGAAAGAAAAGTTCCTCATTAAATTGTGGCTTCTTGCTGATTTCATTTAACCAACGAGAATAATGAAGTTCAGGGGCAAATGGAAACGGAATAGCATTACTCGTGTTGTGAAACTTTCTTAACAGCACAATTTTAAACGAGCCTTGAAGTTTTCATTTCTTAGCAAAAGTTTTTATCTTCATCGCCTAACTACCAACCATGAAACTACCTTCCATTCAGTACCTATCTGCTCAAGCTATAAAGTCATTTCTTCGCTTTCCGCTGAGTATTCTAAGTTCTTTTATTGCTGTTGTCGTAGCTGTTTATGCTTTTGAATACGACAGTGAAATAACCAATAAACTGGAATACATTAATGTACTTCTAATTGCCGCCTTAGGCATTCCAATTTATTTCTGTGCTCAAGTTTTGGTTGAAAATAGAAATTATTCTGTTTTAGGAAAACTGCTCACCTTCCTCTTACCTACGCTTGCATTAGCTTTAATTTATTGGAGTTTGCCAAGCTCTGAACTGAGCGCCAATACCTCGGTTCCGTACATTCGATATACGGTTTACAATGTAATTGCACACTTACTTGTTTCCTTTATTCCGTATTGGAGAAAAGGTAATCTTAATGCGTTTTGGAATTATAACAAGTTGTTGTTTATTCGAATATTAACCTCTTTCCTCTATTCCGGTTTTCTTTATGCAGGTTTAGCGATTGCTTTAGGGGCGCTAGATTTATTATTCGACATTGACTTGCATTATGAGTTATTCATGGACCTCTTCATCATCATTTTCGGATTCTTTAATACTTGGTTTTTTGTAGCTGGAATTCCAAGTGATTTCAAAGAATTAGAAAGCAATACCCAATACCCAAAAGGGCTCAAAATATTTAGCCAGTACGTCCTACTCCCAATCTTAACTTTGTATTTAATTATACTATATAGTTATGGAGCTAAAATAGTTACTGAATGGAGCTTACCAAAAGGAATAGTTTCTTACTTAATTTCAGGTGTATCTACCTTAGGAATCTTCACGTTTTTACTTATTTATCCCTATGGTAAATTAAAAGAAAGTACATGGATTAAGAAGTTTACATTAGGCTATTATTACCTGTTATTACCCCTTATAGCATTGCTTTTTGTTGCTATACTCATTCGCCTACAAGATTATGGCTTCACCATAAAAAGATACATTGTACTACTGTTGGGCATTTGGCTAACCATCAACGCCGTCTACTTCATTATTAGAAGAAAAAACATCAAATTCATTCCCATTTCTTTGGCTCTCATTTTAGGATTAATGTCTTTCGGTCCTTGGGGAATATTTAGCTTAAGCGAAAAATCCCAAAGTAATCGCCTGATTTCAATTTTAGAAACGAACGGAATAATTGTGGATGGAAAAATTCAAAACGAAGTTATCTGGAGTCAAGATTCTCTTCCAAATTTTCATTCAACAACAAAATATAAGAACAATAACCAGCTTACCGATTCGCTAAACAATGAAGTTTATTCAATTATTCAATACTTAGATGACTACCACACCTATGAAATTCTACGCCCCTATTTTGTGCAAGATATAAATGCCATAATTCAGCAAGCAAGAGACAGTAATAAATGGATCTATGAGGAAGAAATTATGATGGAAAGCATGGGATTAAAACATGAGTTCAGGGACAAGTTTGATTGGAACGATGAGTTTCACCCTATCACAACAACTTCTATTGAAAAGGAAGTCAAAGACATTAGAGGTTATGACTACTTACGAAGCTTTAGGAAACAGTACAATAGCAAACAGCAAGGAACCTTAGCGTATTCTATTGATGGTAAAGACTTACTTGTAGGAATAAAAGACACTGCTTCTTGTATCTTATTCGTCAGCTACGATATAGATACAGTTCTATTTAATGTTGGTAAAATGCAAGAAGAATTGATTGCTCAAGAAAGAAAAAAATCTTATTTAACATTTCCACAAGAAAAATTGACACTGGTGCAGGAAACAGATCACATTAAAATAAAAATGGAACTGCATCAATTAAATGTTAAAATGAAAGAAGATACGATGAAGTATAATTATATGAATGGTGATATCTATTTAAAAATTAAATAATCAATTATCACGTTTCGGGAAGGTTTGACATTTAGATGTAGAAAATTACACCAATGATTCCCTATCTTTAAGTTTATGCTACACGGAACCCACAACGCTTTAGAAGATCCTCGAAATGAGGAAATAACTATATCAATTAACGGAGAATTCTTTAAAAGAAACGAGGCGAAAATTTCTGTTTTCGACAGCGGTTATTTAGTTGGCGATGGAATTTGGGAAGGTTTTCGACTGAAAAAAGGAAAACTCATTTTCATTAAAGAACATTTAAACCGTTTATGGCAGTCTGCCAAAGCGGTGCACATGAACTTTCCTTTTACAAAAGAAGAGTTGGTGCAGCAAGTTTGGAACATACTGAATGAAAACAGAATGAGCGACGGTGTGCACATACGTTTAATGATTACACGTGGAATTAAAAAAACACCTTCTCAAGATCCTCGGTTAACCATTTCAGGGCCTAATGTGGTAATTATACCTGAATATAAAAAGGCCGATGAAAGCACAAAAAACAAGGGAATTACCTTATTTACCTCTACCATAAGAAGAGGCTCTCCCGACTATTTAGACCCACGGCTCAATTGCCACAGTAAATTACACGAAGTGCAAGCCTTAATTCAAGCCATTGAAGCGGGCTACGATGAAGCTTTAATGTTGGACGTAAATGGATTTGTTTCTACCTGTAATGCCACCAACTTTTTTATGGTAAAAAACGGTGAGGTCTGGACTTCTACCGGAGAATACTGCATGAACGGAATTACCAGAGGAAACATTATTCGGGTATGTGAAGAAAATAACATTCCAGTTTTTCAAAAAAACTTCTCGCTTTTTGAAGTTTACGATGCCGACGAATGTTTTGTGACCGGTTCTTTTGGAGGCGTAACGCCTGTTACCAAGGTTGACGGTAGGAGCATTGACAATCACCAAAATTCGTCCATGTCGTTAATCCTATCTGAATTATACGAACAATTGGTGCAACGAGAAATAGACGCTTAGCAATGGAGAGTAGTAAACGAATTTGCATGTGGGCATGTCCTAGAAACATTTCCACTACCATGATGTACGCTTTCGCTCAGCGGAATGACACCAAAGTATACGATGAACAATTGTATGCGCATTACTTAGCTAACACAAAAGCAAAAGAATATCACCCAGGAGTTGAGGAAATTCTTGCAGCAGATGAAAATGACGGTCAAAAAGTAATTGATGCCATGCTACAAAATAATGCAGCGCCCGTATTATTTTACAAACAAATGACACATCATTTACTCGACCTAGATCGAAGTTTCATGTCCTCTGTTCAACATATTTTGCTGACAAGAGAACCAAAAGAGATGCTTCCCTCCTTTGCTGCAGTTATTGAAAAACCGAAGTTAGCTGACACAGGCTATCAACATCATAATGATTTGGTAGACTATTTTGAGAAAAACGACATTCCGTTTACCGTTATTGATTCTAAAAGCGTGCTTTTAAACCCTAAAAACCAACTTCAACAATTGTGTAGTAACCTAAGCATAGAATTTCAAGAAGCAATGCTCTCGTGGAAAAAAGGCCCAAGACTCGAAGATGGTGTTTGGGCTAAATATTGGTACAACAGCATTCACAACTCGACGGGATTTTTGGAATACAAAGCGAAAGTGCTGGTTTTCCCTGAAGATCTAAAGCCTTTATTGGATGAATGCTTGCCCTATTATGAACGTTTAAAGGCATTAGCAATTTAATAAGATAGCAAAAAATCCTTCGGTATACATTATTACTTCTCTATTAATAGGTGGCATCTTATTCTTCAACTTATCAAATAAGATAATCCTCACTTCATCTATCTAATTTCACTTGTCGATTCTTCATGTCGATTCTTTCCAATTTATTGCCTTTTCTCCTACTTTCAATTCTCTCCTATTTTGATAAACGGTCCAATTAAGGTATAAATGAATTTATCTCACAAAAATATTATTGATATTTTTATACCTATTATTCAGAAACTTAACCACTATATTTGGTCTAATTTTAATTTTATTTGGTACTATGTATTGCATAATACCTTTTTTTAACCATATCTTTGCGGGGCAGTAGTACTAAAAAACTATTATTATGAAAAAACTTACAAGCCTTATTTTAATTTCTGCCTTGAGCATTTCAATTTCTATGGCAGGTGAAGGAAACGAAAAGCTTTACACAAAACTTAAAGCAAATCATACTGAAACATTCAGCATGAGTCTTTCTAAAAGCATGATTGACTTTTTTGACATGGACTTAGATTTCAACGGAAAAGAAAAACTGATTACAGGAGATTTTCACGAAGGAAAAATGATTGTACTAGAAGATGTCAATTCTGTTGAAAGCATCACAAAAATATTTACATCTGAGAAGTACGAATTAATCGAGGATGAAGAAGAAAACATGAATGCCGACAATGGAGAAGTATTCTTATACGTCATGAGAAACGGAAAGAATGTTTCTGAAGCTCATTTTCTCGTAGTGAATGAAGACGGAAAAGTAACCGTGCTCTCCGTATTAGGCGATATTAAAATTAAAAACAAATAAAATAATAACAAGCTCCTATGAAAATAGAAAACACAAAAGCGCAGATGCGCAAGGGGGTGCTTGAGTATTGTATTCTTTCTATTCTAGAATCAAATGAAGCTTACCCTTCAGAGATTATTGAAAAGCTGAAAGAAGGAAAGTTAATTGTGGTGGAAGGAACACTTTACCCACTATTAACCAGACTAAAAAATGCAGGACTACTCAAGTACAGATGGGAAGAATCAAAATCAGGCCCACCAAGAAAATATTACTCATTAACTGAAGTCGGTGTAGAATTTCTAAAAGAATTAGAAACCACCTGGAACGAATTAATGAATGCAGTCAACCTAACAAGAAAAAAGAATCCTAAATAATAAAACAAACCGCAATGAACAAGACAGTTACAGCCAATATTAGTGGTGTGGTTTTCCATATAGAAGCCGATGCATACGAAAAGTTGCATCAGTACCTAAACACCATAAAGACTTACTTCAGAGACTCTGACGGAACAGAAGAAATCATGTCAGACATTGAAGCCAGAATAGCCGAACTTTTTAAAGAAAAATTAGGCCTTGGTAGAGATGTGATCACCATGGAGAATGTGAAACAAGTAGTAGAGATTATGGGTGAACCAGAAGCCTACATAGACGAAGAAAATACTGAAAGCTATACCAATAGCGATAAGGGTTTCTATAACGAACAAAGAGAACAACAACATACCAATTTCTCTTCTAGAAAGCTCTACAGAGATGAAGATGACAATGCATTAGGCGGCGTTTGCTCTGGGCTAGGTTACTATTTTGGAATTGACCGAATTTGGTTGAGAATAGGTTTCTTAATCTCTGTATTTGGTTTTGGAACAGGGTTCTTCTTATACCTTATCTTATGGGCAATTATCCCAAAAGCAAAAACCACCTCCGAAAAATTGGAGATGAAAGGAGAGCCGATCAACGTTGAAAACATTGGGAATACCATTAAAGACGAATTCAACAATTTTAAAAAAAAAGTAGATAGCAACGATACGCGGCAGTTTGTTAAAAAAACGGAAAGTGCTGCCATGAGGTTCTTTATTTTCTTGGGAAATGTGCTAAAATTCTTCTTTAAGTTTTTAGGTAAGGTATTGGGCTTAGCTTTTATCCTTGCTGCAATTGCAGGAATTATAACGCTAATTGTATTTCTATTAGGTGGTCCGTTTGACATGACGATTAACAATGCCAACTTCAACCACTTTTGGACAACAGACATTGCTCAATTGTACTTTACGTCGAACAGCATGTTCTACATGGGGCTGATTGGTATATTAATGGTAGCAATTGTTCCCCTTGCAGGAACCTTATATCTAGGAGCTAGACTTTTAGTGAATGTTCCAAGTTCAAACCGCGTTATTAATTTGAGTGCCATCTCAATGTTAGTAATAGGAACCATATTGATCTCAATTTCTGCAACTACAACTGCTGCTGACTATTCAATGGAACAGCGAAAAACAGAAACGATTAATTTACCTGAGCTACAAAGTGATACCATCTATTTAGGGTCTATTGGTAACACCTACTCTGCGAACAGAAGTGGCGCTGAAGATGTGTTTATTGAAAATGATGAAATATTCATGGACGAAATTGTAGTGGATGTTGTCAAGAGTAGAAGTTTAGGATACGAATTGCGTATGAGAAAATCAGCAAATGGTAAAAGCAGAAAACTAGCAGGATTAAGAGCTGAAAACATTATGGTAGAATATACCGTAGAAGATAATAAGCTAAATATAAGTCCTCTAATTTCTGTTCCATTTAAAGATAGAGTAAGGGACCAAGAGGTTAAAATAAGTTTAGGCTTACCAATTGGAACTACGGTTTATTTGACTGAGTCTGCAAACGATATTATTTATGATATTGAGAACGAGACCAACATGTACGATCGTAATATGATAGGCCACTATTGGAAAATGACAGAGGGAGGGTTAATCTGCACAGATTGTGTCGCAAGTGATTACCGAAGAAATAGAATTCCAGATAGGCTGAAGCGATTAGAAATTAGCGAATTAGAAAGTTTAGAAAGTTTGATTGGATTAGAAAAGCTATTGGAATTAAAGAATTTACAAGGCCTAGAAAAGCTTCAAGAATTAGAGAAGCTAGGCCAACTAGAAAAATTAAAAGAGCTAAAAAAACTAGGTCAAATTCTAAAAGATGAAGATTTAGAAAACTTGGAATTAAAGATTAAGTCTAACGGTTCAGAAATCAACATTAGTTTATAATCAACCAATTATGAAAACGAAAAAGCTACTACCTTTTTTAATCTCAACTTTGTTGTTCGGTGCGTTACTATTCAGTATCACTAAGGAAAAAACTCAGGAGGATAAAAAAGAAGAATTAAATAATTCACAGAAAGCACGTTATACATTTAGTTTACAATTATTTCAAACCATTTAAACGAAATCTACTGCTTTTTTTAAGCGTCCTCTGAACTACAGGGAAAACGTCTAACCAGACTAAGAGGATGTTAAATCCCGATTGTGTTGTAACAATCGGGATTTTTTTATGCCTGGCTTTTACTTATGAATCTATGAAACATTACGATACTGTTTTTTCAGTAAATTTCAATTTTACAGCATAGAAACTAGATATGAAAAAGACCGAGAAAATTTTACTACTGATCGCTTTACTAGGTTTAACCTTTAAATTGTTTCACTGGCCCGGAGCTTCCGCGTTATTAATCCTTTCATTATCGGCTCTTTCTGTTTTTTATATGTATTTCAGTTTTGCATTTTTCAATGGAATTGAACTTCGAAAAGTATTCAAAAAGGAAAGCTATACAGGAATTAGCACATTAAGAATTGTTGGAGCAATTGGAACTGGTTTGGGATTAAGTGTTGCCCTAGTTGGAATTCTCTTCAAACTTTCCTTTTGGCCTGGAGCTACTATGCAATTAATAACAGGATTAGCTGTTCTTTTAATTGTAACGGTAATCTCATTCTTTAAACTGAAAAATAGCAATGACGGTTATTATTTCAAGGTATTAAAAAGAGCAGTTCCTGTAGTCTCCATTTGCATTACTTTAATCTACATTCCCACTCAAGTCTGGTTAGAATTACGCTACCCAAATAATCCAGAATATGTACAAGCTTTGATAGAAGCTGAAGCAAACCCTAGCAATTCAGAGCTTTGGGAAAAGGTGGATGAAGAAAAAGAGAAAATGATGGAAGAGAAGAATAATTACTAATCTGATTAGTACCAATCAAAGTAGTCCAAATGCTCATTATAACCTTGTATTATTTGGTCATTGCCAATGACGTGGAACGGAATGCGGCAATCGGTTTCTAGTTAACCAGATTGCTTCATGCCTCGCAATGACGAATTAATTAGCCTATGATCATTGATTAATTAGTCATTGGCAATTAGTTTTTACCTTCCGCAAAAATATCATCGACCAACGCCACCACATCTTGTAAATGGTACTTATCCATTCCTGCAGCATAACTGTTTTCTTTTGCTTTCGCTAAACTTTGAATTGCCTTTAACTCTGCCCTAGTTGCCGCCTGAATGTCCGATCGCAAAACTGTTTTCTCATTCATCAATTCCCCTAAACGTATCACATGCGCTCGCTGGATGTTCCTTCGATAAGCATCTGTTTTTAGTCCCGATTGAGCTTCACTCCAAAGTCCTTTTCGTAAATCGCTTAACATGTTCGATAAAGAGTAAGCTGAATTTCCATTCAAGGCTTCATTGTCAATCATGCGCTCTAGTCTACTTTTGCTCAGCACATTTCTCAACTGTCGGGATTGCAATTTTTGAATTTGCTCCACAGTCCCACTTGGGCTTATGTTTTTCACAATGTCCGATTGAATTAACCAATCTGGAGAAACAAAAACGTTATCATTCAGCCAATTTAATGCCTTCTCCTGCTCTGCTTTCGCCAAATGAGTATATACCTCTCCTTCTTGATTGGTGGTCAGTAATTCCTCGTAAACACCGCCTATGTTGGTTACCACGTGCCCGCTATAACGCGACCAAACCCCAAATAATTCGCCGTACAATTCATTCAAATCTTCATAGCCTTCATCTGGTGTGGCCGTCCATTGGTTTAGGTTTTTCGCCACAATTTTCAAATTGCTTAATCCGTAGGTACTTGCCTTTATTGGGTCATCACCTACACTTTCAGTTTGCGAACTTGGGTCGTAACTATTGCGCCCACCAAAAAGGTAAACTGGGTCTCCAGCCTTTTCATTGATCCATTTGTTCAAGGTTAGTTTTTCTGCTGCAGCAGAATTTGCTGATGGAATGTACCGATACCCCCAATTAATGGCGTAACTATCGTAAGGTCCTAACATTCTTACCCAGCGTACATCACCGTCACCTGGTTGTGCCACGTAATTGTAGCGCGTATAATCCATTAACGTAGAAGCCAATCCCCATTTCTTGGTAAAACTTGGCGAACGCAATGAATCGGTTGGGTAGGCATAACTTGCCTTCATGTTGTGCGGTAAACCCAAGGCATGCCCAATTTCATGAGAAATTACCATGCGCATCATTTCACCAATTTCTGCTTCGGGTGTGTTCAACGTTCTGGCTTTGGGGTTTGCTGCTCCAGTTTCCAATAAATAACGGTTTCTGTAAGATCGTAAATGGTTGTGGTACCAAACAATGTCACTTTCTATAATTTCTCCCGAACGTGGATCGCTCACACTTGGACCCATAGCATTTCTTGTAGTAGTTGCCACATAGCGAACAGTTGAATAACGTGCATCTTCCGGACTCCAATCCGGGTCTTCTTCATTGGTGGGAGCATCTTTGGCTAAAATAGCATTCTTAAAACCAGCCGCCTCAAAAGCCATTTGCCAGTCTTCAATTCCTTGTCTAAAATAGGGTCTCCACTTTTCTGGAGTAGCAGGATCTAAGTAATATACAATTGGTTTTACTGGTTCCACCAACTCTCCTCGAGCATACGCTTCAGGGTCTTTGGGCTCTAGTCTCCATCGATTGATGTAGGTCTTTTTATCAGATTTTAAAGCTTCCGAACCATAGTCTATTTGGCTCGTGGTGAACCAGCCTACTCGCTTGTCGAACAACCTCGGTTGCATTGGCTTTTCTGGCAACAAATACATCGATTGACTCATTTGCATGGAAATGGTGCCCGAACGGAAAACGCTTGGCGGTTCCGAAGCCGAATACGTCATGTCGTGACGAATTTCTATGTTTTCAGGGTAACTCTGCATGCGATTAATAAAACTCCGAGTTTTGTCCAACCCTTTTACTTTGTGCTTTTTTCTTAACGAGCTATTTAATCCGCTAAGAGCAGGAATATCTTGTAAAAACAATTCGTTCACTTCAATTACGGCAGCGGTAGAATCTTTATTGAATGCCTTAATTTTAAAGGCCGCCAATACTGGGGCGTAGTTATTATCTGACACCGACTGAAAAATAGGCAAGGAATCATTGGCTATGCTGTTGAAAGAAATTGATTTTAAGTGAATGCTGTTATTAACTCTTGTCCATCGAATGACCTGCTCATTTGTTTTTGAACCGGCATTTAAATAACCACCACCTAAACCGGCAGGTATTTTAGCAATTCTAGAAACCAATAACATGTCTTTTTCTAACGCAGTAAATGGAATTTCAAAATAATACAGCTCTTCCACTTGGTGCACCTTAAAAATACCATCATCACTTTTTGACTTGGCGGTAATAACCTCCTTGTAGGGTTTTATTTCAGACTTTTTCTTAGATTTTACTACGGTAGTAGCGGTTTTGTCTTTCTTACTTTTCTTTTTTTGTGCTTGAGCTGAAACGGCTAAAAGCATAACCATGCTAAGGGTTAGTATTTTTTTGAACGGTATCATCGAGTGTATTTTTGAATTTCGAAGATACGGAAATGTATAAAGAATTGAATTGCTCAGAACGGTAAGATTAAGAAGCCATTCAGCTTAAGTGTCCTTTCTTGCCTTACTCTTCGACTCTTTTCTTGTTAAACCCTTCGACGGCGCTCAGGACGACAAGAAAATTAACAGGCAATCTTCGCTCAGCATGACAAGGAAGTTTAAACTAACTACCAAGTTTTGTCAGTCAGAGCGATAGTCGAAGCCCCACCCCTTAGACAATTTGACCCTAATAAAAAGGACACAATTACAACCAAAAAGTAAAATACATGGTGAAATCTTAGTTAAAAAAGAGAAAATGACACGCAACTTTTATTGTTTAGTAAATTGAAAATATTTTTTTTATAAACATCATAGCGTACTATATTTGGTCTTTGTTGTGAAGATACTTATAAGGTAGAATGAAAAAAGCCATTTAAAGTTACACTATTTTGATATTACAATTGCTAAGATGAAAAATACAACTATATTAATTTTGTTAATACTTTCTATAATTGGCTGTAAAAAAGAAACTAATGAAATCAACGAAGCAGTTGATAATGAAATAAACCAGGGTGTTGATAGTGTAAACCAAATAGTTGATAGTCTTCCACCAAGTAAAGAAGTTGATAGTGTTTTATTTAGTGATATTATACCAGACACTAATTTAATTTCTATTGATTCGATTGTAATTGTTTCAAATGGGCCGGATTGTGTTGACTCTAGAATTCCATATCCTTCACAAAACACAGTAACTTACGAGATAGACATTGACGACGATAATGTGGTTGACTTTAACGTTTCAGTTCTTCATTCACCAACAACATGTGACTATCCTAAGTGTGGTGGTTGGGACGACTATTCATGCGTTTTTAAAATAGAAGGTAATAATAGTGATGATTCAATTATTGTCTCGAAGGAAGGTTGGGGATATCACCATATCTTATTTAAAATGAATGATACAATACAGTTTAATACTAACAATGGAGTAGCTGTCTGGTCAACCTTAATAAATGGTTGCCCGCATACTGGTAGTGAAAACCTAAGAGACAGTTATTTAGGAGTAAAAAAGAATGGATCTATAGGATGGATTCATTTAGATATAACAACTTATGGGGTCGCCATACTGGATTATGCTGTAAACCTAACTAAAGGGAATTCAATAATTATTAAAGAACAATAATATTATTAATGATAATGACTCCCAATAATGTATACAATTGATAAGGAGATTCTTAGTTTCCGATGTAATCGTCAGCATCAATTTTGAGTCGTAAACTGATATTTAAATACGCAGTCTCCTACCATATTATACACTAAACGGCACAACAATTAAAACTAACACCGTAATCAGAACTCTTATTTTATTTTCAGTCCTAGTGTTGTCCGCTAATTTAGTGCACGGGCCAACTTTTAACTACGAGCACCTTACTAACAGTTGGGGTGAAGGAGAATTTTATACAGCTGGAACTGTAGTTGACGGAGAGGTACATTACAAAAGAACAAATAT
>JBLHTZ010000022.1:0-37240 GCA_047627915.1 Vicingaceae bacterium
TCTGCCTTGCCACTCGTTTTCTTCAATGTGATACACGACATCAAAAGGTTCTCCGCTTTTTAGAAGATCCATTTTTTTACCCAAGTTAAAAGCGATGCCTGCGATGCCTCTAGCATCATTTTTATTTGCAACAACCTCCAACTTTAAATGATTGTCTCCCACAATTCGGGCTTGTCCCTTTTCGTAAACACCTTTGCTTACAAACGTAGGTTTCATGTTGAGCGGGCCAAAGGGAGCGAACTGTTTTAATACGCGGTAAAGCTTGGGTTCTATATCTGCTAAATCTAATTCTGCATCAATTTCTATTTCAGGAATGAGTAAGTCGGGGTCAATTGAACTAGCTACAACTTCCTCAAACTTTTTTTGAAAAGCTCTCACGTTTTCAAGAGGCATTGTCATTCCTGCGGCATATTTGTGCCCGCCAAATTGCTCCAATAAGTCGGCACACTCTTCTATTGCATTGTAAACACTAAAGCCCTTCACTGAGCGTGCTGAGCCGGCTGCAACGCCTTTACTTTCGGTTAAGATAATCGTAGGTCGATAATAAGTTTCAATGCAACGAGAGGCCACAATGCCAATTACGCCTTTGTGCCAATCTTGTTTAAACAAAACCGTCGTTTTTTGAGCGATAAGAGTCTCATCCGCCTCAATCATTGCTAGGGCTTCTTTGGTAATGGTTTTATCCAACTCTTTTCGATCCGTATTTTGTAGGTCAATGTAATTTCCACCTTCATCTGCTAACTGTGGATTCTGTGAAAGCATGACTTCTACCGCTTTATTTCCGCTTTCAATTCTGCCTGCAGCGTTAATTCTCGGAGCAAGTGTGAATACAATGTCGGTTACCGTTAATTCTTTCTTTTTGTTGTTGGCTATTTCCAACATGGCCTTAAAGCCAGGCTGTGGGTTTTTATTTAGCTTTTGAATTCCATAGTGGCAAAGCACTCTATTTTCACCTGTAATCGGAACAATGTCTGCGCAAATACTCACCGCTAAGATGTCGATTAACGAGAACAGTTGATCTACTTCGTGTTTTTCTTCTTCAGCCCAAGCTTGCATGAATTTAAAACCGACACCGCAGCCGGAAAGCTCTTTGTAAGGGTACTCACAATCTAACTGTTTAGGGTCAAGAACCGCAATGGCATTGGGTACCGCGTCACCCGGTAGATGATGGTCGCAAATGATAAAATCAATGTTCTTTTTATTGGCATAGTCAATTTTTTCAACTGCTTTTATACCACAATCCAGTGCAATGATTAAACTAATGTCATTTTCTTCAGCAAAATCAATTCCTTGATAAGAAACGCCATAACCTTCAGTATATCGATTTGGAATGTAGTAGCTTAAGTTTTTGTAGAAAGAAGATACGTAGGAATAAACGAGGGCGACAGAAGTTGTTCCGTCGACATCATAATCGCCGTAAACGAGAATATTTTCATTGTTGCGAATGGCTTTCTGCAGTCGAGCAACCGCCTTGTCCATGTCTTTCATTAAAAAAGGGGAATGCAACTGATTCGTGTTCGGACGAAAAAATACTTTCGCTTTTTCAAAATCGTCAATTCCTCTATTAATTAAAATATTACAGAGTGTTTCGTTGAGGTTGTTCAGCGAAGAAGAAAGCTTTTGAATGGTTTCTTTCTCAGCTTGTGGCAATAAGGTCCAACGTTTTTCCATACCTTAAAAGTAGGAATTATAGCATATTAATAGCAATAGCGTATTAAGGATTAATTTGTAAAATGGTCACTGTTCCTATGCGGTCAAACAAGTGGTAATCACTCTTGATCCTTGCATTACTTTCGTAATAATTCTTGAACTTTTCGTAAATGATAAATTTTGGACTTTTGTCTAAAATTTTATCCATTTCCACTTCGGTGTCAATTGCAAATGCTCGATTGTGAATAAATATTAAAGTGGGGTGAACATACTTTGAAGGGGGAGTCAAACCTAAAAGGTAATGCGTTAATTGCAATTGTTGGTCGGTCACTATAAAATCATCCTCACTGATATTTGAAGCTATTCTTGCAGAAATTTCTTTCACAACATCTGGCTGTGTCCAGAAATACGATTGATTAATTACGCTAATTACAAATGCAATAGCTATGGAACCGTATGCAATTTTAGTCTTTGCAGTTGCTGCAATTGATTTGATTGTTAATATGCGGCTAAATGCTAGAGGAACAATAAGACTTATTGGGGGTAATAGTTGTAAGTAGTAATGCCTGAAAGGTTTGCCTGGCAACAAGACCATAATCCAAGCAAAAGCGAACCATAAAGCTGCTATTTTTCTCACACCTGAATTTAAGCTTTTATTGAATATACCGAAGTAGAAAAGAAAGAGAAATGGCAGGTACAAGAGATGAAAGTTGAGGAAGAATTTTATCGAGTTGACGATAGAGAATTCAGAGGAATAACGACTCGTTACGTTGTAAATTATTTCATAAAAGTCATCAAACCTGCCGGTTAATTTAAAATAGAGGTGTGTAAGTATAAAGGGTAGTAAAACTCCTAGAAGACCAAGGGTAAATTTTAAAATTTTTCTTAGAATGTTTTTAAATACTTTTTTCTCTAAAAGAAAGAATAAGGTGAATGCTCCAAAACTGGCAAGTACAACATATTTAAAGATGAACCCGATTCCGATTAATAATCCTGCTAATAGCCATAAGCCCGGGATGTTTTTATTTTCAGCCTTCAATAAAATGAATAGTCCGGCTAATGCAAAAAGTGAGAAAAACATTTCTGTATTAACGGCTAGGCCGGTTCGGTAGCAGGAAAATACTATAATGTAACATATGCCAGATAGAAACGCAAGTGATTTATTAATACCAAATTGACGAGAAATGAGAAATAGAAGAAATGCGGAAAGACTGATGATAAAACTGCCGAACAGTCGGATACTGAAAATGCTCTTTCCAATTACTTTTTCTAGCATGGCAAAGGTGATAAAAATGCCTGGGGGTTTGGTATCTACAACGTCTGTATATAGTCTTGCGCCTTCGTTTAATTCACTAGCAATTAGTAGATAAGTTGATTCGTCGTGGTCTATAACGGAGTAATTAAATGAGATGACTCTAAATAATATGCTAGCGGCTAATAACGTCCAAAAAATTTTCCATTTTGATTGAAGAAGGTTTTGGTAAAAAGAGCTTAGTGTTTTGTACATGGTATTATTTTGCAGCTAAACCTTCTACGACAAGCACAATTTCTCCTTTTAAAGTATGTGTTTCGTAGTATTTAATTAATTCAGAAAAAGTACCTCGTACTGTTTCTTCATGCATCTTACTTAATTCGCGACTAACGCTAGCATTTCGTTCTTCTTCGAAAAACTCTAGCAATTGTTTTAGTGTTTTTATTAATCTGTGCGGGGATTCATAGAATACAATGGTTCTTGTTTCGTTTGCTAAAAACTTTAATCGAGTTTGTCGACCTTTTTTGTGCGGAAGGAAACCTTCAAAAACAAATTTGTCACAAGGCAATGCTGAGTTAACTAAGGCGGGGACAAAGGCAGTTGCACCCGGAAGAGTATCAACCTCAATATCGTTTTCTGCACAGGCCCGTACTAATAAAAAGGCGGGGTCAGAAATAGCTGGAGTTCCTGCATCGGTGATACAAGCCATACTCTCACCTGACCGTAAACGTTCAATTAAAGCATCAGTTACCTTGTGTTCATTGTGTTGGTGATATGAGAATAGTGGCTTCTTAATTTCATAGTGCTTTAGCAGTTTTCCGCTTGTTCTAGTGTCTTCGCAGAGAATCGTGTCTACGTTTTTTAACACTTCAACGGAGCGAAAAGTCATGTCGGCTAAATTGCCAATTGGTGTAGGAACGATATATAGCTTAGACATTCGCGAAAAGTTTAGCCAAAAGTAATTCTTTAAAAGCAAATTGCTTTTCTGAATAGATTGAAATAAATTACCGTTATTTTGCAGCATGCAGGTACAACTATCAGCGGTTATTATTACGTTCAATGAAGAAAAAAACATTGAACGCTGCGTGCTTTCTGCTCAAAAAGTTGCAGATGAAGTGTTGGTAGTAGATTCGTTTTCAAAAGACAAAACGAAACTGATTTGCGAGAAATTAGGAGTTCGGTTTTTAGAACATGCCTTTGAAGGGCATATTCAGCAAAAGAATTGGGCAAAAAGTCAAGCTCAGTTCGATTATGTTCTGTCGTTAGATGCTGATGAGGCTTTAGATGAAAAGTTGACTAAAGATATTTTAAGTGTAAAGCATAATTGGAAATCAATCGCTTATAAAATGAATCGTATGACAAACTATTGCGGATATTGGGTTCGTCACACATCGTGGTATCCCGATACTAAAATTCGTTTGTTTGATCGCAGAGTAGGAAGGTGGGATGGATTGAATCCACATGATGAATATAGGGTGCCTTCGAAAGAATATGTTCCGCACTTAGAAGGGGATATTTTACACTATTCCTTTTATACAAAGGCGGAGCATTTATTGCAAATTGAAAAATTTTCTACCATTGGGGCGCAAGCGCTATTGGAAAAAGGGAAGCGATCGAATTTAGTACTGATTGTGGTCAAGCCATTGGCTAGGTTTATAAAAAACTACGTTGTTCGACTTGGCTTTTTAGATGGAAAAGCCGGGTGGGATATTAGCACGCTTTCAGCTTATGCGAATTATTTGAAATATAAAAAGTTGAGTCGACTGCAAAAGCAAGGTAATTAGTATGAAAGCGAAAATTCTACAGGTAGTTACGGCATTAAGTTGGCGAGGAGGAGAGCAGCAGGCCGCCTACTTAGTTCAAGAGTTGAAGAACGAGGTAGACAATTTTGTACTGTGTTCTGCTGGATCAAAAATGGAAACTTTTTGCAGGGAAAATGACATAACGTATTTTACTCAACCCAAAAAGGGAAGCATTGATTTTTCTTACGCTAAACGATTGAAACAAATTTGTGTTGAGAATCGGATAGATCTCATTCATTTGCACGATGCACATGCACATACTTTTTCAATTTTAGCAGCTAGTATTTTTGGCAATAAGACACCAATTATTTTGAGTAGGAGAGTTGATTTTTCCATTAAAAAGAATCTTTTTTCATATTTTAAATACAATCATAGGCAGATAAAAAAAATTCTTTGTGTCAGTGATACCATAAAACGAATTACGGCGGCAGGAATTAAAGATCAGTCGAAATTGGAAACGATTTATTCAGGAATTGATTTGAATAAATTCAAACCTTCTTCTGGAGTTTTGAGAAAGGAGTTAGGAATCGAGGAAGGTGTTTTTTTAATTGGTAATACTTCTGCTCTAGCAGACCATAAAGACTATTTCACTTTTATTGATGTAGCTGAAAGGGTAATTGCGAATCATTCTAACTGTCATTTTGTAGTGATGGGTGAAGGGCCAATGAAAGATGAGATCCATTTATATGCTGAATCGAAGAGTATGAAAAATCAGTTCACTTTTACCGGTTTTAGGAATGATATTCCTGAAGTGTTAGCTGATTTAGATTTGTTTTTAATTACTTCGAAAACCGAAGGTCTAGGAACATCTATACTAGATGCTTTTGCCTGTAGCGTTCCTGTTGTGGGGACAGCGGGTGGCGGAATTTCGGAATTGGTTGAAAACGAAATAACCGGGCTGCTCTGTGAAGTTAAAAATATTGAGGAGCTTACGAAAGCTGTTGAGCGAATGATTAGTGAACCTTTATTAAGAGAAAACTGTGTTGAATCGGCAAAAAGAAAAGTTCAGTTGTTTTCAAAAGAGCAAACGGCAAAAAACACATTGGAGTGCTACCTGGAGGTTTTCTCTCTCAAGTCATTTAACCCAAATAAGATTAAGCAGTAAAAAGAAGCGTAAAGTGTAATTCCGGCTTGAGTCTCTAAGGTGTCTTCTGTTAAAAACGAAAGGCTCATCATCAGTAAGAAAGTCATTCCTAAAAGTGGATTGGACTGTAATCGAAACATAGGGTAATAGATGGAGAAAAGGATAATTAGAGTTCCAATTATGCCAAAACAAGCTAAGAAGGTGATGTATTGATTATGAGCTCTATTACGGTACATAAGATCAAGCTTCGAGTGGGTCAATTCGTATTCTTGTTTAAAAGCAATTCTAATATCGCCTGTTCCAACACCGAAAGGCATGTTCTTTTGGAAAATTGCTAGACCTGTTTCCCAGTACTCTAAACGCATTGCGATAGAGTATCCACTAGCATTACCCGTTCGACGAAACTCTCTTATTTCATAAAATATTTTATGTAATCTGTTTTGTAAGCTGTTGTGCGTAAAGTAATAATAATTGGCAACACCATTTTCTATAGCTGTAATCTCCTCTCTGCTTAACGAGGAAAACCCCAAGGAATCTTTTTTGAGACCCTTTGAAGACATGTATCTATACAATCTTTGTACAATTGGATTATCAATGCCTTTCTCATTTTTAAATGGGAGGGAACTTGTATTTTCCCACTCTTTTTTTATTTCCTTTCTAGCGATGTATCTTCTCGTGAAGACTCCATTTTCTTTTCTCTGATCTGTGCCTTCATGGCTGTATATTTCTCCATTTATGGTCTCCGAACTATTCATCATGTCTTCTTGATCATAGTTAAGCGAAATCGTGCTATTAAAGTCTTGATAAACTAAAATTACCTGATAACTCAAGAAAGCTACACCCACCACAGATAGAGCGAAGTACAACCTAATAAAGCGTGCATTCTTGAAAATTGCCCGTCTCTTAACAATGGAGAGAATAAAAGTAATTATACCTAGAATAATTAATCCGGTAAATAATTGGAACAAGACAAGACATAGGGCAAACCAGATAGCCAAAAGTATGTTTAAGGCCATTGGTGGTAGTGGTCTGTACCAAAGTAATAAAATGGCTGCAAATGCCAAATTTAGTCCATAACGAATGTGTGAAATGTAAATAGATAACTCTCTTTTATCGTGAACTTCAGCTCCCCAGAAGCTTAAATACTTTCCTAAACTGACAATCGTTAAAACGAAAAGAGTCGTAACATAAATTCCCAAAAGTAATTTCCATTCAACAAGCCTTAACTTTTTGGTAGTCCCTATAATAACAGGGAAAGCGAGTAAAGGGAGTTTTGTTGTTATATCTTTGAGTGCATATTTAAAATCTGAGGTCCATAATAATCCAGCAACATGAATTAAAAAAAGAGCTAGAACGATCCAAATAATAGGGCTCGTTTTTAATTTAAATAGCTTGCGTTTAAAATCAAACTCAATAATCCAATTACCAATTATGATGAATTGACCTATGCTCATAAGAATGTTGGACCAGCCTAAACCACAAAGAATTGTAGCTAAGCCAAGCAAGTATAAATGTCTGTGGTTTAACCACATTGTAACTGGATGTTCCGGTTTTAAGAAAATATTTAGTAAGCCCAAGTATCTCTATTTGTTGGGAATAAACGTCCCGGCAAGGATTTCATTGTATTGTTTTTTGTTTTTTAGTAATTGCAATGCTTCCTGAACATCAGGATCGCTATTTAACGATTGCTCAATTCTACCATCTTGGTAATAGTACCTTGAAATTATTTCATTTTCGAGAATCATTTTAATTTCTGATTTGAATTTAATCAGGTCACTGTTTCTGTTTGGAGTTAGTTTCTCTAATAATGCAGCATATTCACTTTCAGCACCTGTAAAATACTTTTCGTTCTTGGCAACTTCTTTCAACTCCTTAAGAATTCCCTCACTCTGAGTAGAGTAGTTGTAATTTTTGTCCCCTAAGTATACGATGAATTCATCGTATTCCTTATCACTTAATTGAAATTCTTTTGCCGGAGCAATAGTCGGATGACTTAGGTAATAGGATGTAGCATAATTGAATATGTTATAGCTGCGCATTAATGTGGCGGTTATTATACTCATGCTTTCTTCTTCCGTGAACAGGTCCGGTTTAATTCCTTTTCCATCACTAACGGGACGTTTGTTTAAAACGGTTTTAAAAGAGTTTATTAAAGAATCAGGAACTGTCAACGCTTTTCCTCGCTCATCTTTAGTTGAATAATCAATTCTTTGAATACATCTTCCACTAGGAATGTAATATTTTGCAACCGTAACTTTTAGCTGAGCATTGTAACTTAAAGGTCTTGTTTGCTGCACCAAGCCTTTTCCAAATGTTTGACGTCCGACAATTACTGCTCGATCGTAATCTTGAAGTGTGCCTGAAACAATTTCAGAAGCAGAAGCTGATCCACCGTCTACTAAAATTGCAACTGGAATTTTAATGTCCAACGGTTCTTTTCTGGTAACATAGGTCGCATCCCACTTTTGTAGTTTGCCTCTTGTTTCAACCACTTTTTTTCCTTTTGGGATGAAAATATTAACAATGTCAACAGCTTCAATTAATAAGCCTCCGCCATTTCCTCGTAAATCAAACACTAACTCCTTCATGCCCTGAGCTTTTAATTCATCAAAGGCTGCTATAAATTCTTTCGATGCAGTTTCTGTAAAGCTAGATAGTTTGATGTAGCCAACCTCACTGTCCAACATTTTAAAATAAGGGACGTCATTGATTTTTATATTTTCTCGTACAATCTCCTTGATCATTGGCTCAGAGATGTTTGGACGTTTAATGGTCACATTTAAAGAGCTTCCGGACTGGCCTCGCAGTAGCTTTGAAATATCACTTGAATTTTTGCCTTCTACTTTGTTTTCATTTACCTTTAAAATAATATCGCCCGCTTTTAGTCCGGCTTTGAAGGCAGGAAAGCCTTCGTAAGGTTCAGATACAATAATTTCATTACTGTCTTTATGAATCAATGCTCCTATTCCTCCATATTGTCCGGTAGTCATGAAGCGGTAATCTTCAATCGCCGATTCTGGGATGTAATTTGTATAAGGATCGAGCGATTGAAGCATGGCGTCAATGCCTGTTTTCATTAACTCCCCTGGCTTCGTCTCATCAACATAGTATGTATTTAGTTCTTTCAGTAAAGTGCTAAAAATATCCAGATTTTTTGAAAGCTCAAAATAGTTATCTGCAAAACCATAGGAAAGGAATGCTGAAACAGAGATGCTTAGGGCAATAATTATTTTTTTTGTCTTTTTCATTTATTTCTTTTTAGGTACTGGGTCAATACCGCTGCCTCCCCATGGGTGACAAGATAAAATTCGTTTAAGCGCTAGCCAAAAGCCTTTAAAGGGCCCATGCACTTGAATCGCTTCAATACTGTATGCTGAACAAGTTGGCATGTATCTGCAATTTGCTCCTAAAAAGGGAGACAAAACAACTTGGTAAATTTTTACCAATAAAATCAAAAATTTACTGAGAAGTTTCTGCATATATAGCCTGCAAACGTTGTAAAGTTAAGATTATTTTCTCCTCAATTATTTCATAATTCATAGACTCCTTAGAAATGTAAATCAACATAAAGTGTAGTTCAATATTTTGCTTCTCACAATTTGTTTTTAGACTATTTCTATTTAAACGATAAGCTTCTTTACACCTTCTTTTTAGCAAGTTTCGGTCAACTGCCTTTTTAAAAAGTCGTTTTGGGATACTTGCGGCAAACTGCAAAGAACTTGCGTCACTTTTAACTACTTTCCGATGTATTACCTTGAAAGGAAACTCTTTGAAGTGCTTTCCTTCTGAAAAAAGAAAATTGATATCGTCTCTTTTCGAAAGAATTTCATCTTTTTTAAGTGTAAAACGTTCGTTATTCATTGAGATTAAAAATAAAAAAAGGCATTGACTCAACGGAGCAATGCCTTTCAAAAGTTTTATGAGTTTTTTATTTCTTGCTCTGTTTCTTAATGTATTGCTCTAAAGCCATAGTCATTGAAGGCGCTTCAGGTTTTGGTGCAGCAATATTGATTTCTAAACCAGCGTTTTCAGCAGCCTTAGCTGTTGTTGCCCCAAAAACAGCAATTCTGGTATCATTTTGCTTAAACCCGGGGAAGTTCTCATAAAGTGAGGCAATTCCTGCAGGACTAAAGAAAACCAATACATCGTAATTTACATCGGCTAAGTCAGATAAATCACTACAAACCGTTCTGTATAAAATTGCTTGTTGGAAATTAATGTTGTTTTTTTCCAAAACCTCTGGGATGTCCTTTTTCAATATGTCAGCACAAGGCAAAAGAAATTTTTCTCCTTTATGTTTCTTTATTAAAGGCATTAAGTCTTCCATGGTTTGTCTGCCGTGAAAAATCTTTCTTTTTCTGTAAACTACATATTTCTGAAGGTAATAAGCAGTTGATTCTGAAATGCAAAAGTATTTTAAATCGTCAGGCACATTATACCTTAGTTCTTCCGCTATTCTGAAAAAATGATCTACAGCATTTCGGCTTGTAAAAATTATGGCTCCAAAGTCTTGAACATTAACTTTCTGCGTTCTAAATTCCTTTGAGTCTATACCTTCTACGTGAATAAAAGATCTAAAGTCAACTTTAACTTTGCATTTTTCAGAAAGGTCGAAATAGGGAGATTTTTCCGTTTCTGGTTTTGGTTGAGAAACTAAGATTGTTTTTACTTTCAAAGTGTAAAATTTTTATAAATTAGTAACCTAAAGAGATTGAAATTATAAACTGATTCTTATCCATTTTCCAATGACGAACCAGGGTAGAATTTCGAGGGTGCAAAGATACGCAATTATAAAAAGTAATTGCTTCCCATTTTCTAGTCCTATCATAAACCCTCTAACTATTTGAAAAAAAGCTAATAACCCTAAACTGCCTAGTCCAATTTTTGCTAATATTGAAAGTTCTATTGGCGAATAAACAACCAAGGAAGTTAAAAATAGGAAGGCAACTCCCGAATACTTGTTAAATAGGTTAGATTGAAATAGATATTCTTCAATTACTGGTTTTTCATTCCATAGCCATCCGCTAAACTGGTACAGCCCTGTTTTAGCAAGCAAATAAATAATAAGCGGAACCATAAAAACGATGTATTGCTGTTCTAAAAGTGTTGAGGGGTTGAAGAGCTTTACGTAAACAATACTAAAGAATAGTGGAACCATTAAAATGAAATTCAGCGACAGCAGAATGTTAACAGGGTGAGTATATACTTTTTCGTACCGGATTATTTGTTTGGATAGTTTCCAGTTGCCTAATGTTTTGTACAACATATTAAATCGTTTTTGGTAAACGGAACGAGAAATAGCCAAACAAGAAAACCCAATTAATAAGACGACGATGATCCACGCAGAAGAGTTAGGTTGTGCGATTGTTCCTTCATAGCTTACCGGGGTTATTGAAAACCCTTCACCATGAACGATCAATGTATCTATCCATGCATCATGATTTACCGCTCTCTCCGGAAAGTTGAAAGGAGAGAATTTAATAGCAGGTAGTAACTGAATGGAGTCTTGCACTAGTTGTGATTTTAGAAACAAAATTAAGCTTTGACTGTCTTCTTGAAGAGGGAAAAACTTCTTTTTATGACTAATTTTGCACAAATAGATAATAAACAATATGGCTAGCGATAGATTTCAAGCACCAGACTATTACTTATTAGATGAATTGTTAACGGAAGAACACAAGTTAATCCGAGACACGGTTAGAGAATGGGTAAAAAAAGATGTTTCCCCAATTATTGAAGAGGCAGCTCAAAAGGGAGAATATCCGATTCATTTAAATAAAGGAATTGCCGAATTAGGTGGTTTTGGGCCTTACATACCAACTGAGTATGGTGGAGCTGGATTAGATCAAATTTCCTATGGGTTGATTATGCAAGAGTTTGAGAGAGGTGATTCAGGTTTGAGATCTGCTGCTTCTGTTCAAAGTTCGTTAGTGATGTATCCAATTTATAATTACGGAAACGAAGCACAACGCAAAAAATATTTACCAAAACTAGCTTCAGGCGATTGGGTAGGATCTTTTGGATTAACAGAACCAGACCATGGGTCAAATCCAAGCGGAATGATTACAAATTACAAAGACATGGGAGACCATTATTTGTTGAACGGAGCAAAAATGTGGATTACTAATTCACCAATTTGTGATGTAGCTGTAGTTTGGGCAAAAAATGAAGAAGGTAGAATTCACGGTATAATTGTCGAACGAGGCATGGAAGGGTTTACAACTCCCGAAACTCACGGTAAATGGTCGTTGAGAGCTTCAAGAACTGGAGAGTTAGTTTTTGATAATGTAAAGGTTCCCAAAGAGAATTTATTGCCGAATAAATCAGGATTAGGAGCGCCACTTGGTTGTTTAGATTCTGCTCGTTACGGCATTGCTTGGGGTGTTATTGGAGCTGCTATGGATTGTTATGATTCGGCTTTGAGATATGCACAAGAGCGAATTCAGTTTGGAAAGCCAATTGCAGCATATCAGTTAACGCAGAAAAAATTAGCTGAAATGATTACCGAAATCACGAAAGCACAATTGTTAACGTATCGATTGGGTCAATTGAAAAATGAAGGTAGAGCAACGACACAACAAATCTCAATGGCAAAAAGAAACAATGTTGATATGGCATTGAAGATTGCTAGAGAAGCTCGTCAAATACATGGAGGTATGGGAATTACAGGAGAATACCCAATTATGCGTCACATGATGAATTTAGAGTCCGTAATAACTTACGAAGGGACACACGACATTCACTTACTAATTACCGGAATGGACATTACCGGTCATTCAGCTTTTAGAAGCGACGTTTAGTATTTAGAAACAGGATATTGTAAAAGCCATCTCGAATTTCGAGATGGCTTTTTTTTGTTCTGTACTTTAATTTGATGGATCAATAAATCCATCGGCGTTGAACCTAATCTTTTACTCCTAATTTACTAAGAATGGTGTCCATTAAACACCATTTAGAAATGGACGATTGCAATAAATTTGCTCCGACAAAGGCAGTGAACCAAAGCCAATTTATATTTACATAAATAGCCAATAATAGACTCGCTAAAATAAAGGTTCCGGCTACTGCTCTTACAATTCTGTTTTTCATAATTTCTAATTTGATTTTTCTACATTAAGAACAGCAATGTGAATTTTAGATGCTGATTCTTGTTCTTGATTAAATATTTCAATTGATTTAAATACTTCGTCCAGGCAATCTGCCTTTACAAAGGCAAATATTAAAATTGATCTTGTATTCCCTGTTTCTCCGCCAAACCAATTGTCATCCATATTTGAGTTCTCATTTCTGGAAAACCCATTTACTGAAGTCGAAGAGAAGGCATTCACCTTGCTTTTCTTTAAGATTTTTTTCAAGTCAGCTTCAAACTCTTGTATTGCTGTTATCGTTATCAGTTTCATGTTTTTATTTTTCATTTTGGTTTGCTGTCCATTTCTTTTTTTCAGTCATGTAGTAAATTACAGGAACTACAATCAAAGTAAGGATGGTAGAAACAATTGCTCCGGCGACTAATGAGATGGCCAATCCTTGAAAAATGGGATCAAACAGGATAATCGATGCTCCGATAACAACTGCTCCTGTTGTCAATAAAATAGGAGTAGTGCGAACCGCACCTGCATCAATAATGGCTTGTTTCAATGGAGCGCCTTCGTTTAATCTAATTTCAATGAAATCAATAAGGAGCACAGAGTTTCGAACCATCACTCCTGCTAAAGCAATCATGCCGATAAAGGAAGTAGCGGTAAAGAATGCACCCAACAACCAATGGCCTAATACAATTCCGATCAAGGATAAAGGAATGGCTATCATCATAACGATTGGTGTTTTAAAATTCTGGAACCAACCAACAATTAACATGTAAATGATGATGATTACAATTAAAAAGGCCGCTCCCAAATCTCTAAAAACTTCCAATGTAATTTGCCATTCACCATCCCACTTGATGGTGAAGTTGCTTTCGTCAGTTGGCTGCTCCATGTACAGCTCGTTAATTTTATAACCTTCCGGCACGTCAATCTCCTTAATTTTCTCTTCCATGCCTAGAATAGCATATACTGGACTTTCTAAAGCTCCCGCCATGTCAGCTAATACATAAACGACTCTTCGTTGGTCTTTGCGGTAAATTGTTTTTGCAGCTTCTTGCTTTTCAATGCTAACCAAGTTGCCTACAGGCACGACCTGACCTTGTTGATTTTTAATTTTAAGGCCTTTTAAGTCTGAGATGCTATTTCGTTCCCCATCCTTCAATGCCATAACAATGTCTACAGGGTCGTGAGAACGCTCGTCGTACAAATTAGATATGGGAACTTCTCGCATAAGGTAGGTGAGGTTACCTACGATTTGCTGAGGTGCCACACCGTTCAGCATCGCTCTTTCATTATCTATATCAATCAAATACTCACTTTGATTAGCTTCTACCATCCAGTCAATGTCAACCACATCATCAGTGTTTGTTAAAATGGTTTTTAACTGATCAGCTACTTTGATTTGCTCCTCATAATTTGGACCATACACTTCGGCTACCAATGTAGAAAGAACAGGAGGTCCGGGAGGAACTTCAACTAATTTTACGTTCGCTCCAAACTTCTTCGCAATTTCTTGAACTCGTGGACGAACTTTTTTGGCAATGTCATGACTTTGTAAGTCTCTTTCATCTTTCGGTAAAAGGTTGACCTGAATGTCCGCCATGTTACTACCACCTCTAAGGTCGTAGTGTCTTACTAAACCGTTAAACGTAATTGGAGCCGAGGTCCCAACGTAATTTTGGTAATTTACCACTTCAGGCACAGTAGAAAGGTATTGAGCAATCTCCTTTGTAACTGCAGCTGTGTTTTCTAAGGTAGAACCTTCTGGCATGTCAATAATTACCTGAAATTCATTTTTATTATCGAAGGGTAACATTTTAACCGTTACCGACTTTGTAAAAAACATGGCTACAGAACCAATTAAAAGTAGCACAGTGAATCCCATTAACAACCAGCGCTTTGAGCCGCTGTCTAATAAAGGTTGCTCTATTTTCTTATACACTTTGTAGATCCAAGTTGTTTCATGTCCTTCAGCTTCTTTCTCGCTGTGTTTGTCTTTTTCTCTCAATAAGTGGAACCCTAAATATGGTGTCACTGTAAGGGCAACAAAAAGAGAAAGAATCATAGCTATAGAAGCTCCAATTGGCATTGGACTCATGTAAGGTCCCATCATTCCAGACACAAAGGCCATGGGTAATATTGCAGCAATTACGGTGAAAGTTGCCAAAATGGTAGGGTTCCCCACTTCGTTGATGGCATAAATAGCCGCCTGTTTAAAAGGAAGCCGTTTCATCTTGAAATGCCGGTGCATATTCTCCGCAATAATGATACTATCATCTACCACAATACCAACTACAAACACCAATGCAAAAAGTGTGATTCTATTCAAGGTGTAGCCCAACATGTAATAGCTAAAAAGCGTTAGCGCGAAGGTTAATGGCACTGAGAAAAATACCACCAAACCGCCTCTCCAGCCCATGGCTAGCATTACCAATAGAGTAACGGCAATAATGGCAACACCTAAGTGAAGTAATAACTCCCCAACCTTGTGAGAAGCAGTTTCGCCATAATTCCGGCTAACTTCCACTTTTACATCGTTCGGAATCATAGTTTCTCTCAAGCTCTCCACTTTTTTTATGATTTGCTCAGAAATCTTCATGGCATCGGCACTCTTAACTTTTGCTACCGATAGCGTAACTGCACTATATTCCGAAGGGTTTTCACTGAACTTTTCATTTGCTTTTCCGTAGCCAAAACTTACGTAGTTAGCTGGTCGTTCTGGTCCGTCGAGAATGGTAGCAACTTGGTGCAAATAAACCGGCATGTTCTGATTAGTCCCAACTACTAAATTGGCAACATCTTCTTCGTTCTTTAAAAATTGACCTGTTGTGATTAAGAATTCTTCATTGCCTTTCACGAAAGTGCCAGACTGAGAACTACTGTTATTGGCTTTCACCAATTGCATAATGCTTAATGCATCAATTTTATTTTCGGCGAGTTTGTCCTTGTCTAACTCAATTCTGACTTGTCTATTTCTACCGCCAATTACTTTTGTAATGGCTACATCTTTTACCTTCTCAATTTCAGTAGTGAGTTCCTCTGCTATTTGACGAAGCTCGTAATCATTATAGTTTTCACTCCAAAGTGTAAGGCCAAGCATCGGAACGTCATCAATCGAACGTGTTTTTACTATGGGTTGATAAACCCCCTCAGGAAAAATATGTTGATTTTTCATGAGTTCATCGTACAGTTTTACATAGGAGCGTTCCGTATCCTCTCCTACAAAGAATTGCACAATAATCATGGCCTGTCCATTCATTGCCATACTGTGAATGTGCTCTACTCCTTTAATGTTGGCTATAATTTTTTCTAAGGGTTGAACAACTCTGCTTTCTACCTCTGATGGGTTAGCTCCTGGGTAACCCACCAAAATGTCCGCCATGGGTACATTAATCTGAGGCTCTTCTTCTCTTGGAATCAACGTTGAGCTGTAAAGACCAATTGCCATTAACCCCACCATCAATAAGATGGTCAATTTAGAGTTAATGAAAAAGTTGGCTATCTTACCTGATATTCCTTCTTGCATAATTTTATTTTTTTATTAAACGACCTGTTTTTAGGTGATTTAGTATGTTACTGGAACACCATTAAATAATTTTCCTTTCGCTTCGGTAATGTAAAGTTCATTGGGTGAAAGACCCGATAAAACCTCTACCTCACCACCAACTTTTTTACCTAAACGCAGCCATCTAAGAATGGCTTTGTTGTTGTCACTAATGGTGTAAATTCCTTGTAATTGTCCGTTGTATGTGATTGCACTCTCAGGGATTAAGAGGTTGTTGTTCTCTACTATATCGTTTCCTTTGAGTTGAACATTTACAAACATGCCCGATAGCATTTTTTCAGTTGGATTTTCAACACTAATTTTTACAATGTATTGACCACCTGTATTTTTAGAAGAATAACTTACTTCACTAACGGTACCACTTACTGCAGTATCCAAAGATTTAAGGAAAACTCTAGCTTCCATGCCTTTTTTAACGGCTTCTATGTCTTCTTCAGAAACCATTGCAATGGCGTCCAATGCTTCTGTTGATTCAATGCTCACCAATGGATGACCTGGATTTGCCATGTCTCCTTCTTTCACAAAAGTGTTAATGACTCTGCCGCTAAAAGGAGCTTGAATGTTGAGGTATGCAAATTGAGCTTGCACTTCCTTTTTCATTTCATTCGTTTGCGCTAATCCTGCTTTGGCCATTTCGTATTGCATGGTTACATTTTCAAGTTCTTTATCAGAAGCACTTTTTTGCTCGTGAAGCTTTTTAAAACGTTCGTGGTCTTTTTTAGCATTCTCAAATGCGGTAGTTGCTTGCGCAATACCTGCTTCAACTTGCGATTTTTTGGCCAAAAGATCTGTATTGCTGATGTTTACCAATATGTCACCTTTTTTAACCATCTGTCCCATTGTTACATTGAGTTGACTGACGTGTCCCATCATTCTGGTGCTAATGTTGGCACTTTTTACGGCGGCTAATTTTCCACTAGCGCTAATGTAATTCGCTGCTTCTTGAGGGGTTGACTTTCCAGTTTTTACTGCAACTGCTGTAAGTTCTTCTGCTGATTTTGGTACTTCTTTGCCACAAGCGGCAAGTACTGCAACCAATACGATGCTTATAATAGTATAGTTAATTTGTTTCATGTTTATTTAGTTAAAAATGAGAGGTATTCTTGTGTTAGGGTGTATTCGAAAATGGACATTAAGTGCTCCAACTCTTTTTGAAGTAAGAGGCTTTCAGCCATCATGAGGTCGTTTGTTTTTTCTAATCCTTGACTGAATCTATCTTTTCTGATTCGATAAGCTTCTCTAGCTTGTTCAACAGCTAGTTCATTGTTATCAATTTTGCTTTTGATTAGGCTTAGTTTTCGGTGGTAGTTTTTCACTTCAAGCTCACTTTTTGCAGTATATTGACTTGCTTCAGCTCTTGCCTTTTCGTAATTAATTTTATTTTTTTCAGCTTTTCCAATGGCTTGATAACCGTCAAATATTTTCCAGCTAAGTTGTGCGCCAACGAGGTATCCATCGGCATCCGCTTGAAAAATTTCGTCATCATATAATTGATAACTTCCAAAAGCATTAATTCGAGGTAAAAATTTCGTTTTACTCGATTTTGCTAATTGGCGGTAAGCTTCTGTTGCTTTGTTCATGGCTAGTATATCGCTTCTATTGGCTGACATTTCAGGAGCGATTAGCAGAGGAGTAATTACGTCCGCCAACTCTTCGGAAGGAAGATAAATTTGATTTTGAGTCGTATCATTAATTAAGAAAGCCAGATAATCAGAAGCTTCGTTTACTTGGTTCTGTGCCGCTTGCTGTTGGTTTTTTATTTCATTCACTCTTACTTGAACCGCTAACAAGTCAGGTTTTTGCAGCAAGCCCTGGTTGTAGTAGTCAGATACCATTTTTAAGCTTGATTCTGCTGCAGCAACAGCACGGTCTAACACTTCAGTAGTGTGATAGGCCAACTGCAAAGTCATGTAAGATTTGTTCAATTCCAACCTTACGCCTTCTTCTGTGCGTTGGGTTTGAAGTGACATGGCCTGCATTTTTGCTTTAGCTGCTTTTCGCTCATACAACCCATCAATGTTCAATAAAGGCTGCTGCACTTGTATTTGAGTGCTAAAGTTGTTGGTTCTTTCAGGGTCGTTTAAAAGTGTAAGGTTAAAGTCCTGTTGCGTTAAAATTTCCTGATTCAATTTCGAGCCAAACGCCATTAATGGATTTGTGGTTGTGATAGCAGAATAAGAGAGTTCTACTTTTGGTAAAAACAAGGCGTTCGATTGTCGATAATCTGCTCGAGAAGCATCTTGCGTTTTCTTCGCAATTTTAATTTGCCAGTTGTTTTTGCTCAGTTTTCCTAGCATTTCATCTTTAGAAATTACTAAGGTGTCTTGCCCTCTCAGGGAAGCTGCACTTCCAAGAATAAAGAGGAGGAGGATTTGATTTTTAATTTTTCGAGTCATATTCATCATTAATTTAATGCAAAATTAGAGAGCTCAAAAAGGGTTAGTAGTAACAATTGTTACTCAGGAGAAATTAAAAATATGACATCTCTTCATGGTGTCGCTATTTTTTTGTGCAAGAACTAGACTTAATTCATGTCAGCAGAGTTGAATCCAATTAAAGGGACTTCAAAACTTTCTTAAGGTATTTAGTTGGAACAAAACGAGCGTACAACAATTATAAAATTCTTTTTGCTACCTTGCCTATCGAAAGGCATAGCATCTCATCAATAATAAGTTAGATTTCAAAAAGATCGCACAAAATAGCATTGTGAACATGAAAAATCAAATTCTATTCTTTGATAATTACTTTTTTGATGGCAAGTAGTTTTAGCCTAATAAGTACAAGAAAGCATTCTTCAAGAACTGGAGTAGATAGGTTTTGATAAACTATAGATTTCAAAAGGAATTTTATCGTCGAATACCTCAGTGATAAAAGTGACTTTTAGTAGTTGGAAACATTATATTATAAAAGTTGTACCCTATTTATAGGGAAGTTGAATTACTTTAAATTGCAATAGCGCAATACACCTATTATTTACAGATAGTAGATTACCCCTAATAGTCCTGCAACTCCAAGTACTATGGTATAAGGGAAAGCCATTTTGACCATTTTTCCGTAGGACAAACCAATTAAAGGTGCAATAGATGATGTAAGTAGGAATAAGAATGCTGCCTGTCCATTTGGTGTTGCAACACTTGGTAAATTGGTTCCTGTATTAATCGCAATCGCAAGTTTTTCAAAATGTGCCCGATCAATCGCACCACTCTGAAAGGCCTTATCCACTTCGCCAATGTATACTGTTGCGACAAAGACATTATCACTAATTGCAGATAGAAAACCATTGGCTGCGTAAAATAAACTTGGTTGGTCTTTAAGGTCTTGCTGAAGCGCCCATTCTATTATTGGAGAAAATAAGTGTTGGTCATGAATGATAGCCACAATTACAAAAAAGACAACCAACAGGCCTGTAAAAGGCAGGGCTTCTTCGAAGGCATGACCTAAAGCGTGTTCGTCAGTAATGCCCATAAAGGCAGTTTGGAAGATGATTAGCGCCAAGCCAATAAAGCCTACAGGAGCAATGTGTAAAGCGAGGCTAAAAATTAGCAGGATAGCTGCAACTCCTTGAACCCACAATGCATACTTTTCTTTGTCTTTTCGCTTTGAGTCCTCTTCTTTGATGTATGCTTGAATAATTTGGTTTGCAACAGGAGGGAGTTTAGCTCCAAACCCAAACCAACCGGTAAGTTCAAGTAAAACGGTGGTTAGTAAACCACAAAAGAAAACAGGAATAGTAATAGGTGCCATTCTAAAGAAGAACTCCGCAAAATCCCAACTCATTCTTTGGCCGATGAGTAAGTTTTGGGGTTCTCCAACAATTGTGCAAACTCCACCTAAGGCAGTGCCAACAGCCCCGTGCATAATTAAGCTTCGTAAAAAGCTTTTAAACTGATTAAAAGTTTCCCCGCTTAGTTCGTCTTTGTCTGGTATGTCATTGTCATTTACATCTCCCGCACTAGATTGGATTCTATGGTATACACCGTAAAATCCCACCGATACACTTATTAATACAGCCATCACTGTAAGTGCATCGAGAAAAGCAGATAAAATAGCAGATAGAGAAACGAACAATAGAGATAAGAGAAGTTTCGATTTTATTTTGGTGAAAATTTTACTAAAAATGAACATGAGTAAAGGCTTCATAAAGTAGATGCCTGCGACCATGAATACTAAAAGTAAAAGTACTTCTAGGTTCTGATGCACCTCATGATAGGCCGTCTCTGGGGTTGTTAATCCAAGCAAAAGAGCTTGAATTGCAATTAATCCACCTGATTGAAGTGGGTAACACTTCAACGCCATAGCAAGCGTAAATATGAATTCCCCAATAAATAGCCAAGCGGTTATTACGGGCCCTAGAACATAGAAGGATAATATATTAATAACAAGAAAGGAAATCATTGTTATTTTAAACCACTTTGGGCTAGTGCCTAGAAAATATTTAAACATATTAGTTCATATTAAAAATGCGAATGGAATTTGCTGAGAAGGCATTGTACGAAACACTCAAAGTGTTCATTTTTTGCAAATAAACATATATCATCGTCTATATTTGTATTCAAATACATTAATAATATTTATATGTAGTATAATGCCTATTTTTCTCAATAAAATGTTTTGGCTACCTTGCTCAACTGTAGTTTTCTATTTCAAGAGGTATTAGCAAGCTTTACATAAATTGGCACCATAAATTGTTCGCAAAATGAAAAAACAAATTCTATTTATCTCTTTTATACTTACTTGTTTTATAGTAAGCAGTTTTAACCTTCAGGCACAAGAAAACATCCTTCAAGAACTGGAGGAGATCGCTATTGTAGATCAAAAAATAATGATGCCCATGCGTGATGGGATTCGTTTGGCAACAGATATCTACCGACCTAAAACGGATGAAAAGGTTCCTATTATTTTTTCACGGACACCTTATAATTTTAATTCTTGGGGAGATGGTGAGCAAAAAACAAGAACAGCCCAAAGAGCATTGGAGGCAGTCAAAAGAGGTTATGCTTATGTTGTTCAAAATGAACGTGGCCGCTATTATTCGGAAGGGGAATGGGATATTTTGGGAGTTCCGTTAACCGATGGTTATGATGCATTTACGTGGATGAAAGATCAACTATGGTCAAATGGTAAGATTGGTACAATCGGTTGCTCCTCTACTGCTGAATGGCAAATGGCTGTGGCTGCTTTAGACCACCCTTCTCATGCCGCTATGGTGCCTCAAGGTTACGGAGCTGGAGTTGGTAGAGTGGGAGAAATTAATGAACAAGGCAATTGGTATAGGGGAGGAGTTGAACAGATGTTATTCTTTTCTTGGTTGTATGGTGTGGAGCACGATAAGTTTAAACCCCGAATTCCGGCTGGTGCTACTCAAGAAGACTTAATTCGGATTTCTAGATTTTACGATTTAGCACCCGAAAATCCTCCGGTAGATATGGCTGAAGCCTTAACACATTTACCCATTCAAGATATTATAAAAAACATGAATGGCAAGAATGAGATTTTTGATAAAATGATACGTCGGAAGCCCAATGACAAAGCTTGGTTCGAGGGCGGGATTTATCACGATGATATGGAGATAGGAGTACCTAGCTTTTGGTTTACTTCGTGGTATGATGTATCGATTACTCCGAATCTGGCTTTGTTTAATCATGTTCGAAATAACTCTAAAGATGCAAACATTAAAGACAATCAATACTTGGTAATTGCGCCGACGTTGCACTGTGGATATACCAGAGCAACGGAAAATACAATTGTTGGAGAACGAAGTGTTGGTGATGCAAGACTCAATTACGAGGAGCAAATTTATGCTTGGTTAGACTTGTGGTTAAAAGGCGAAAAAAACGATTTTAAAGAGAAAACCCCTCGAGTACAGTACTACACGATGGGAAGCAACCAATGGCAAGCTTCTGAAACTTGGCCGCCGGAAGAAGCAAAGTTGACCACCTACTATTTAAATAGCAATGGAAATGCCAATAGCCTTCTTGGAGATGGGAAATTAACAACCTCAAAACCTACTTCTGATCGAGCAGATGGGTTTGTGTATGACCCTATGAAACCGGTACCTTCGTATGGAGGAAATGTGTGTTGTACAGGAAACGCCATCAAAGGAGGTTCTTTTGATCAGCAACAAATGGAAACTAGAAATGACATCTTGGTTTATACAACAGATGTTTTAGAGAAAGGGGTTGAAGTGTCAGGCTTTATTGAAGCGACATTATTTGTTTCTTCGGATGTAAAAGACACAGATTTCACGATTAAATTGGTTGATGTATATCCTGACGGTACAGCCTACAATTTAGATGAAACCATACAACGAGTCCGATATCGAGAAGGGTATGATAAAGAAGTGTTTATGAAAAAGGGTGAAGTTTATCAATTGGATTTAACCCCACTGTCTACGAGTAATTATTTTGAAAAGGGGCACCGGATCCGCATTGAAATATCGAGTAGTAATTTTCCGCGTTTTGTTCGAAATTTGAATACTGGAGGCAATAATTACGATGAGAATGTTGGTGTAATTGCGCACAACAAGGTACATCATTCAGCTAAATACGATTCAAAAATAACGCTTCCAATCATTTCTAAATAATGGCGTTTTGATGTTTCTGCAAGCCTATAACCAGTCCGAAAACTACCTGATTGTTAATTAGTAGGGGTCTCTAAAAAAAAGAGCGCAGTACTTTATTACTGAAATAATTTCTTATTTTTAAAAAAAATAGAGTTGCTATGAAAAAGAATAAAGCTTCTGTAAAAAAGGTAATTATGAAGTCAAAATTAAAGCACTATTCTGCTTTAGCTGCTTCTGTGGTAGCGCTTGACGCTTCTGCTCAAGTGGTTTACACCAATATTAACGATACAACCTTAGTTAACAATGGGGACTACTTCGATATCGATTTAAACAACGATGGAATTCGAGAAGGTAGAATTGAATTTATTGATATTTCATCTACCTTTTACTCATCATCTTTTATTTTAAAAGCAGCAGAAGTTGACTCTCTTGTTAATGCTTCTGTTAATGTTATAAATAGTGTTTTTGGCACAACTACTACATCTACCAGCTCTACCTATGTGGCCGCCCCATTGAACCTAAACGCAAACATCAGTAATAGTTTAAATAACTGGTCTAGTGGACCTGCTACTACTACGTATTCATCGTCTTTATTTAATGGTGTTCTGATCGGAGGAAAAGCAGTAATAAACTCTTCAAGTACAACATCAACTACTAGCGTAGGTCAGTTTCCTGGTGTTGGAGATAGATTTTTAGGAGTAAAATTTACTATTGGAACATCAACGCATTACGGATGGTTGAGGCTGGATATGAGTGCGAATTCAGACTCCCTTACCATTAAGGATTTTGCGTACCAAGCTACACCAAACACGGCTATTTTAGCCGGAGACACTGGCACTGCAGTTGGTTTATCAAAACGAAATCTAAAAGATAAACTTGATTATTTTGCTGCAAACGGCAGGATCAAAATAAATTCAGAATTAACTTCAAATTCAACCTTATCTATTTTTGACTTAAGTGGAAAATTACTACAGTCTGAATTGATTAGTACCCAAAAGGAAATTTCAATTCAAGGGAATTTACAAGGGATCTATATAGTAGAAATAAGAAACTCAACCGGTGTCACTAGAAAAAAACTTTGGTTGGAAAGCAACTAAATTAGGAGGATCTAAACTTGTTGTTAAGGAATTTAACGATGAAGTTTTCCTGGTAAATGAAAGAGGAGAAGTTATTGAAGTTTCTGAGAAGGGTTCGTTAGCTTTTCTTGCATTAGGATCTATTGGCCATCAAGCGTGGCAAAAAGCTAAATCTATTTCTAAAAAGAATGCCTAAACCCAAAGTTTTACTCCTTGGTTGGGATGCTGCCGATTGGGATGTAATTAATCCCCTGATGGAGAGTGGACAAATGCCTGCATTAAAAAAATTGGTTGAGAACGGAATGTCAGGTAAATTAGCGACCCTTGAGCCAGTATTTTCGCCGATGTTATGGTCTAGTATTGCAACTGGGAAATTGGCCGACAAGCATGGCGTTTTAGGTTTTACCGAGCCGGATTATTCAACTGGAGCTGTACGACCTGTTAGCAATCATTCTCGAAAAACGGCTGCCATTTGGAACATCCTAAGTCATCAAAAATTGAAAACCAATGTGGTTGGCTGGTGGCCTAGTCACCCTGCTGAGTCAGTAAATGGGGTTATGGTTTCAAACTTTTACCAGAAAGCTGCTAAGCCGCACGGGGAAAAATGGCCAATGGCTCTCGGAACCGTATTTCCGAAAAAAGCATCAGAGACTTTTAAGAAGTTGAGGGTTCACCCTGGAGATCTTACCGATGAGCATATTTTACCCTTTGTGCCGCTTGCCAGCCAAGTAAATCAAGAAGAAGATAAAAGATTAAACTCGGTTGGAAAAATATTAGCTGAAGCCGCGACGATTCATAACGCAGGAACCTGGCTAATTGACAATACCGATTGGGATTTTATGGCCATCTATTATGATAACATAGACCATTTCTGTCACGGTTTTATGAAGTTTCATCCTCCACAGATAAAAGGAATTGACGATAAGCAATTCGAGATTTATAAGGATGTTGTGAATAACGCTTATCGCTTTCATGATATGATGCTAGGAAGGATACTCGACTTAGTGGATGACGACACCACGATTATGCTCATTTCTGACCACGGGTTTGAATCAGGATTCAATCGGTTACTCAATCTTCCAAAAGAAGCTGCTGCTCCGGCTTATGATCACAGAGCGTATGGAGTATTCGCTGCAATGGGACCTCAAATAAAGAAGGATGAATTGGTTTTTGGAGCTACGCTGTTGGATATTGCTCCTACTTTATTGAGCCTGTTTGATTTGCCTCAGGGTAAGGATATGGATGGCAAGCCCTTATTAAACATATTCAAAAAAGAAAAAGACATTCAATACATCAACTCGTGGGACGACTTAATTGAGCGAGAATTTGAAGAGAAATTAGATTCGACTTCCTCAAAAGAGGCTTTAGAAATGTTAATTGACCTAGGTTATATTGAAAAACCCGATGAAAAAGCTGAGGTAGCCCTTGAAAGAGCAAGAGTTGAGAATGAATTTAACTTAGCGCGTGTTTATTTAAGTTCAAATCGACCGAAAGAGTCTGCTGCAATATTAGAGGTGTTGTTTGAAAAGGAAAATTCAGTTCGTTTTGGTCTTCGATTAGTTATCGCATATGAAGCATTGAAAAAGTACGATGAAGCCCTTCAAATTATTGCTACGCTGGAAAAGTTGATTAAAAATGAAATTCAGCAGCTAAATGCGTTAAAGGCATCTATTTTAGTAGAGAAAAAGGAGAAAGAGGCGGCGTTAGAAATTGTAGATAACGCCTATAAAAGAAGAATAGATACTCCATTTTCTGCTCAGCGTTTTGCGAAGGTTTTAATTAAATACAAGCAATATAAAAGAGCAGACGAATTTATAAAAAGAGTTTTAAAGCGTTTTCCTGAAAACTCTAGTTTGTTGTATTTGAAGGGTGTATCTGCTTTTGGATTTAAGGATTATGAGAACGCAGTCGACTTGTTTTTGGAATCAATCAACAGTCAATTTTTTAACCCAACTGCTCATTTTTACTTGGGAGAAAGCTTAGTGAAGTTGGATTTGTTGGAAGATGCATTTCGAGCCTATTCCATTAGCCTAAAGCAAAAGCCAAAAAGTAGAAAGGTGATGCAGCGCCTAGCAAATCTAGAATTACAGGGTGTTCAAGTTAACTTTTCGGAAGCGGAATTTGTCAACTACAACAGTAAGAATATTGAAAAAGCTACCTTAAAGCGGGAGGTTAGCAAAGAGTTTCTAGAAAATTTAAAAGGCACCATTTACATTGTTTCTGGTCTTCCTAGATCTGGCACTTCAATGATGATGCAATTGTTACATGCTGCTGGAGCTGCTATTTTTACAGATGGCAAAAGAGAGGCGGATGATAGCAACCCAAAAGGTTATTTAGAACATGAAGGAATTAAACAACTTGCTAGCAACAGGAAGTTGATTTTTGAAGCCAATGGAAAGGTCGTAAAAGTAGTTTCGCCTCAACTTAAATTCTTGGCACCTCATTTTCGATACAAGGTCATCTTTATGGATAGAAAAGTGGAGGAAGTTGTTGCCTCTCAGCACAAAATGAGTGGCAAGGATAAGAGCAGCTATCCTTTTAATTTAGTCGAATTCTATAAGAAGCAACTTGAAGAAGTGAAAGGTTCTACGTTGAATCAGTTACACATAGAAACCTTATTTGTTGACTATTCACGTGCCGTAAACGAACCTCAAAAAGTTATTGCTGAGCTAAACGCCTTTTTACCGGAGCTGAATCTGGATATAGAAAAAATGAAAGGGGTTATTGATCAATCGCTTCATCGTAATAAGCTGGGGTAAGTTTGTTTTGGACCATTTTACGCCCACCACTTAACTCGCAAAACAGGTAGTTCTGCGTTATTTTATTATTTAGCCAGTTCAGTTCTATGTATTAGTTGTCTTAAAAACTTGGGTTTCGAATTCAATCCTCATTCTAATGCAGTATTATACGAATATTCGTGCCTTTTTGTTGTAGATTTGCTTGGAGTGTGCCGATTGTAAACCTCTTCCTGATCACTAATCCAATAGGCTCCAGTATTGTCAAAAGCCATAGGACAATACTGTTGATAAAGACCAATATCGGTTACTGAGTTTTTAGCCAACATGTAAATATTATGAGATAATCCTTCAAAATAAATGCGTTGCTTTTCAACGTCTTTATTAGCAGCAATTAGCTTAACTTCTTTTAGCAATTGATTAACCACTTTATTTTCATTCTGCTCCAAATCAAAGAGAATACTTTCTGCTGCAAAAGCTGCCTTTACTGCATCAGTATTAACCAAAGCATCTTTTATTTTTAAGTAGCCCTCAATAATTTGAGTGGGTGTTTCTTCACTAAGATTTGCTGCTTTAATTTCCTCTGCATCAATTTTATTTTCAGTTGATGAATAGTTATTGTCTACAGTTGATTGCTGACAAGCAACAATTCCAATAAAAAGGGTAATCGTTAGTATTTTTCTCATCTGTTCGTTTCTAGGGTTATTATTTTTCTTCAGGTCTTTCATATTGGCAGCAGCCTGGTAACTCTTTATAAGTCTCTTCTGTCGCTCGATATTCTTCCGTATCATAACCTACTTCCGCAATCTTCTTTTTTATTTCGTCTAAAGAAATGGCGTCCTCATTATAATTAACCTCGATCATCTTTGTTTCTTTATTCCAAACAGCTGAATAAATACTTTCCTCATCCTTTAATGAGCCCTCAATCGTTTTTTTACACATGCCACAGTTTCCGTAAACTTTAAATTCTTCCACTGTCGAATCATTAGCTAAAACTACCTTTTCACTAAGTGCAGAATTGTTAGCCATTAAACTACTACCTGAAAAGGCGAATAGGGTTACAAATACAGCTTTTAATACTCTCTTTTTCATACTTTTTGTTTTTAATTGTTACTACTTATTTAATTGTTATTGATTATTTTAATTCACCACAATTCAGCATCATACTACCGAAATAAGGATTTATAATTTCTTTTTCTTTACTCAGCCAATCCGCTCCGTTATTGTTGTTCGCCATGGGGCAATGTTGCACATAAACGGGAAACTCAAGTGGCTCAAAAGTCTCATGCAATTGAATGATTGTATTTGAAAGCTGGATAAATGATTCTCTGATTTGCTCTATATCCTTAGAACCATTTGTGCGTTTTAAATTGAATTTTAAGTCGTCTTGCATCTTCATCCAAATAGTATGTCCCTCTCCATTGAACAGGCTCATTTTTACAGAATTTAAAGAAGAAGTCATCGCTTCGGATTCTTTTTGAGCTAAAGTAAAATTATCTTGAGTTAAAGCATTCTTTAAATTGAAATAATTCTCAAAAACAGGGACTAAAGCCTTCTTAGCTTGATTATTAATTTTCACTTTTTGGTTGTTCATCTTCCTTGGATTAGTAAGCTCCATTGAAGATTCATTTACTCCCATACTTTCTCCACCATGGTTGTGTCCTGTATTCATTATACCTCCGTCAGGATTCATCATACTTGGTTTACCCGCCAATTGAGCTGCTGCATCTATACTAAATGTTCCATTTACAGCTATTTCTTCGCCTTCCACTAAGCCATTATTTATAATGTAGGTATCTCCTAAAGAAGCTCCTAAATCAACTTCTCTCATCGTGAAATATAAGCTACTATTTGAGGTTTGTTTTACATATACTACTGAGCGGTCTCCTGTCCACATAACAGCTGATTTTGGAACAATTATTTCTTCGGTTGTTGATGAAAGTAGACTCTTCACTCGTGCATTAACAAGCATCTGAGGTTTTAATTTGCCGTTTGTATTGTCAATTTCAATTCTTGCTTCAGCTACTCTAGTCTTCGGGTTAATAATTGGGTCAATAAAGCTCACTTTACCTGAAAAACTTTGATTGGGAAGGGCTTTTACAGTAAAACTTACAGTGTCCCCAATATCGATCCAACTTAAATCACTTTCATGTATATCTAATAGCACCCATAACTCAGATAAGTCAGCTACTTCATAAAATGCTTGACCTTCTTTTAAATAATCTCCTTTTTCCACCTGTAAGTCAAGAACTACACCCGAGTAGTCCGCTAAAACTGAAAACTCATCTGTTGCCACACCTGACTTAATAAGCTGATTAATTTGTTGATCTGTTAGCTTCCAATTCTTTAGTTTATTCTGAGCAGCAGTAAGAAGTTGGGGTTGGCTCTCTTGATTCTGCACTGCAATAAATAGCTCTTCCTGAGCAGTAATCAATTCAGGCGAATATAAAGAACCTATAACTTGACCTTTTTTTACTGTTTCTCCTTCAAAATTGACATTCAAGTGTTCAACTCTTCCTGCAATGTGTGCGGTTTGAGTATAAACTCTGCGTTCATCTGCGGAAATCTTACCTGTTAGGTTTAATTCTTTGGTCGCGGAACCCAACCGAACAATTGCGGTTTGAACATTTGCTAATTGCATGGCTGTGGGCGACATTTTTATAGCATTGGGATCAGCTTCTAAATCTTCTTCTGAAGCTAATGGAATTAATTCCATACCACAAATGGGACAATTCCCCGCTTCAGCTTTTCTTATTTGTGGATGCATGGAACACGTCCAAATTTGATTATCTGATTGTTTGATGGTTTGATTATCCGATGGTATTATTGTTTGATTTGATGGTTTAATAAGCCAACCTATAAGACCTCCGACAATTAAAGTCAGGACGATAAGCAACCATTTATTTTGAATTAATTTTTTCATTTTTTTTCATTTTTTACGGAAGAAGAGATAATTGTAGAAAGCAACTTTTTAATCGAAAGGATTTCGCTAAGTAAACCTTCAGGTTCAGGGTAATTTTTACTTTTTTGACAAAGCAATAACCAATACTCAGTCTCGTCGGCTTTTTTTGCTGCAATGACACATTTTGAGATAAAATCTCTTTTGCTATGAGCGTTTTGAGCTTCTCGGATATTCGCACCTACCGATGTTCCCGATTTTAGTAATTGACGAGCAATCACGTACTTTCTTTTTTCTTCTAAAACTTCTGTGAATTCCACAATTTTCAGAGCAAACTCAAAGCTCAATTCCAATATTTCATTTCTTATCATATCATTAAATCATTTCATCATCAAAATATTATATCATCATTTAGCGGTTAAATATTCAATTTCTGCTAAGGCGATCTTATGGTTTTTCACAGCGGTAGCTTTAGCCATTTGGTATTTCAGCAATTGTTGTTGCATTCTCAATACTTCTTCAAATTCCAATTTAGAAGTGCTGTAAGAACTGAACAAGAGTTGAATTAGTTGCTTGGTTTTTTTGATTTGAGTCTCATATAAACCAATCAAATCCTCAGCTTTCTTCAATTGAAAAGCTGCATGTTCGTACTTTGAAATCAGTTCATTTTGAACGGATTCTTTTCTGTATTCAATGGCTTTTTGTCCCAATTGTGCTTCTGATATAGCAGAAGAATACTTCTTTCTGAATATAGGAAGACTTAGAGAGACCATTGGCATAAAGGCATCTTTTCCGTTATCAGAAATGGAAACATCTGACCGTTCTCCAATAAAAGCATAATCTAAACCCACACCGAACTGAGGTAGGGCATTTTTTCTTGCTAATACTTCACTTTCCTGCATGGCTTTTTGTTGCAGCTCTAAGGACTCAATTATAGGATTTCCTGCTAATAAACTATCTCTACGGTAGCCCTTTTCCATGATTGTCAATTCAATTGTCTCTGCAATAGCAAGCGGTAAAGAATCTGAACGATTTAATAATCGGTTGAATTGAACTTGAAGCGGAACGATCTGATCATTCAAAATCATCAAATCCGTTTCTGCGTTTTCGATCATGATATCTACTCGAATTAAATCTACCATTGAACCTCGATTGTTTTCAAAAGAAGAAGTGGCTAGTCGCTTGTAGGTTTTCAGGATATCTAAATTTTCAGCTAACAACTGCAAATGCTGGTTCGCCTCATAAAGCGGATAATATGCTTTGTTTACTTCAAAAAAGAGCTTATTCCGATCATTGATAAAGGCTTGGTATTTTGCTTCTGCCATGTAGTTTGCTCTATTTTCCTTCGCCTTTAATGTTCCAAACCATGGGAAAACCTGACTTAATGAAACTTTGGCTCGTTGCGGACCAACTCTAGTTTCGATTGGACTGATGAAATAACCAAAGGATAATTGAGGATCAGCCAAGGCATTTACTTGATTTACTCTTTGTAACGCAGCCTCAAATTCTACATAAGAGGCCTTCAAATCAGGATTGTTTTCGGCTGCAATTTGAAGGTAGTTGTCTAATGTTTGACCTATACTAATCATAGGGGAATAGCATAGAATCATCAATAATATTTTGATTATCCTTTTCATACGTTCTCCTTTTTAAATTTTCGTTCTTCTCTCCAGCTATAAAGTACAGGAGTGATAAAATAAGTTATCGCAGCAACAATCATCCCACCAAAGGCAGGTATTGCCATAGGAATCATAATATCCGCTCCTCTTCCTGTAGAGGTTAACACAGGTAAAAGAGCAATAATTGTAGTGGCAGAAGTCATAATAGCAGGCTTAATTCGTTTTAAGCCTGCTTCTCTTACTGCCTTTCGAATTTCCGCTAAGCTATTGGGTTTATTTCTTGCTATGCTTTGATCTAAATAGGTTCCAATCAAAACACCATCGTCCGTAGCAATGCCGAAAAGGGCAATAAACCCTACCCAAACTGCTACACTAAGGTTGATGGTTTGCATTTGAAACAGATCCCTCATATTAGTTCCGAAAAGAGAGAAGTTGAAAAACCAGTCTTGACCATAGAACCAAAGCATTAAAAAAGCTCCACTAAATGCCATAGCAATTCCTGCAAAAATCATAAGTGATGTTGAAACAGAACGAAACTGAAAATAAAGGATCAGGAAAATAATGACCAATACCAAAGGAACAATAATCGATAGTCTTTTCTCAGCTCTAACTTGATTCTCGTAGCTTCCTGAGAATTTATAACTGATTCCCGAGGGAACGATTAACTCTCCACTTTCTATTTTTTGCTGTATGGTATTTTGAGCAGCTTCTACAACTTCTACTTCAGAAAAACCTTCCATCTTATCCAACAACACATAGCCTACCAAAAAGGTGTTTTCACTTTTTATCATTTGAGGGCCTTTCACATACTCCAAGTCTACCAAATCGCCTAAAGGTATTTGAACACCTGTAGGCGTGGCAACTAAAATGTTCTTCAAAGAACTTGGGTCATCTCTTAATTCTCTTGGGTAACGAACTCTTACAGGAAATCGTTCCCTTCCTTCAACAGTTGAAGTAATTTGCATTCCACCTATAGCAATTTCAATCGTTTGCTGCACATCTTCTACACTTAAACCAAATCGCGCAATTGCATCTCGGTCAATGTTCAAATGAATGTAGGGTTTACCAACTATTCTATCGGCAAATACCGCTTCTTTCTTAACAGATGGCACTTCTTTAAGAATGTTTTCTAAGCGTTGCCCGAAGTCTTCAATTGTTTTTAAATCAGGCCCAAATACCTTAATGCCCATGGGTGCTCTCATTCCTGTTTGCAGCATCACCAATCGGGTTTGAATGGGTTGCAATTTAGGAGCGGAGGTAACTCCGGGTATTTTTGTCACGGCTATAATTTCTTCCCAAATGTCATCGGGAGATTGAATTTCATCTCTCCAATTTCTAAAGTATTTACCGTCTTCATCTTGAATTAATTCTTTTCGATCTATTCCCTGCAACAACGCTTCGTCATTAGAGAGCGTATCGCCCGAATTGAGAATAAAGCGATCTTCTTCATCCACACTAAAACGTTGACGGTGTCCTTTTGTGTTGACTTCATATTCAGGTCTATAATTAATGATATTCTCATACATGGAAATCGGTGCAGGATCAAGTGCTGACTCAACTCTTCCCATTTTTCCGACAGACAGTTCTACTTCAGGGATATTGGCTAACAACATATCTAATTGTTGAACCACTTGTTTATTTTGTTGAACTCCTGCATGGGGCATAGAGGTGGGCATTAATAAAAAACTACCCTCATCTAAAGCTGGCATGAACTCTTTACCAATTCCCGGGAAAGTATTTTCCAAAGAAGTCCAAACCGCAGTTTTTCTAATCTCCCAACCTGTCTTTTCAATTCCTGTGGAAATAAATCCGAAAACTTGATTAAACCCCAACCACATTATGGAGGCGGAGAGAATGACGAAAACAGGAATGGAAAGAAAGGCTTTTTTGTGAGCCAAACACCAATCTAAAATTTTAAGATAGTTTCGTTCCAATAGGCTAAATAAACCTAAAATAATAACCAACAGTAAAATGACAAAAACAAAATTGATGGCCATGCTTTTACTTGCTCCCAATGGCATCCAATAATCTGCTAAAATCCATGTTACCGAAATCAAAGCAATAATGACCGCTGCATGATCTATGAACCAATTCGCTGATTTGCCATATTCCTTTAGAAACCATGCCGCACCAAACGCAAGTAAAGTCAATCCTCCCCAAAGGGAAATGAAAATGGCAATCAACAATCCTCCAATTATCAATAAGCTATTGAAGATGATTCCTTTTTTATTTTTATTGATTTTGATTCCAAAGAACCAATGAGCAATGCTTGGCAGAATAAACAGAGCAACAATTAAAGCTGCTATTAAAGCAAAAGATTTGGTAAATGCTAAAGGGCGAAATAGCTTCCCTTCAGCTGCTTCCATAGTAAACACAGGAATAAAACTAACAATGGTAGTTGCTACAGCAGTAACAATAGCCGAACTTACTTCTGCTGAGCCATTATATATTGTGTCAATTAGTTTTTGCGTTTTGGGTGCATCTTTTAAATGTTGAATGATATTTTCTGAAAGTACAATGCCCAGATCTACCATCGTTCCAATTGCTATAGCAATTCCTGAAAGTGCAACAATGTTGGCATCTACATGAAAATACCGCATCGCAATAAAGACCATAAGAACTGCAATAGGTAGTAGACTTGAAATAAGAATGGAAGCCCTTAAATTCAGCATCATGACAATCACCACCAAAATGGTAATTAAAATCTCTAAGGAGAGGGCTTCTTCCAAAGTTCCAATTGTCTCGTTTATCAATTTAGTTCTGTCATAAAACGGCACAATGGTTAATTGACTTTCAATACCATTGGCTAAAGTCTTTTTTGGCAAACCCGAAGAGATTTCGTCAATCTTACCCTTTACATTATTAATAACTGCTAATGGGTTAGAGCCATAACGAGCGACAACAACACCTCCAACCACTTCAGCTCCATCTTTATCTAATACCCCTCTTCGGTTAGCGGGTCCTAAACTGACAACACCAATGTCTTTTATCGTGATAGGAACATTATTGTAAACAGTAACAACTGCTTTTTCAATATCTTCGATGGATTTGATATAGCCTAAACCTCTAACTAAATATTCTGCTCGGTTAATTTCAATGGTCTTTGCTCCAACATCTCGATTCGACTTTTGAACTGCCGCCATCACTTTATGCAATGGAATATCATAGGTTTGGAGTGCATTTGGGTCAACATCTATTTGATATTCTTGAACAAACCCTCCAATGGAAGCAACTTCAGAAACTCCTTCAACGGCACTTAATCCGTACTTTACATAAAAGTCTTGAACGGTTCTGATCTCATGTAAATCCCAGCCACCTGTTGGATTGTCGTTGCTATCTCTACCTTCTAAAGTGTACCAAAATACTTGCCCTAAAGCTGTTGCATCAGGGCCTAAGGCAGGTTTAATACCTGTTGGCAATAAGCCTGAAGGCAATGAATTCAACTTTTCTAAAATTCGAGAACGAGACCAATAGAACTCAGTATCTTCATCGAAAATGATGTAAATACTTGATACTCCAAAAATGGAAGAGCTCCTTATGGATTTTACTCCAGGAATCCCCAGCAAGGCAGTTGTTAACGGGTAGGTAATTTGGTCTTCAATGTCTTGTGGAGATCTTCCCATCCATTCCGTGAAAACAATCTGTTGGTTTTCACCAATATCAGGTATGGCATCAACAGGCACAGGGTCAGAAGGAAGAAAAGTAGTTTTCCATCCGAAGGGTGCGGTTACAATACCCCAAGCAACAAAAAGAAGAATGATTAGTACAGTTACTAATTTATTATCGAGAAAGTATCGAATGAGTTTATTCAGCATATTTTAAGATTGTAATGAACAGGATTTGTTCTTTGACTGCTACGAGTCAATCACTTTACAGCGTTCGCTGAAAAGCATCTTAAAATAGATCTATAGTAAAAAAGTTTGAAAAAGAACTTGAGAGTTCTGCTGAATTAAGGGATGGGGTGGAATGTTTGCATACACCACTTTTTCTTCTGAATTAAATAGAAGGACATAGTTTGCTAGAAATAAGCTAATGAAAGTTGTTTCTAACTCAACTGAATTTTTCTTCTTACTAAGGTCTTCTTCTAATTGAAAAACCTGACTTTCATTATCACAACAAGATTTTTCAGAGAAGGTATCGTCAGATGTTTCACCCATACGACAGCTGCTTTCCTGATTCTCCATTCCACAACCTACCGTGCTTCCAACTAAAGAAATGGCTCGCTTTGAAATCTCTCCTCCACAAAAATGGGTAGATACAGCAAAGCCAACTTGAGAGCCAAGCAATAAAAGAGAAAGGAAAAGGGCCATTAGTTTCTTCACTGTATCAAACTTACCAATATTTAAAATAGCAGATTTTATAGTATTATGATTTAATGTTATAAGATTCAGAGGTAAAGTATTAGGTGGGATTTTATCCTTTTATTTTTCTTCACCATATTCTCAAACCTTCACAGAACGCAACCTCAAAGAGTTCATTATTACAGAGACCGAACTAAAACTCATGGCTAAAGCAGCTATCATGGGTGACAACAACAATCCAAAAATAGGGAATAGAACACCTGCCGCAATTGGGATACCCAAGGTGTTGTACCCCAATGCAAAAAATAGATTTTGCTTTATGTTCTTCATAACTTTAACACTTAAGTTCCTTGCTTTTACAATTCCATGTAAATCGCCTTTAACTAAAGTAATCATGGCACTTTCTATCGCTACATCTGTTCCTGTTCCCATGGCAATACCGACATCGCTTTTAGCTAATGCAGGGGCATCATTTATTCCATCACCTGCCATTGCAACTACTTTACCTTCCTGCTGTAATTTTTCAACTTCCTGAAGTTTATTTTCAGGTAGCATTCCTGCTTTAAAATCTTTTAAGTTTAACTCTTCAGCAACCGCTTGAGCTGTATCGTGATTATCGCCTGTAAGCATTATCACTGAAATTCCCATATCTTGAAGAGCCTTGATTGCTTTAGCACTTGTCTGTTTGATCTTGTCGCTAATAACTATAAACCCTACCACTTCACCTTCAATTGCCAAAAAAGAAACTGTTTTGCCTTGCTTTTGAAAGGTATTTGCTTCTTTTTCCATTTTTGAAGACAAAATTGCTTCAGCATATTGCATCATTTTAACATTACCGATACCTACCTTTTTACCATTGATTTGTCCTTCGACTCCTTTACCTGTAACAGCACTAAAGTTTTCTGCTTTAAGAATTTCAGTATTTTGTTGCTCACCGTATTTTACAGTTGCTTCTGCCAATGGGTGTTCACTCATATTGTTTAGAGAAACAATGTATTGAAGTACATCCTTTTTAGAAAAATTACCTCCAAAAATCCCCACTTTTTCAACGGTAGGTTTCCCTTCTGTTATCGTTCCTGTTTTGTCGATAATAAGTGTGTCTACCTTAACCATTTTCTCCAAAGCCTCTGCATTTTTTATCAGCACCCCATTTTGAGCACCTTTCCCAACACCCACCATTACCGACATGGGTGTTGCTAGACCCAAAGCACAAGGGCAAGCAATGATCAGCACTGCAATGGCATTCACAAAGGCATAAACGTAAATTGGCTCAGGTCCAAAAACAACCCAAATGATGAAAGTTAAGATGGAGGTTAGTACTACAACAGGTACGAAATACCCAGAAACAGTGTCAGCCAACTTTTGAATGGGAGCTCGGCTGCGACTAGCATTATTCACCATGTGAATAATCTGTGAGAGCAAGGTATCTGAACCCACCTTTTCAGCTCTCATTAAGAAAGACTGATTGCCATTTATAGTGCCGCTGCTAACTTTATCGTCTTCGCTTTTATTAACAGGAATGGGTTCTCCTGAAATCATAGATTCATCAACTGTGGTGGAGCCTTCTGTAATAACACCATCCACAGGAATCTTATCTCCAGGCTTTACCC
>JBLHTZ010000023.1:0-35029 GCA_047627915.1 Vicingaceae bacterium
AGCGTTATCTTTTGTGAATGGGATGTTGTTCATGCTATATGGCAGTTTAATAACGTGAATTTAACAAAATAAAGGGCATTATTATTGGACTTGAGTGAGGTAGCAAAAAAATAGATAACGAGTCTTTAACTCCTTTGATTTATTCGATATAAAAGCCCAGTTGAAATGAATTTACTTCTAAAAGTTGCACCATTGTAGCCAAACCCCTCCGAAAAGATCTAATTGCAAATTGTCGCTGAGCTTAAAAAGATTAAAACAAATCGAAGTTCTTTTCCCTTAAAAAAAGGGGAATGACAAGCTTTTAGATGGATTAAAACTTGGAGCCTAAATCCTGTTTGTACTTGAAATACCCTTTTACCTGCAGCAAATGGGCCATTTGCTTGACCTGCCCTGCCACAAACTATTTTTTCAACGTATTGCGAAAAAGACGAGAATGGAAGAATTAGAAGCAGAAGAGTTATTCCTTTTTTTGGAATCATAGTTGACTGTTCTAACTACAAAGTTAGAATAATTCTATGCCTATGTAATTGAAAGGAGTAATTGCCTTTAGTTCAGTCTTTATTGCATTTGAAACATTCAAGTTGTCAATAAATTCGGCAATTGACTGCTTTGTAACTTTTTCGTTTTTTCGAGTTAATTCTTTTAGTGCTTCATATGGCTTGGGAAAGTTTTCGCGTCTAAGAACGGTTTGTATCGCTTCGGCAACAACAGCCCAATTGTCGTCTAAATCAGATTTAATCTTGTCCTCATTAATAATTAGCTTACTCATTCCTTTCTGAAGCGATTTAATGGCTAAAAGACTATGTGCAATTGGAACTCCTACATTTCGAAGTACAGTAGAGTCTGTTAAATCTCGTTGTAATCTACTAATCGGTAATTTGGCCGCTAAGTGCTCAAATAGCGCATTGGCAATGCCTAAGTTGCCTTCAGAATTTTCAAAATCTATAGGGTTTACTTTGTGCGGCATAGCAGAAGAACCAATTTCGCCTTCTTTAATTTTTTGCTTGAAATAATCCATTGAAATGTACGCCCAAACATCTCGGTTCAAATCAATTAAAATGGTGTTGATTCGTTTTAGTGCATCGAATAATCGTGCTAAGTTGTCATAATGTTCAACCTGCGTTGTAATTTGACTTCTTGTTAAACCGAGAGTATCGTCAACAAATTCGTTTGCAAATTCAACCCAATCAATATTTGGGTAAGCTACAAAGTGTGCATTGAAATTGCCTGTGGCGCCTCCAAACTTTGCAGAGAAAGGTGTGCTAATTAAACCGTTGTATTGCTCTTTTAATCGATCAGCATAAACCATGATTTCCTTTCCTAATCGAGTGGGAGAGGCTGGTTGACCGTGTGTTCTTGCCAACATAGGTATGTCCTTCCATTCCATGGCAAATGCGTTTAATTCTGAAATTACCTCATTTAATTCCAATAAGAAAACATCTTCAATTGCATCTCTTAATGAAAGAGGGATAGCCGTATTATTAATATCTTGAGAGGTGAGTCCAAAATGGATAAACTCCAATTGTTCTTGTAAATCTGTATTAGCTAGTTTTTCTTTGATAAAGTACTCTACTGCTTTTACATCATGATTTGTGGTTTTTTCTATTTCTTTAACTCTTTCAGCATCAGTATCATTAAAGTTTATGTGTATGTTTCTTAACTTCTTGTAGTGGTCTTCAGTAACATTGGCAAGTTGGGGTAGTACTTTACTTAAAGAAATATAATATTCAACCTCAACCCGAACTCTGTATTTGATTAAAGCTGCTTCAGAAAAATACTGAGAAAGTTGACTTACTTTAGAAGCGTACCTGCCATCAATAGGCGAAATAGCGTGCAATGCTGAATGACTCATTTATGATTAATCTTTAAATGTTTTTTGAAGTTCTTCGTAAATGAAGTGGCTCAATTCCTGTACGTATTCATTCGAGAAGTCGAATTTTATTCCCGCTGCTTCATAAATTTCACCGATTGATTTGGTGTAACCTAATGAAAGGGCGTTTTTGTATTGTTTTATTGTTTTTTCAGGATCTTTCTTGTAATTCCGCCACATGGCAACAGCGCCTAATTGAGCCATTCCGTATTCAATGTAATAAAATGGCACTTCGTATAAATGTAACTGACGTTGCCATTGTGAAGCTTTCAATTTTTCCAGTCCAGTCCAATCGACTTGACCTGAACTAAATTCTTCCGTTAAACTTAACCAGTAGTCATTTCGTTCAGTTACCGAATGATTTTTGTGCGTGTAAATCCAATGTTGAAACTTATCGATTGTAGCGACCCAAGGTAAGGTGCCAAGAATATCCATCAATTGATCTCTTTTTGCACGCTTTAAATCCTCTTGATTGTCGAAAAATACATCCCAATTATCCATACTAATCAACTCCATACTCATGGAAGCTAATTCTGCAATTTCTGAAGTTAATCCCTTAAAATCAGTCAATTCTAATTTGTGGCTCAGTACAGAGTGTATGGCGTGCCCGCCTTCGTGTATCATGGTAACAATGTCTCTAAAGGAACCTACTGCGTTCATGTAAATAAACGGATATCCTGATTCGTAAAGTGGATAATTGAAACCGCCCGGTGCTTTTCCTTTTTTCGATTCTAAGTCAAGGTGCTTTTTTCGGTTCATTTCGCGCAAACAATCACCAAAAAAAGGGTCGATTTTGTCGAAACATTCAATTGTTTTTTCCAATAATTCTTCACCGTTCTCGAAAGGCTTTAAAGGTTCTTTTAAATCAATGTCTACACTTAAATCCCATGGCTTTAATTCTTTCAATCCAAGCTTGTTCTTGCGTCTAGTGGTTACTTCGTTTAATAAAGGAACTAAATGTGTCTTAATAGACGCATGAAATGCTTCGCAATCTGACACTGTGTAATCAAACCTTCCCATTGCTTTGAACTTATAATCTCGATAGTTTTCAAAGTTTGCATTGGAGGCAACTTTTTGTCTCAAGTCTATCAAATCGTCATATAAAGTGTCAAGTTTCTTAACGTCTTCAAATCGTCGATCTTGAATGAGGTGGTACACTTCTTCGCGAATTTTTCGATCCGTGTTTTTCAGAAACTTTGCTGCAGCTTGCAATGTAAACTCATCACCGTTATATGTGATACTCATCTCTGCAGAAATGGCACCATATTTTTGAGACTCTGATTCTAGCTTTGTGAAAAGAGGAATATTTTCCTCTCTAAAAAGTTCTATTTCGTTCGCAACACTGCGTAATAAAATGGGAAAACCATCTTTCTTCAACTCTTTCTTAAACTCACAGTAGTAGAGTTTTTGATTGAGTTTGTTTTCGAAAGGTGCTATTTTCGGATTCACGTTTTCAACAAAAAATTGAAACGACTCTTGAAGTTGAGAATTTGCGGTGTCAATATTCATTCGAATATATCTCCATGCAAACTCTTCTTCCAATACCGCATTTAATTCACTTCGGTCTTTTAACCATTGCATTAAGTCTGAATGAGATGCAATTTTACGACTCAATAAGTCATCGAAATACGGATTAATATTTTCCCAAATAAAGCTGAATTCAGCACTTACAAAAGTTCGAATTGGTTTCTCTGTAACGCTCATAATTGAAATGTTATCTTCCTTTTGCCGCTCCTTTGGGTGCTGCTTTTTTCCCTTTTGCCGAAGAACTTGCTGTTTTTGCCGCCTTGGCTGCTTTTGGCTTTGGCTTCGCTTTTGAAGTTTCTTTAGAGGTGGTTTTTGCCTCCTTTTTAGTTATAGCTTCCTCTTCGTCTTGTTTAAGTAAATCCTTAGATTGAAGGAGATTGTACCACTGGATTAGTTTTTTGATATCGCTAGCATATACCCGTTCCTCGTCGTAGTTAGGAAGTACTTCTTTGAGGTAAGCACTTAACTCTGCGGCAGAAGATTTATGTGATAAAACTGCTTTTCCTTTAGAGGCGTCGAATATTTTTTGGAACACATCTTTTAATAAAATGTCTTCCTCATACGTGTAAATACTAATGTCTTCTAAAGAACTAACTCTCTCAGCACCATGTACTGGAGTTCTCTTTCCATCGATTAATGACTCGACTATTAAACCAGTTCTGGTTTGCGACACAATTTTTGATAATCCGGGTTTACCCGAGATTGAAATGATTCCTGCTAAATTCATAATATAGTTTCTTTCTGAAAGGGGTCAAAAATACGGAAATGTTAACTGTTTATTTTAATCAAATTCGAATCAACGTTTTGCTGTCTTTTTTCGTCTTATTAAATTAATAGAATGCGTATTTTAGACCATTAGATTTTTTTAAGACTTTTTATGAAAAAGATAGTACTGTATTTAGGATTTTTAGTCTCATTCTTCTTGCTACCTAATCAGGCAGATGCGACTCATATTATGGGAGGTGAAGTTACTTGGGTTTGCAATGCTTTAGGAGAATATATCTTTACTTTTAAAACATATCGAGATTGCAGTGGAGCAGCAAATGGGGGGCCAAATACTAATTGGCGAATTCAAAACTATCCAAATGTTGGGCAAACTTTTACTTTAACAGAAAATACCTCGCAAAGGGTTGACGGGGAAATAGGGCCAAATTGTAGAGCAGGAAGTCCAGGTTTTCAAAATTATACTTGCGCTGCAGGAGATCCTGAAGTGGTTTTTGAATATGTCCGAGTAATGAATTCTGTGCGATTGAATGGTACTCCACCTCCTGCAGGTTGGATCGTCACGTATACTCAGGCTGCAAGAAATGCAAATAATAATTTACTAGGGGCTACAACTCCAAATGCTCATAACATTACGCTTAGAGCAAAAATCTTCTCACATTCTGGATCAGTTGCAAATCAATGTATCGACAACTCTCCGCAATTCAGAGAGAAAGCAACAAGTTTAATTTGTAGAGGTTCATCATTTACCTACAACCACAATGCAACTGATGATGAATTAGATTCTTTGGTGTATGAATGGACGAGCCCATTAGATGGTTTTACCGGAACTTATAACGAAGGAGTAAATCCTGCCTTCATTGCTTTTGAGCCTGGCTTTAGTTTTAACAACCCTTTCCCAGGGCCTGAAACATTGAATTCGGCTACCGGAGAGATATCTGTAAATTCTCCAACTGCAGGAAAGTATGTTTCGGCCGTAAGGGTAAGTGCATATAAATGTGGAGAGAAAGTTTCAGAAATTGTAAGAGAATTACAATCAGTTATTACTGGGAATTGCGCTATAACCCAAACTAAACCAACTATAGATCCGCCTTTTTCTAATGGTATGGGAGGATTTCGCTATAACGATACAGTTAGAGCAGGAGACTTGGTTACTTTCTCCCTTGCAGCTCGAGATATTGCGAGTTTAAATTTAACTACAATTCCACCTTACTTTGGAGATACTGTTTTTTTAACTGCTACAGGACAGCAATTTGGAACAAATTTTACTTCAACAACTGGTTGTTTGAATCCACCTTGTGCAACTTTAGGAACAACATTACCTGCCAAAGGATTGTTGGGTGTGAATACAACATTTAGCTGGCAAACAGACTGTAACCACGTTTCTTTTACAGATAGGTGTATTAGTGGGCAAAACACATACACTTTCGTTATTACCGCTACGGATGATGAATGTCCAATTCCTTCTTTGAATATTTCAACGATTTCAATTACAGTCGTAGGAGATACCGTCATTGAATCTCCTGATGTGAACTGTGTAAATGTCTTAGCTAATGGAGATGTAGTGCTAGATTGGGATTTAACTCCAAATATCAACAGTTCCTTCACTGCTTGGATGATTTACTCTGCAACAGATAGAAACGGTCCTTTTGTTTTGCTCGATAGTGTAAAAACGTACAGTACAAACACCTATACTCATATTGGGGCAAATGCCAACAATCAACCAATGCACTATGTAGTGCGTAGTAGATCAGGTTGTAAAGGGATTGTGCAGAATATTGCGAAGGATACGATTTCAACAATTTTTGTCTCAGCAACTACCAACCCAACTAACGTAGCTGTAAATTGGAATGCAATATCAAACCCAAACCCGGCAGGATCTGCTGCTCAATACAGAGTTTTTAGAGAGTACCCAATCGGAACAGGGTTTAATTTATACCAAAGCACGGCAAACACAAGCTTGACCGAAACATTTACTCCATGCGCAGATGACGTAAACTACAGAGTGGAATTAGTAAATGCCTCGAAAAGTTGTACATCAAGTTCAAATATTTTGAACTACACTTTTAAATTTCCGGATCCACAGACGAATTTTTCTTTTCCAAATAATCAGTGTCCTGGGACACCTATTACTTTTACAAACTTGACGACAATAGCAGGAGGTCCTTTAACTTACTCTTGGGATTTTGGTGATGGTTCAGCAGCTTCAACGCAAACAAGTCCTACACATTCCTACGCCGCGGCTGGGACATACAATGTTATTCTTACTGCAACTTCTGGTCAAGGGTGTGATTCAATATTGAGTCAATCGATTACAATTACTTTTCCAAACGCAGATGCTGGTGCAAATCAAGCCATTTGTCCTGGAGGCTCTGCCCCAATCGGAGGTACTCCTACAACAGCTTCAGGAAACACAGTGGTTTGGTCACCTGCTGCAGGTTTAAGTAGCATAACTGCTCTGAATCCGATAGCTTCGCCAGTAAACACTACAACCTATACAGTTACCGTTACGGATGGAAACGGATGTACAAACACAGCTCAGGTGGATGTAGTTGTAATACCATTTCCTAATGCAAATGCAGGAGGCCCTAAAAGTGTCTGTTTTGGTTCTGGAGTTCAGATTGGAGGTATACCTACTGGTCCAATAGGAGCAACATATGCTTGGAGTTCAAATCCTACTGGGTTTACTTCAATTATTGCGAATCCAACTGTTTCTCCTACGGTGAATACAACTTATACAGTTATTGTTACCATTGGTTCAGGAACTACTTGCTCTGATACGGATAATGCGCTGGTAATTGTTAACTCTCTCCCTACTGCAGATGCCGGTCCAAATCGAAACATTTGCCCCGGAGCAAGTGTGCAAATTGGAGTCGCCCCGAGTGCTGGGTTTACCTACAGTTGGACACCAACTACAGGATTAAGTAATGCAAACATTGCAAATCCAATTGCTACGCCGACAAGTCCAACAACCTATACTGTTGTAATTACTGAAACGGCAACAGGTTGTTTTGATGATGCGGTTATGGACGTGTTCTTTAATTCGGTTCCTACACCTGCATTCACTGTAGATAAAACCTGTATTAATCAAATTACAGAATTTACTGATGCAAGCACCATTGCAACAGGAACAATAACAACTTGGACTTGGGATTTTGACGATTTAGGAGCAACATCAACTGCGCAAAATCCAACGCATCAATTTTCAGCATCAGGAACATATCAAGTAAAGCTAGTGGCGACCAGTAATTTAGGTTGTAAAGATTCAATTACAGTTCCAGTCGTCATCGACCCAAAACCAACAGTAGATTTTACGTTTGCCAACTTGTGTTTAAATAATTCGACTCAATTTACTGATGGAAGTACCATTGGTTCAGGAGCAGTTAACACTTGGAGTTGGGATTTTGATGGATTAGGAAGTTCAGTGCTTCAGAATCCTAGTTTTACCTTTCCTGCAGCAGGCACTTATGATGTGAAGTTGGTTTCAGGAAGTGGAGCCGGTTGTTTAGATTCAATAACAAAACAGATAATAATAAACCCTCTTCCAACTGCAGATGCAGGAACCGATCAAGGCATTTGTAATACATTCTCTGTTGTAATAGGAGGTTCTCCAACATCTAGCACTCCGAATGTAAGTTACTCATGGGATAACTCAGCTAGTCTTGATAACAGTACAATTGCAAATCCAACAGCAACTCCTGTTGTAACTACTCGATATAGTTTAACTGTTACAGAAAATACAACAAGTTGTTTTGATACGTCTTCAGTCTTAATTACTGTGAATCCGATCCCAGTTGTGAACTTTACAGTTGCTGATACATGTGTTGGAAATACAACGTTATTCACAGATGTTTCAACCTTAGTTTCTGGCACAATTGCTAATTGGTCATGGGATTTTGGAGATGGAGTTGGGACATCTACACAACAAAACCCTAGTTATACCTATACTTTAACAGGGACATATAATGCTAAGCTTGTTGTTGAAACAGGTATTGGTTGTAAAGATTCTCTTACCAGAACAATTACTGTGGTTTCGCTTCCAAACATTGATGCTGGTGCTGATCAAGTAATTTGTGATAGAGATACTGTAACTCTTGGAGGTACTCCAACATCATCAACTGCGGGGGTGACATATCTTTGGGATAATGCTGTAAGCTTATCAAATGCATCTGTCTCAAACCCTATAGCGTTTCCGAGTGTAACTACTCGTTATCGTTTAACGGTTACAGAAACTGCAACGGGTTGTAATGATACCGCTTCAGTAGTTATTATGGTTAATCCGGTTCCTGTTGCTTCGTTCACAGTATCGGCAGTTTGTGAGAATGAAATCACACAGTTTACCGATGGAAGCTCTATTCCATCAGGAACTATTGTTTCTTGGACCTGGGATTTTGGAGATTTACTTGGAACTTCAACTCAACAAAATCCAACCTATCAATATGCAGGCCCCGGAACGTATCAGGTAAAAATAGTTGTAGAAAGTGCGTTAGGATGTAAAGATTCAATCATCAATTCAATTATTATAAGTCCAAAGCCTACGCCAAGTTTTACGGTTGTAAACTTATGTGAGAATGATGTGACTCAATTTACCGATGCAAGTTCAATTGCAACCGGGAGCATTACTTCTTGGTCTTGGGATTTTGGTGATGGGGTAGGAACTTCAAATTCACAAAATCCTGCTTATACTTTCGTTACTGCAGGTACTTTCAATGTTAAGTTGGTTGTGATTAGTGGTTTTGGGTGTACTGATTCAATTACACTACCTGTAACTATTAATCCTCTGCCTTCAGCTGATGCTGGAGCGGATCAAGTAATTTGTAATACGGGTACTATTCAAATTGGAGGAATCCCTAGTTCTATCACGCCTAATGTTAGTTATCTTTGGGATAACACTGGGTCATTAAATAACAATACCCTGCCAAACCCTATTGCTTCACCAACGGTAACAACGAGGTACAACCTTACAGTTACAGAAAATACGACAGGTTGTTTTGATACATCATCTGTTCTTGTTACCGTGAACCCTATTCCGGTTGTTGACTTTTCAGTTGCAGATACCTGCATAGGCAATGTAACTTTATTCACCGATGCTTCTACTATTTCAGTTGGGAGTATTACAGGCTGGTCATGGGATTTTGGAGATGGGGTAGGAACTTCGAATTCACAGAGCCCTACTTATACTTATGTTGTTCCAAACATCTATTCCGTTAAGTTAATTGTAACATCTTCAATAGGGTGTACTGATTCAATTACAAAAACGGTAACTGTCGTTTCATTGCCGGGTGTAGACGCAGGAGCGGATCAAGCTATTTGTTTGAATGATTCAGTAACAATTGGTGGAACGCCTACTTCAACAGGAACTAATGTTTCTTATGCGTGGGATAATTCAGCTACCCTAGATGACAATACAATTGCAAATCCTATTGCTAAGCCATTGGTGTCAACGAGGTATAAGTTGACAGTGACTGATCTAACTACTGGGTGTTTTGATACTACATCCGTATTTGTGGTAGTTAATTCTCTACCAAACGCTGATTTTAGAGCAAGTAAAGTTTGTACTGGTAACCTTACTCAGTTTACTGATTTGTCAAATATTGTTTCACCCGCTTTAATTCAAAGTTGGTCTTGGGACTTTGGGGATAATGTTGGAACTTCAATCCTTCAAAACCCGTCATATCAATATCAAACTCCTGGTTCGTATACAGTTAAACTAATTGTCACGACAAATTCTGGATGTTTAGATTCGATTAGTAGAAATGTAATTGTAGACACCTTGCCGTTAGCTGAAGCAGGTGCTGACCGAACAATATGTGAATTGGATACCACCATTTTAGGAAAGACTGCTGTTAGCGGAGAGACTTATTTATGGGATAATGCAACTTCATTAACTGATGCAACAATAGCGCAACCCGGAGCTTTTCCAATTGTAGATACTAGATATTTCGTTACCGTAACGAATTCAAATGGTTGTGTTAGTATTGATAGTGTTGATATAACGGTAGTTCTTGCTCCGAATGTTGACGCAGGAAATGACCTTACAATTTGTGATCGAGATACAATTACAATTGGTGGAACTCCAACTTCAATTGAACCTGGAGTCACTTATTTATGGAATAATGCTACTAGCTTGGACGATCCAACCTTAGCAAACCCAATAGCGTTTCCAAGTGATACAACTTCATACGTGGTCACTGTGACAGATGCCACAGGATGTTCCTCAACGGACACAATGATAGTTAATGTCAATCCATTAGCAAATGTTGATTTTAGGGTAGATGCTGATTGCGAAGGCGATTTTGCCGCCTTTACTGATATTAGCACCGTAGCGGTAGGAAGTATTGTTTCTTGGTCTTGGAACTTTGGAGATGGAGTAGGGACTTCAACTTTACAAAACCCAGGGTATCAATATGCATCACCAGGTACTTATTCGGTATTCTTAGAAGTTCGAACAGCATTAGGCTGTATTGATTCTATTAGAAAGGATGTCACCATTTTTGCATTACCGATTGCGGATGCAGGGAGTGATGTGGCGATTTGTTTTGGCGATACAGTTAGTCTTGGAGGGAATCCAACCGGACCAATTGGGTCGAGCTACTCTTGGTCTCCTGGTTTCGACCTGTCTTCAGTGATTGACTCAAATCCAAGAGCATATCCTACAAGTGCTACACTTTACTATTTAACTGTAACGGGCGCAAACGGCTGTTTTAGTTACGATACAGTCAATATTGATGTTAAAGCCTTACCAATTGTTACGGCGCAAAAAGATTCCTCATTGTGTGTAGATCAGCCTGTTCAACTTTCAGCTGCGGGAGCATCAACCTATAATTGGTCGCCTGCGAACTATTTGGATGACCCATCAATTGCAACCCCAATTGCAAGGGCATTGAAGAGCACTAATTTTATAGTTACCGGAACAGGAAGTAATGGTTGTATAGCAACAGATACCGTGTTTATAGATGTTTTCAATTTAGATTTTAGTCCTATAGATACTGCTATTTGTTCAGGAGACAGTGTTGTATTAGCTCCAGTTTTAGAAGGAGATACGAATGGAATTAGTTATTTGTGGTCTTCTTCAAACCCAAACAATGTCTTGAGTAGTATAACAGATAGTTCGATAAAAGTAACAGCTGCTACTCGTCAGTATTTTACGTTGCAAATACAAAATGCCTTGGGTTGTGTTGATACCGATAGCATTTATGTGAACATGAAGCAGGCGGCTGAAGTGGATTTTGATTATTTAAATTCTCCAAGATGTCAAAATTCTATTATTGAAATTCTGAACATTTCAACGTTTACTGACAATTACATTTGGAAGTTAAATGGACAAGTGGTTAGTAGAGAAAGGAACCCGGATTTTGAAATCAATAACCTAGTGAAAAATACGGTTACCTTAATTGGGAGTAATTTAACGTGCGCAGATTCGACGACAGAAGTAATTGAGGCAGCTGGTTTAAGAGAGTTGTTGCAGCTAAAAGATGCCAATGTATTTACACCAAACGGCGATGGATTGAACGATATATTTGATCCGGGATTTGAAGGTGAGTTTATTGGGTGTGTAAATTTTCAAATTTTTGATCGATGGGGAGAAAAGGTATTTGACTCTAATATTGGACAGTACGGTTGGGACGGTGTTACCTTACGAGGTGAGCGTGCCAAAGTGGGAGTCTATTTTTACATTATTAGAATAGGAAGCGAAGAAATTAAAGGTTCGGTTTACTTAAGTAGATAGAGCTAGTAGTAATAATTTCTACTAAACGTAAAAAGAAGTCGCTTCAATTTAATTGAAGCGACTTCTTTGTTTTGTACTATAGGTGTTAATTAGGACTGACTATTGATTTATTGGAGGAAACTCTATACTTATTTAATTCAGCGTCATTCGTACTGAATTAATTCCAAGCAGATGTTCTTAAAATGAACTAGGACTTATAGTTTAATTATTTTAAACTCTGTTCTTCTATTTTTTGCTTTTCCTTCAGCTGTTGAATTATCTGCGATAGGTTCACCTGCTCCGTATCCTTTAGTTTGTAACCTCTCAGCATCAATACCATTCTTTGTTAAATAGTCTTTCACCGAATTGGCTCTATTTTTAGAAAGGCTAAGGTTTAGTTGAGCATTTCCTACGTTATCTGTGTGTCCTCCAATCTCAATAATTAAATTTTCGTTTTTGGTCAAGAAGGCTGCTAGTTTATCAAGCTCTACTTTCGATTCCTTTTTTAAATCATACTTCGCCGTTTCAAAAAAGATATTCTTCAAAATAATCTTTTCTCCAGCTAAAATTGGATTTAGAGGCACATTTTGAATGAAAGGTTCATCCGATTCGCGGTCCATTAACGAGAAGTTTTCGGAAAAGAACATGTAGCCGCTTTTAGATGAGTTTAAGGCATAATTCTTTCCGGTCGGCAACGTTACTAGAAATTCTCCTGTAGCATTGTCTGAGTAGGCTTCAATGACGGCTTCGCCGGTTTCTAAGTCCAATAACTCAAACCTTGCGCCAAGGGGCTTCTTGGTTTTGCTGTCATAGATCTTTCCGGCAAAATAAGTTACCTTATTTGGAGCAAAGTTCTGAGGTAAGTCGAATTGGTACAAATCTAACCCCCCGTATCCGCCTTCTCGATCAGAAGCAAAAATGGCAATCTTACCGTTTGGTGATACCAATAAACTATTTTCATTTTTGTGTGTGTTTATTGGGTATCCAAGATTGACCGCTGGACCCCATTCCCCATTCTCATCTAATTGACTCATAAAAATGTCTAAACCACCCATCCCAACATGACCATCAGAAGAGAAGTAAAGTGTTTTTCCGTCTGGATGAATCAGTACAGATTCTTCATTCCCTTTTGTATTGATATTGGCATTTAGTGGAGTAGGTTTCGACCAACTGCCTTCCGGTTGAAGTTTTGTGACATAAATGTTACCATCGCTCATGCTTTGCATTCCCCTTTTTCCTTTAACAAAGTACAATGATTTTCCATCGGCTGAGAAAGAAGGTTGCGTTTCCCAATTGTTGGTATTAATTAATCCTCCTAGGTTAATTGGTTTGGTCCAAACTTGATCGTTTTTTACACTATAAAATAAGTCACAACTTCCAGCACCCAGTTTTCCACCTCCATAATTTCCAAAAATTTCGCAAGCAGCATAAATCATAAGTTGTCCATTTGCCGCCAAGGATGGAGCACCTTCATTTATTTCTGTATTAATTGGCGCACCCATATTTTGCGCCTTTTGCCATTCCCCATTTACTTTAGTAGCAAGGTAGAAATCTTCATTATACTTTGTCGGCGATTTTGGGTCTGGAAGTCTTCTTGTAAAAAGAATTGTCTTTTCATCCACCGTCATTGACGGGAAGTATTCTAAAAATTCACTGTTAATATTGGGTCCCAGGTTAATTGGTTCAAAAGGGTAGGGGTTCTTTTTAGCTTGAATGGCGAAGTCTATGTTATCGAGTTGTTGATTTGCTCTGTCAAGTAATTTGGGGTCGATCTCTTCAATCGCAATGAATTGCGAAAGGTTTGTCTTCGCTTCTTCATAGTTCCCTTGGTTCAGTTCTAGTTCGCCTAAGAAAAAAAAGTTGTTAGGAATTGCTCTCGGGTTAATCGCAATTGCTTTCTCAAAACAGGCCTTTGCTTTTTCTTCTTGGCGATTGTCAATGTAGATATAGGCTAATAAAGTTTGTGCTTCGACAAAGTTTGGGTCTCTTTCTAACGCTTTATGAAGCGTTAGTTCAGCTTCATTTAAGTTATAAGCCTGGTAAAAAGCTTGTGCTTCTGAATATAATTTTTGAGCTTTCTTGTCGCTAGAAGTTGATTGTGCGACAGATATTGAAGCATTGCACGAAAGAAGGACCAGCAGTAATGCAAATGTGCTGAGTTTTATTACGGAATGTTTAAATGTTTGTGTGTTTGAACGCTGATTCGCCATTGTGGATTTTGTTTTACGTATTCAATCAAGCTTGGAGTTAACTCTTCTCTTTTACTCCATTCTACCTGTAAGTAAAGTTTACAATTTTTATTCACTTTGGCGGCATGTTCTTCAGCCCACTTAAAATCAGATGAATTGAAAATAATGACCTTTAATTCATTTGCTACCGCGTAAAATTCCTCTTTTGGAGCTTTAAACTTTTTAGGGGATAAACAAATCCAATGCCAATTTCCACTTAGCGGGTACGCACCGGAAGTTTCAACTGCCAATTCAAACCCTTCGGTAGTTAATTGGTTTGTTAAAGTCCCTAAATCATACATCATCGGTTCACCTCCTGTAATCACACAAAAACGTGATGGGTTTTCAGAAGCTAATTGAACAATCTTTTCTGTTGTTTCAATCTTGTGTAATCCAGCATCCCAACTTTCCTTTACATCGCACCAGTGACATCCTACATCGCAACCAGCTAAACGAATAAAGTAAGCAGCTTTACCCGTGTAATAACCTTCACCTTGTAAAGTATAAAAGGCTTCCATTAGAGGATATTCTGTATTCTGTAGCTTTATCATGCGTAAAATTGGGCGGCTAAATTAAGCTTTTCTGCAAGGGCAAAAAAAAACCCATTCCGAAAAACAGAATGGGTTTTCTTGAATTATATAAATCTTAATAAACAATTAGTTTTTCAACTACGCCAGAATTTCTTTCGGTTAAGAAATAGATTCCTTTAGAATAGTTAGATAAGTCAATTGTGCTTACTTCAGAAGTAATATTCAACTCTTTAATTATCCTTCCACTCATATCCGTAATTTGAATATTATTTTTTGGAAGTTCGTTGAATTTAAGAGTAAACATTCCTATAGACGGGTTAGGATATACAGAGAAAGAGTTATTTAAACTTCCTTCATTTAATCCCAATGAAAGGTCAATAAAATTGATGTCGTCAATTGCTATGTCACTAGACCAGTTATTTCCTGTTGTAACCGTAATTCTGAAATTTACAGTCTGACCAGCATATGCTCTCATATCTATGGTAGCTTGTTGCCATGAGTTACCTTGAAAACCATTAATTGGAGCAATGATGTTAGGTGTCCACGTTCCATTAGTGAACATGTCCACATTGATTCTGCCAACGGTATTGCCGTTAACAGTACTGCCGTTCATGTGATACCAAAAGCTAAATTCTGGAGCAATGGTGTTGCTCAAATCAAAACATGGAGAGATGGTTACAGCATCAGCAAAAGTACATCCAGCACCTGTGCCAGATGCTTCAGAGTATAAATACCTTCCAGTTCCAGTTCCCGGATTATGATCAATACTCGGTCCAGTTCCGTTAGAAGGTGTTCCACCAAAATCAACTCTTAAATCAATGTCATCATCAACACCATTTAATCCATTGAACCAACCACCATTTAAGTTACAGGTAGTATTTCCACAATCGGCAGTAGTTGCACAATTTAGGTTGCTCTCAAAATCTTCAGTATAAGGTAATGTAAATGTTGTTCCCAAAACTGTTAAATCCAGTCCTAAAGTATCATTATTGGAATTTTGATCGCCTATAAAGTCACTTATAACACTGAATGAATTTGCGCCCGATGAAGTAAATACAAGCGAATCGCTAAAAGTAAAATTCCGTGTAGCATTTGAGGCTAGAGGTGCAGCAGTGGTATCAAAATACGTCGTGCCATTGTATACCAATCTAAGTGGAACATTAGCTGCAACGCTGTCTCCATTATTTCTTAACGTAATAGTAACGCCAGTCTTTCCTGAACCACAGCTAATTAAAAAAGCACTATTGGGAGAGGCTATCTGAAGGATTTCTACGTCATAATCAAATGGACAATTTGTAGCTGTTTTTCCAATTATGTTAGCAATTGACCTTTTTCCTTCATAGCCATTTCCTAAAGAAGAAACTGCAAACCAATTGTCGTCAGCTAGGTTCAAATTGTATAGTTTAAACGTCGTTGAAGTTGATACTCCTACCGAGTCCATATGGGTAGCTCCTAGCTGATAAATTTTATACCCAGTTGCTCCAGGAGCTGGGTTCCAAGCAAGCTCTACAGAATCAGGACAAATAAAGTTAGTTCTAATATTTGATGGGCGTTGAATAATTGCGAAGTTATGGGCAGAAATTCCTGTTCTTGTTCCTTTTGTTACTCTCACCAAGGCATCACCTGTAGCCGCACCAGGTACATTCCAGTCAGCTGATCTTGCTGCTCCATTTGTAACTGTAATTGAGTTCCAAGTAGAGCCATTATTTAAGCTGTATTCAACAATAGTAGTTCCGCTGTTTCCAAAAGCATCCCATCGAATGGTTTCATTAGTTCCAGGAACTAAGCCTTCTCCTCCACTTGGATAAGTTACCTCAATTGCATCATCTCTAGTTTCCCACACAATGTAATATTTCTGTGGTCCTTGTGGAATTGTTTTTCCGTTAACCAATACGGTATAAGTTCCGGCATTCACGGTGTCAATTTGAACTTGCTCCATGTTGTTTAAATTGTCAATTCCCTTTGTTGCAGGGCTAGTAATTGCGGCTGCATTTGTTGCGGAATTTAATATCCAAGGAAGTAGTGTATCACCACCTGGTGTAACTACCTTTAAATCGATGTTGTTTACCAAAGCTTGAGCAGCATTTGTTGTAGCTTCAAAGTCTGTCCAGTAAACCATGACTTTTAACTCTTCAACATTAGCCCCAACGGTAATAGTGTGTGAATTGCTATCGTTTTGAGAAACGGTTGAACTCAAATATCTATTTTGTTCTATTAATGACATTGCTCTATGTGCATTCACTCTTCCCCATCCGTAAGAAAAGTCAGGACCTGTATTTCCAAGATCTCTTGCAGTGTTTAGCATTGCTGCTTTAATGAGGCCCGACTCAGGGTTATTACCACTGTTTAACGCTCTGTAACCTTGGTACATTTGAGCAGCTAAACCGGCTATTCCCGGAGATGCTGCAGAAGTTCCACCACCTACTTGGTAGGTGTTATTAGCGTTGATTGACATTTGATTTGTTCCGTTTGCACAGATGTCTGGCTTAATTCTTCCGTCTGCTGCAGGTCCTCTTGAGCTACTTGCGGTTAGAGCTGAATTATAAAATAAGTTTCCGGTTGCAATGGTTGCTTTGCCTTGTTTTCGACCACCTGTAATAGTGCCCCAAGGAGTCCCTGCTCCATAGGCATTACCTCCGCAAGTCATGCTTGCACTATTACCTGCAGAAAAAACGTGTAATAATTCAGGATTCTGTCTTGTTTGTTGATCAACAAACCTTGTAGTTGAAGTATATCCTGCATTACACCCCTCACTGTATGAGGTTGACGTAATAACTACTCCTCTTGAGCTTAAGTTACTAACAGCATTGTTAATGTGAGGATATCCACCAATATCGTAAAAATATAAATAGGCTCCTGTAGCCATTCCTCGGTAATCTGGATTTAAATTTCCTGCACCCATAGCAATCCCACTAACCATATCGCCATGAGAACCATTTTGGCTAACTGCAAAAGAAGTTACCCTTCCTTTAATATCAATGTGCGGCCCTATTATAGCATCATCTGCTATCGCTATACTAACCCCAGTTCCATCGTATTTTCTTCCCAATGGATGCTCCGAGTCGAGCATGTTAGATCTATGTAATGTTCTACCCCTTTCATCTTCTTTTTCAGGTGGAGCAGGAATGTAATCGATAACCTTAATAAGATCTTCAGAAGCGAGTTTATTTAATTTGTTTTTAGGAATTCTGACCTCGATATATTCGGATGTTTGGTTTTCAGAAAGAATAATGAAACCTTCACCTTGTAAATAAGCAACAAGATTTGTTGAGGTAACATCTAAGTGTGCCTCAACCATAAGGTCCATTTCATTGCCGGAAACTGCCCAGCCTGGGTTCTCAGAGTTTTTAACTGCTTTTGAGAATTTAAAATTAGAGGTGAACGGCGCTATCGCTCGGATGTTTAAGCTTTGCAGTGATACTTCGCTCGCATTCATGATAGTTGCAATGAATGCATTTAACGGAAGATACTCTAATAGGTTAATTCCATTTTGTTTCAGAACTTCCTTTTCACTATTCGTTGGGACTGTATTGAACTGCACCACAACATATTTCTCAGAAATACTACCTGCTACTGCAGAAAGTGTAGCGTTTGGATTATTAGTTGTTAGCGTAACGTCTCCGCTTTTTAGCTTTAAAGTATAATCATTTGCTCCACTTAAGTGGGTGCTACAAATCAATAATGTAAAGAGCGAAGTAAGTGCTATTATTCTTTTCATGTAAATACTTTTAATTGGAAGTTAAAGTTAAGTAATGAAACGTTAAACTAATTGTAATGTTCAAGACAGTTTTACGGCTTGTTTATCATCTTGTATATTAAATAGATAAATGGTGATCCATGCAGAGCAACATCAAACCAGTCTTTTCCGGTCATACCAACGGCACCCCCTAAAATCCACTTTATTTTGCCCCATAAATGTGGTTCTGGAAAGAATGGTGCCAATCCCAATGTTGCACAAAGGAGAAAAGGCATCAATAAGTCTTTTCTTTTAAACATGGTGCTTATTTGGACCAGGCATTATACCCTCCTTTTAAGTCAATAACTTGAGTAAATCCATTTTCTTGGAGTAATGCTGAAGCTTTTCCGCTTCTTCCACCGACGGCACAAAAAACATAAACCGGTATGCTTTTATCAAAAGTTTCCATTGCTTTTTGAAACGAGCCATTCAGTATGTCATAATTCTTGGCGCCTTCTATCGTTCCTGCTGAAAACTCTCCTGCTCTTCTGACATCAATTAACTGAGGACTTTCTTCTTTTTCAAGAGCTGCTTTAAATTCGTTAGCAGGTAATACTTCATAGGAAGATTTGGAGGTTTGTTCTGTTGAATTTTCTTTTTGAGCAATGCCATTACAAGCAGTAAGAGTGAAAAAGCTTAAAGAAATAAGGTAAAATATATTTTTCATGCTACTAAGAGTTAAATGAATTCCACGCTTGGATTCCTCCAATTAAATTGTAAACTGTTAATCCTTGTTTATCCATGAATTGACATGCAGAAGCGCTTCTTCCACCAGAACGACAATAAACATAGTAGCTCTTTGTTTTATCTAAGTCCATTACTTTTGCAGGGAAGCTCTGCTCCATTATATTCATGTTGGTTGAGTTCGGAATTAATCCTTCCGCTTCTTCTTCAGGTGTTCTAACGTCAATTATAGCTGCATTTTCGTCATTTTTAAATCCTTCTACAAATTCGTTAATAGTTAAGTCTTTCATGATTTTTCTTGTTTATAGTTCATAAATAAATTTGCCCAAATTATTTTTGAAAGGGCGTAATATAAAGGAGTTGCGATAATTAAAAAGCTTGCTACTAGTATGATAAAGTTCCAAAATTCCATTTCGAACCCAAGGACTAATTTGGCAACCACGAAACTGACAACATGTGCTACACCAAATGCGTATGAAACATACATGGCACCATAGTAAAAACCCGGTTCAATGCTAAATTTTCTGTTGCATTTCTCGCAACTATCGCGGACTTCCGACATGCTGGATAAGTTGTAAGGGTTTCTTGATTTATAAAAATCGCCTTCCTGACAATAAGGACACTTAAACTTTAAGATGCTATATAGTTTTGAGCCTTTTCTAAGCATTTTTTTTTTTTCAAAGTTAGCAATACTGATGTCCTAGTTTGGTAACATAGGATACAAACTTCAAAAGCGATTAAAAATAATTTTATAACAGTTCGTTGGCCAAGTTAGCTAATTCAGATCGTTCCCCTTTTTCTAAAACAATATGCGAATACAGTTTATTTCCTCGAACTTTATCAATTAAATAGGATAACCCATTACTGTATTCATCCAGGTAAGGAGTATCAATTTGCCTAATGTCTCCTGTGAATATTATTTTGGAATTCTCTCCAGCTCTCGTAATAATTGTTTTCACTTCGTGTGGAGTTAGGTTTTGTGCCTCGTCTACTATAAATATGATGTCGGATAAACTCCTCCCTCTAATGTAGGCTAAAGGAGTAATTACAATTTTTTCGGTTTTCTGCATCTCTAAAATCTGCTTGTGCCTTTTGTCAGTTTCGCTAAACTGATTTTTGATAAACTTTAAATTGTCCCATAATGGTTCCATGTAAGGGTTAATTTTATCTTTAATATCGCCTGGTAGAAAGCCAATATCCTTATTGCTCAGGGGTACAATAGGCCTGGCTAAAATAATTTGCTTGAACTCTCTTCGTTGCTCTAAAGCCCCTGCTAAAGCCAATAACGTTTTGCCAGTTCCTGCTACACCTTGAATTGTAACTAGTTTGATGTTAGGATTTAGTATTGCATGAAGAGCGAAGGCTTGTTCTGCGTTTCTTGGAACGATGCCAAAAGCGTTTATTTTTTCAACTCTTTCTAAAAGATCTTCAATTGGGTTGTAAAAAGCTAAGCTTGATGATTTTCCATTTTTTAAGATGTAAAAATGGTTGTTTTCAACGTTGTCTTTTATGAAACTGTAATCAGCAAGTTTGCCTTTCTCATATATTTCCTTAATGGCTTCAGAAGGCACTCCTTCTACTTTTTCTTTTCCCAAATATAAATCTGAGACGTCTTTGATTTTTCCGGTACTATAGTCTTCAGCAACCATATTCAAAGCCTTTGCTTTAATTCGAAGATTGATGTCTTTAGTAACTAAAATGACTAGTTTTTCGTTTTCAATTTCTTGAAGACTTAGAGCTGCGTTTAAAATTTGATGATCGCCCTTTTTATCATCGAAAATTTTCTCGGGACTATTTTTTAAATCAGGGTTCGGGAATATGATTTTAAATTTTGATTTTTTGCCTGATCCAAGAGGAATCCAGTCATTAAGGGTGTACTTGCTCGATAACTTATCGACCATTCTTGTAAATTCTCTAGCTTCAAAATTTTTAGTGTCATGTCCTTTTTTAAAGTTATCTAACTCTTCTAAAACGGTTATCGGAATGGCTATGTCATTGTCTTCAAAATTCATTAAAGAATTGTGGTCGTGAATAATAACAGAGGTGTCGAGAACGTAAATCTTTTTGATTTTTTTTGGCATTTTGTCTGATTTTAGTTACTTAATAAATTTAAGCGTTTTAAAATCTTACTTATTGGGGTGCCGTTAAAAAGAAACTAACTACTGCACCTTGAAAAGTTCGTTTCGTGGGGGAATTTGTTAACGATGACGAAACGTTGCGGTAAACTACTTTTGGTAAATGTAATCTAACACTTTACCTGTAGCGCCTAAATTCTGGGCCACATAGTTTTTAGCTTTTAATACTGCATTTTGATAGTAGGACTCATCTTTTAGCAAAGTCATGGTAGTGTGAAATTCTTCTTGGTTGTTTACGCTAAAGCCTGCGCCAATTTCAATTAGGTCGTGTGCTTCTTGAAACTTTTTGTAATTAGGGCCAAATAAAACCGGACAACCATAAATTACAGCCTCAAGAGTATTGTGAATACCAGAACCAAAACCTCCACCTATAAAAGCAATGCGCCCGTACCTGTAGAGCTTCGATAGCAATCCAATCTGATCAATAATTAAGACCTTTAAAGGTCTTAAATCTTCGTTAGCGCTGGTTTCTGACAATAGTTTGCAAGATGAGGAGAACCGTTCTTTCAGTAATTTAATTTTACTTGAATCAATTTCATGAGGAGCAATAATTATTTTACTTGAGGAGTTGCTTTTGGAAAAATTAACAGCTAACTCATTTTCTTTTTCCCAACTACTTCCAAAAATTAGAACTTCAGAGTCTTTGGAGAAACTCTCAAATCGTTCTTCAGAAAATGATTCCTTTGAAATAGTTAAAACTCGATCTAACCTAGTGTCTCCTGTTATTGAGGCGTTTTTAAATCCAACAGAGTACAGAAGTTTCAATGATTCGTCATTTTGAACAAAAAAGTGACGAAATGCTGCTAGATGTTTTCTAAACCAACCTCCATATGACTTAAAGAAGTGTTGGTTTTTTCGGAATATCCCACAAATTAAATAGCATTCAATATTTTGAAGACTGATTTGGTGTAGGTAATTGAACCAGAACTCATACTTAATGAATATGATTCGATGAGGTTGGATGAGTTTTAAGAAGTCTTTTGCATTTCGTTGAGTGTCAATAGGCAGGTAAATTACTTTGTCTGCAAGTTCATAGTTTTTTCTTATTTCATAACCGGAGGGAGAGAAAAAGCTAACTAAGATAAACTCTTCCGGTCCCCTTTTTTTTATTTGCTCAATTATTGGCCTGGCTTGCTCAAATTCTCCTAATGAGGCAACATGAATCCAAGTAAGTTTTTTTCCTTCTGGATTCAGAGCAATTAACTTTTTTTGCCAGTTTTTTCTGCCGGCAATCCATAGGGTAGCTTTTTTATTTCCTAATAAAGCTGCAACTTTTATAAAAAAGGAATAGACTAAAATGCTAAAACTATAGAGTGTTCTCATTGCGTTTAACGGTAATAAAACTCTTCTGAAGCTCTTTGACGAATAGGGATGGACCAGCCAGCCCTAAACCCATATAAAAAGTCTAGTTTTCTGCCCAAATCAAAGCTTTGAGTGTCATAATTGTACCCTCTTCTGTTTTTTGTGAACCCTTGTTGAAATTCTAAGCCAAGATAAAAATTATAAAGATTTTTTTTTCCGAAATGCTGATAGCCAATAAACTGTTTTAGAGCTAAACCGCTATGAAGTCGATCGTAGCCTTTTAGCATTTCTTCGCTTAGTTGAAATACATCTCCATCTCTGTAGTCTATGAAAATTTTATGCTGTAAATAACCAACTCCTAGTTGGGTTAAAATGCCAGAATTTTGATTGGTAAATTTTAAAGGAATTAATTTACCTACTGATGCAAAAAGACTAAACCCTCTTAAGTCATATGAGATCCTAACCAACTCACCTTGCGAATCTGTTATGTCACCTCTTTCGTTAGCAATTCCTGACAGCAGACCAACTCTCTTAACTTTTGAACCGAACATAAAATTTCCTTCAATTTCAAATTGAAAATTTGACGCTGTTTTAAACCCTAAAGCCGCTCCTGCGGTATTTGCCTGCTGGAAAGTTTCTTCAAAATCCCCGGAAGGTAGTAGATATGAATATTGAAATCGAATAAATGGAATAGATTCGCTAGAGTCTCTGTAGTTTTTAACTTGACTGTAACCTTTTAAGAAGACTGCATTTAGTAAAAAGAGAATTGCAATTTTTGAAAAATTCATAAAGCTAAATTACCAATAGTTTACGCTTCAAAATTTAGCTAAAAACCCTATCTTCGCAAACCGTAAAAAATTACAGATGATGGCAATTCAGATGGTTGACTTGAAAAGTCAATATGAGCATATTAAAAAGGAAGTAGACGATCGTATTCAAGGGGTTTTAAACACCGCTTCTTTTATTAATGGGCCCGAAGTAAAACGTTTCCAAGAGGAATTAGAGAGTTATTTGCAAGTGAAACATGTTATACCTTGTGCAAATGGGACTGATGCGTTGCAGGTTGCAATGATGGCTTTGGGTTTGAAGCCAGGAGATGAGGTGATCACGACAACTTTTACCTTTGTTGCTACGGCTGAAGTCATCGCTTTGCTTGGATTGGTGCCGGTGCTTGTTGACTGCGATGAGAATAGTTTTTTAATATCTGAAGACGCTGTTCGCAATGCAATTACTTCTAAAACGAAGGCTATTATTCCAGTGCACTTATTTGGACAATGCGCCAATATGGAGGAGATAATGACAATTGCAAAAGAAAATGATCTTTTTGTAATTGAAGATGCGGCGCAGTCAATTGGGTCAAGTTTTCATTTTAAAGATGGTCATTCGCAACAGTCGGGAACAATGGGTAATTTTGGTTGTACTTCTTTTTTCCCCTCTAAGAATTTAGGTTGTTATGGTGATGGAGGTGCATTATTCACCAACGATGATGCGTTAGCCGATAAAGCAAGGATGATTGTGAATCACGGAATGAAAGTTCGTTATTATCATGATGAAATCGGAGTAAATTCAAGACTGGATAGTATTCAAGCGGCAGTGTTAAGCGTGAAATTACTACGACTAAATGATTATGGTAATGCAAGAAGAGCAGCAGCGTGGCATTACGACGAAGCTTTTAAAGACTTACCCGAAGTAATTACTCCAGAAAGGGTTCGAAATTCTTGTCATGTTTTTCATCAGTATACTTTGAGAATTGTTGGCGTAGATAGAAATGCGTTACAAAAGCATATGATGGACAATGGTGTTCCGGCCATGATTTATTATCCAGTACCACTGCATCAGCAAAAAGCATACAGGGATGAGAGGTATCAAGATGGAGACTTTCCAATTGCAGAGCAGTTAGCGTTAGAGGTTCTTTCGCTGCCGATGCATACGGAATTAGATAAAGAGCAATTGGAAAAAATTACTTCGACATTAAGGGAGTATGTTTTAGGGAATAGATAAAGATAAAATAAAATTTAGATGAAAATAGCAGTTGTAGGAACAGGTTATGTAGGATTAGTAACAGGAACTTGTCTGGCAGAAACCGGTAATGAGGTTATTTGTGTAGATATAGATAGGCAGAAAGTAGAAAAGATGAAAAATGGGATCGTTCCCATATATGAGCCTCATTTGGACGTCATTTTTGAACGAAATATAAAACAAAATCGATTGTCATTTACAACAGACTTGGAGTCTGCTGTAAATGATGCTACTATTATTTTTCTAGCGTTACCAACACCTCCAGGAGAAGATGGATCTGCTGACCTATCCTATGTTATTGGTGTAGCAGAGCAATTAGGAAAGATAATTACTGATTATAAGGTAATTGTCGATAAAAGTACTGTTCCAGTCGGAACTGCAGAAAAAGTTCATGCAGCGGTAGCGAAAAATGCTAAGGTAGAATTTGATATCGTTTCGAACCCTGAATTTTTAAGAGAAGGTTTTGCGGTAGATGATTTTTTAAAGCCTGACAGGGTCGTGATTGGAACAACTTCAACTCGGGCTAAAGAACTTTTAACGGAGCTGTATAAGCCATATGTAAGACAAGGAAATCCAATTATATTTATGGATGAAAAGTCTGCTGAACTTACAAAGTATGCGGCGAATGCATTTTTAGCAACGAAGATTACCTTCATGAATGAAATTGCTAACTTTTGCGAAAAAGTTGGCGCTGATGTTGACGCTGTGAGAGTTGGTATAGGCTCAGATACTAGAATTGGAAAGAGATTCTTATTCCCAGGTATTGGATATGGCGGAAGCTGTTTTCCAAAGGATGTTCAGGCGCTAGCTAAATCAGGAACTGAAGCAGGATATGACTTTAAAATATTAGAGTCCGTTATGAAGGTTAATCAAGACCAAAAAACTGCCTTAATGCCAAAAATATTAGAGCATTACAATGGAGATATTAAAGGTAAAAAGGTTGCTCTTTGGGGGTTAGCTTTTAAGCCAGATACTGACGACATTAGAGAGGCTCCGGCATTGTATTTAATTGACGAGTTATTAGCAGCGGGAGCTAGTATATCTGCCTACGATCCTGAGGCAATGTCTAATGTTCAAGAGTTAATTGGGGATAAAATAAATTTTGCTTTAAGTGCTTATGATGCATGTAAGGGTGCTGACTTCCTTTTAATTGCTACAGAATGGTCTGTATTCAGAACTCCTGATTTTAGCAAGTTAAAAGAAAAGTTAAATGACTTAGTGATATTTGATGGTAGAAATCTTTATGACTTACCAATGATGGAAAAGGAAAATTTTACGTACGTAAGTATTGGTAGAAATAAAGTAATAGCGAAATAGGATGAAAAGAGTTTTAATTACCGGTGCCGCAGGATTTTTAGGCTCTCACTTATGTGATCGCTTTATAAAGGAAGGCTTTCATGTTGTTGCTATGGACAACTTAATCACTGGAAATATCAATAACCTAGAGCATCTATTTCCGCTAGAACAGTTTGAGTTTTACAATCAAGATGTTTCTAAATATGTTCATGTAGCAGGAGACTTAGATTATATCTTGCACTTCGCATCACCAGCGAGCCCTATTGATTATTTGAAAATACCTATTCAAACCTTAAAAGTTAGCTCACTTGGGACTCACAATCTACTTGGTTTGGCTAAAGCTAAAGGAGCTAAAATACTAGTTGCTTCGACGTCTGAAGTTTATGGAGACCCATTGGTTCATCCTCAAACTGAAGAGTACTGGGGAAATGTAAATCCAATAGGGCCAAGAGGTGTATATGACGAGGCGAAGAGGTTTCAAGAAGCAATAACAATGGCATACCATACCTTTCATGGGGTGGAGATAGCAATTGTTAGAATTTTCAATACTTATGGACCTAGAATGAGACTGAATGACGGTCGGGTATTACCTGCATTTATAGGTCAAGCGCTAAGAGGAGAAGACTTAACTGTTTTTGGAAAAGGAGATCAGACAAGATCTTTTTGCTACGTAGACGATTTAATAGAAGGGATATACAGGTTACTTCATAGCAACTACAGCCTCCCATTAAATATTGGGAATCCTGACGAGATAACTATTTTAGATTTCGCGAAAGAGATTATTAAGTTGACAGGAACTGATCAAAAAATAATTTATAAAGATTTGCCAAAGGATGACCCAATGCAACGTCAACCGAACATTGAAATCGCAAAACGAGAATTACAATGGGAGCCAAAAGTAAATAGAGCAGATGGGTTGAAGATTACTTATGATTATTTCAGGTCGCTAAGTCAAGAAGAATTGCATAAAAAAGACCATAATGATTTCTCAAAATTCATTGTGAAGTAGTAGATGGGGTATTTTGCACATGAAACAGCAGTTATTGATGATGGATGCACAATTGGTGATGGAACCAAGGTTTGGCATTTTTGTCATATCATGTCTAATTCAGTTTTAGGGGAGAACTGCAATGTTGGTCAGAATTGTGTCATTTCGCCTGAAGTGATTCTTGGAAACAATGTTAAAGTTCAAAATAATGTATCGATATACACTGGAGTAGTGTGTGAAGATGATGTGTTCTTAGGTCCTTCAATGGTTTTTACGAATGTGATGAACCCAAGGAGTGCAATTATTAGAACAGATCAATATACAAAGACAGTCGTTAGAAAAGGAGCGAGTATTGGAGCTAACGCAACGATTGTTTGTGGCAACAATTTAGGAAAGTATTGTTTTATTGGAGCAGGAGCGGTAATCACTAAAGAGGTGAAGAATTATGCCTTAATGGTAGGTAATCCTGCGAAGCAAATAGGATGGATTAGTGAATTTGGACATCGCTTAGTGTTTGATGAAAACAACAGAGCAGTTTGCTCAGAATCAAACCATCAATATAAATTAGAAAAAAATCAAGTTAGTAAGATAGCTGAATAAATTATTGGATATGGGAATCTACAAGGATCTTGTAAATAAGAAAGAGAAAGTTGCTGTAATAGGTTTGGGTTACGTTGGGTTGCCAATTGCCTTGGCATTGGCTAAAAAAGTAAGTGTTATTGGGTTTGATATTAGTGCTGAAAGGATTGAAATGATGAAGAGAAATGAAGATCCTAGCGAGGAGCTTCTAGCTTCAGAATTTGAGAATTCGGACATTAGTTTTACAGCAAATATTGAAGACTTAAAAGCAGCTAAATTTTTTATCGTTGCAGTTCCAACACCGATTGATCATCATAACCTTCCAGATTTAAAGCCTTTGATTTCTGCATCAACTACAGTTGGTAAAGTTTTAAAAAAAGGAGATTACGTAGTTTTCGAATCTACGGTTTACCCAGGTTGTACTGAAGAAGACTGTGTTCCAGTGATAGAGCAATTGAGCGGACTTGAATTTAGAAAAGATTTTATGGTCGGTTATTCTCCTGAAAGAATTAACCCAGGCGATACCAAACACACATTGCAAAATGTAGTAAAAGTTGTTTCTGGATGCTCTGAGGCTTCTCTAGATGAAATTGCAAAAACGTATGAGCTCGTTGTGGATGCAGGAGTTCACAGGGCAGCATCAATAAAGGTAGCCGAGGCTGCAAAGATTATAGAAAATACTCAGCGTGATGTGAACATTGCGTTGATTAACGAACTTTCGATTATTTTCAATAAAATGGGAATAAACACTTACGAGGTTTTGGAAGCAGCAGGGACAAAATGGAATTTCTTAAAATTCTCACCAGGTCTAGTTGGCGGACATTGTATTGGTGTTGATCCATATTATCTAACTTATAAAGCGAAAGAGTTTGGGTATCATGCTCAAATCATTAACTCAGGGAGAGCCGTAAATGATGGCATGGGAAGTTATATCGCAGGGAGAATTACCAAAGAGATTGTTGCTCGAAATGGAATTTCTAATGGAGCAAAAGTTCTTGTAATGGGCGCAACTTTTAAGGAAAATGTTAGTGACATTCGAAACTCCAAGGTCGTTGACGTAATAGAAGAATTAAAATCATTTGGCTTACAAGTGGATGTAATAGATCCATTTGCTTCCTCAGAAGCATTGAAAAAGCACTATGGTTTCTCATTAGTTGAAAAGGAGTCAAGCCACTATGATGCAATTTTAGTAGCTGTAAACCATGATGAATATATTGAAAAAGACGAGGCATACTTCAAAGGCCTAATGGATGAAAAAGGATTCATCTTTGATGTAAAAGGAAGTCTGAAAAATAGAGTAGGAAACATAAAATACTTAAGCTTATAATGGGAACTAAAAACATTTTAATAACTGGAGGAGCAGGATTTATAGGATCTCATGTTGTTCGGCTATTCGTTAATAAATACCCTGATTATAAAATCATAAATTTTGATAAACTGACTTATGCTGGAAATTTAGAGAACCTATCGGATATAGATGATAAGCCAAATTATACTTTTGTAAAAGGAGATATTTTGGATGAAGGTTTTGTAGAAGAAACATTCATAAAGTATTCGATTACTTCGGTAATACATTTGGCAGCAGAATCTCACGTTGATCGTTCTATAACTAATCCATTAGAGTTTATTCAAACCAATGTGATTGGGACAGCCAACCTAATGAATGTTGCTAGAAAATGTTGGGGAGATGATTTTTCAGACAAATTGTTTTACCATGTATCTACTGATGAGGTATATGGTTCATTAGGAGAAACAGGTTATTTTACGGAAGATACCCCGTATGATCCTCGAAGTCCTTATTCTTCATCAAAAGCCAGTTCAGATCACTTGGTAAGGGCATATTATCATACCTACAATTTCCCAATGGTAATATCTAATTGTTCCAATAACTATGGAGCAAATCAGTTTCCAGAGAAATTAATTCCTCTATTTATTAATAATATTAAAGAAGAAAAGGCGTTGCCTGTCTATGGTAAAGGAGATAATATTAGAGATTGGTTGTGGGTAAACGATCATGCAGATGCAATAGATGTTGTTTTCCATAATGGAAAACAAGGAGATACCTATAATATTGGAGGGAATAATGAGTGGCAGAATATCGAGTTGATTAAGTTTTTATGTAAAATAATGGATGAAAAGCTTGGTCGTGAAGAAGGAAGTTCCGAGCAGCTTATCAGTTATGTGAAAGATAGAAGCGGGCATGATCAACGTTATGCCATTGACGCAACAAAATTGAAAAGTGATTTAGGTTGGTCACCTTCTATAAAGTTTGAAGAGGGCTTGGAAAGCACAGTTCAATGGTATTTAGACAATGGGGATTGGCTGAATAATGTTACCTCAGGTGATTATAAGAAATATTATAACCAGCAATATAACGCGAGATAAACGAAATGTATACTACGAACTTTCATCAACAAGATATTTCTAATACTTCCTTTTTAGTTACAGGGGGGGCAGGATTTATAGGTTCAAACATTGTTAACTATTTGTTGAGTTTTGGAGCAAAAAAAGTTCGAGTAATCGACAACCTATCAAATAGTTCAGGTGAAAATTTGGACCTATATATTGGACTTCCAAATTTTGAATTTGTAAAAGGAGACATTAGCAACTATGATGACTGTTTAAAGGTTACTGAGGGGATTAATTACATAAGCAACCAAGCGGCACTGGGTTCCGTTCCAAGATCATTAGCAAACCCTATTGCGACGAACAATGCGAATGTAGTTGGTTTCTTAAACATGATTACTGCAGCGAGAGAAAATAAAGTAAAACGTATTGTTTATGCTAGTTCTTCTTCAGTTTACGGGGATTCTCAGAAATTACCAAAAGTCGAGTCTGAGATAGGTAGCCCACTTTCGCCCTATGCTGTTAGCAAATACACGAATGAATTGTATGCTAAAGTTTCTCACCTTAGTTACGGGCAGGAAATTATAGGACTTAGGTATTTTAATATTTTTGGACCAAACCAGAGTCCAGAGGGTGCATATGCTGCTGTAATCCCACTTTTTATTGAAGCATTGCTAAAAGATCAATCGCCTTTCATTAATGGAGACGGAAAACAAAGCAGAGATTTCACATACATCGAAAATGCTGTTCAAGCTAATATTAGGGCGCTGTTTACAGATAAGGAAAAAGCATTAGGTGAGGTATTCAATGTTGCAGTAGGAGAGAAATTTTCGTTAGTTGATTTGTTTGAGTTAATAAAAGCTGGCACAGGTGCTACAGTTTCAGCAGTGCATAGAGAACATAGAGCAGGAGATGTAAAAAACTCTTTAGCAGACATTTCTAAGGCAAACGAATTACTAGGCTACCAGCCACAAATTCGATTTAAAGAAGGAATAGAAAGAACAATTTCATGGTTCAAAGAAAAACACAATTTATAATCTTTAAGATAATATGAGTTGGTTTTCAAAACTGTTTAAGAAAGAGCCGGTACTAGAACCTGCCGATTTAAGTCGACTCAAAACAGATTTGCATTCGCACTTAATTCCAGCCATTGATGATGGCTCAAAAAGTTTGGATGACTCGATCAACATGATACGAGCATTTAAGGAAATGGGGTATCAGAAAATAATTACTACCCCTCATGTAATGAGTGACTTTTATAAGAATACTCCTGAAATAATTTTAGGTGGGTTAGAGAAGGTGAAAGCTGAACTAGAGCGTCAAAATATTGAGATTGAAATCGAAGCTGCTGCAGAGTATTATCTGGATGAAACGCTTGAGCCACAGGTAAAAGGAGGGAAGTTACTAACTTTTGGAAAAAATTACTTGTTATTTGAGCTTCCATTTATTGCGGAGCCACTAAACTTGGCCTCTTTTATATTTGAACTTCAAACTAATGGCTATGTTCCAATCCTAGCGCATCCAGAACGATATGGGTTCTATTATAAAGAGTTTGACAAGTACAGAGACCTAAAGGAGAAAGGGGTTCATTTACAATTAAATATACTTTCCTTGGTGGGGCATTATGGTCCTGAAGCTCAAAAAATTGCAGAGCGTTTGATTGACGAAGGATTGATTTCGTTTCTAGGTTCCGATTGCCACAATACAATGCATCAACAAGGAATAGAAATTGCAAGAACGAAACCTTATTTTCACAAGCTGCTGAATAGCGATAAATTAAAGAATGCGGAGTTATAAGGAATTAAATAATATTTACTTCACGCTCTAACGTTACCCTAAACTTTTCTTGTACTGAAAGTAAAATCCGTTCTGAGAGGTCATAGATTTCTAGACCAGAAGCTCCTCCATAGTTAACTAATACTAAGGCTTGATTTTTATGAACGCCATAATTTCCTTCAGTGTAGCCTTTCCAACCTGTTTTTTCTATTAACCAACCTGCTGCTAGCTTGTAATCGCCGTTAGGTAATTGATATGCAGGCATGTCTTTAAATTTTCTCTTTAGCTTTTCAAAGGTGTCTTTAGAAATAATAGGGTTTTTGAAAAAACTACCTGAGTTTCCAATTTTTTTAGGGTCAGGAAGTTTACTTTGTCGAATTGCAATTACTGCATCAGAAATGGCTTTTATGGTTAATGATTCTTTTGTAATACCGTGTTGCTCTAATTGACTTTTAATGGCGCCATACGACACGTTGAAATCGGGTTTCTTCGAAAGCTTAAAATTTACAGCTGAAATAAAATATTGGTTTTTATTTGTGGTCTTAAAGACGCTGCTTCTGTAATCAAAATGGCATTCTTCGTTTATAAAGGTTTTAATTTTGCCGGTAGAAATTTCTATGGCCTCCACTTCGGTAATCAGATCTTTGACTTCTACGCCATAAGCGCCAATATTTTGCATAGGGCTTGCTCCAACATTACCTGGAATTAATGACAAGTTCTCCAATCCTGCAAATCCTTTATCAATAGATTGTAAAACAAACTCGTGCCAGTTCTCTCCCGCACCTACTTTTAGCAAAATCGAGTCGTCGTCCTGTTCTATTACTTCAACGCCCTTAAGGTTGTTTTTAATAACCAGACCGTCAAAGTCTTCTGTTAAAAGAAGATTGCTCCCTCCTCCTAAAATTAAAAACTCTTTTTCATTTAATTCTGTGTTCTTGAAAAACTCAATTGCATCATTTGTTGAGTTTAACTCTTCAAATTCTTTTGCAAAAACTTCAATGCCAAAAGTGTTAAATTCTTTTAAGTTTACGTTGTTTTTCATTTATTCTAATCCTTTCTTATTAAATAATATATAGCCGAAATGAACGAAAAAACTCCATTGGTCTTGGGCTTTTTCGTAATAATTTAAGCTAGCTGCTAGTGGACCTAATCTACTATGATAAACAGCGGTCATCGTACCAATAAAATCTCTATTTATAATTTCCTTTGCAAATGATGCGGAGCCATCTGAATTCTGAATCAGTTGTTCGTAGGGCTGGTAAATATATAATTCACCTCTCAAATCAATTAAATCTCGATACGAGTAAATTGCTTTAATTCCTGCGCCAACATAAGACCGCGCCCGATATTGGCGCTGAAAAATTGTTCTATTTTCTGGTAAGGGAGCAAATGAAGGTGAAATTAAGCTAGAGGCAGTGTAGTTTTGGAAAAGAGGTAAGCTAGAAACGTTGCCTTCAAGAAATAATCCAAGGTGTACCGAGCGTTTACGAAGCAAGTACTTGTTTAATTTTAAGTACGCTTCAAACCATTCTCTATCTGCTCTCAAATTCGATTTAACAGGTGTTGTTGAACCCGTTAACGTTTTTTCAATTCCACTTACGGTACTTAGTCGCACAATAAATTGAGAGCCTTTAGTTGCATATTGCTTTCTATTCAGAGAGTTACGGTCGAATTGAATAAAAAATCTAGAAGCTTCAAAACTGGTTCTATCTGAAGTGTCACCCCTCACGAAGTTATCAGTTTGATAGTATTCATAGTCTTGCCAAAAATGATTGTAACCCAACTCTAGCTTCCCATTCGTGAAAACTGGGAGTCCAATACAATTTCCCCAATAGCTCTCGGAGTTAATTATATACGGGGGATTAATATCATCTATAAAAGTAGAACGTCCGTTAAAGTAATCGAAGCGGTTGACACTGAATTTGGTTTTGATGTAGAATGGAGTGTAAAATGGAATGTCCCACCTTGCACTTGCTTCCGCGGAGTTGTAAAAGCTACCAAAATAAATATTTGCCTTGGTAGTTAATTCTGTGTTCTTTAATAGCTTGTGTTCAATTTGAAAAAAACCTGTGCTAAAAGGTTTGGATGCTACGACTCCTCCAAATGAAGCTTTAAACTTTTTTTCTTTTTTTAAATCTAGCGTTAAAGAGAAGGTGTTGGATGAAGAGTCGTATTTGACAGTTGGATATGCGCTATTGATTTTTGGGTTTGAAGTAAACTTGTAATATGTTTCTTTCATATTATTTGAAAAAACAGGACCTTTTTTCAAATTCAAAGAGTTTTTTAAATACTTCTCTTGGTTTTTATACCCATTTATGATTTTAATCGAGTCAAACGATAATAAGGGTTTTTTTAAGTTGAATGAATCTCTCTTCTTCGTAATTGCTTTTTTATCGACACTCCTCGTTACAATTGTTCTGATGCTATCTATGTATTTATTTGTAGCTTGATAACCTCTTTGTAAGGCAAGGTCTGTTCCATAGAAATCAAAAGTTGAAATATCATGCACATCGGTTTGAATAATGATTCCATTCGTGCAGTTGATTTCAAAGTTGGCCTCTTTCGTTAAAATGTTTCTTAATTGAGCTAACAGGTTATCTTCCGTTGGGTTAGGGTTCTCTTCGGCTACGTTACTTGCGATTATATAATCTGGTAAAAATTGATTACACATGATATCAACGGGAAAGTTATTGTAGATTCCGCCATCAAACATTAGATCACCGTCGATAGTAATTGGTGAAATGTAAAATGGGTAAGTCATAGAAGCACGAATCGCTTTCGGTAAATCTCCTTCTCTCAGTATGCTTTGTTTTTGTTGACTAATATTTGCTGCAACGGCCCGATAAGGAATCATTAAGCTATCGAAGTTAGACCCAGCTACAGCATTTGCAGTGCAAAATAGTTCCATTAATCCATAATCAATTGGAATGGAGGATATAACGTTAGTTGGTAAATTTTTTCCTAAAACAGAATCTAAATTAAAATTCAGTGAAGCAATAGCACTATTGTCTTCATCTTTCATAAAGTAAAATAAATACTTTTCTTCAACAGTCCCCGTTGCGGCGTTCCTAAACTCTACTGAATTCATTAAAGCTTCGATTTCCTCTGGTGAATAACCTGAGGCATAAAAGGCACCGACTAAAGCTCCGATTGAGGTGCCTACTATAAAGTCAATAGGAATTTGGTTTTCCTCAAGCGACTTAAGAACACCAACATGGGCGGACCCTGCAGCTCCACCACCACTCAGTACTACACCAACCTTTTGAGCGCTCAATCGGCTTAAAAAGATCATGAGTATCAATAGTAACTTTGCTTTCATGGTTGGTTTCGTTAATCGTTAAAATTAACCAATAACAAAGGTGCAATAGGGGTTGAAAATCAGGAGCTATGAAGATAAATTTGTTTATAACTCCTGACCCGTATTTAAGATTTTGGGTTAATCGCAGATATGATATCGTGAATGGTAATAATGTCAACTTCATTCGATCTATTCCTTACTAAAACAGCTGGATTCTGTTTATTCAATACCTCAGCTAGCTCTTCTAAAGAGGCATTTCCGTCTACAAAGTCGTACGCTTTTGA
>JBLHTZ010000024.1:0-34699 GCA_047627915.1 Vicingaceae bacterium
CCGGTTATAAAAACTCACAAGACTTCACTAATCCAAAATCTAATGGCACTGTTACCATAGAGCCCAATATTATTTCCCCTGACAATGACGGTTTTCAAGATGTTCTTTCCATCAATTACAAACTAAATGCTCCAGGCTTTGTTGCCAATGTTTCCATTTTAGATCGAAATGGTAGGCTAATAAAAAGACTCGTCAACAATGAGCTGCTCGGCAGCGAAGGTAGTTTTTTTTGGGATGGCATTTCGGATGAAAACTCCAAAGCTAGAGTCGGAATTCATGTCGTTTTGTTTGATATTTTTAACTTAACCGGTGATAAAGAGGTCTTTAAAGAGGTAATTACCGTGGCTTCGCGGTTAAAATAAAAAGAGTATGAAAAATATAGTTGTGTTATTTGTAGCAATTGTACCCTTAAGTTCTTGTAACTTCTATAAACCCGCAATGATGAACGCGCCTGTTTTAGAAGAAAAAGTAGAACTAACCCTTGGTGTTAGTGCCGGAAACGGAACTGACGTAGCAGCATCTTATGCTGGTTGAATGAAATTTTCAAAAAAGGCAACTAATCCTTTAATGCTTTTTTTACTGCCCTTCTAAAAGGGGGCATCCCAAGCTGACCAAATTTTAATGCTTTGACAACCCCATCTTTATTCACAATTACAAATTTTGGAATACTTTCATCCCAAACAGTTCTTCCTGTTGAAATTTCAAATTCTTCGAAAGTCAACCATTTAATTGGGTTTTCTTTGTCATCTCCAATCCAATATCGGTCGTGATTTACTTTGTGATTTTGTGTATAATTAATCCACTTGCCTTGCTGTTCATCTACTGAAAAGGATATAAAAATGACATCTTGTGCACCATTTATTTTATTCTCTTTCTCAAACCAAGGGCTCAATAAAATGCATGGTTTACAACAGGTTGCCCAAACATCGATCACTACGGTTTTTCCTAAAAAACTACTAAAGTTAACTTCTTCAAGACTTTCGCTCAGCATTGTAAAATCGGGAATAGCATGTCCAACAGCAACAGAATCTATTCGAGACTGCATGAAAATAGCTTTTTGTTGATTTTGGTTTTGAGCAAACCCACTTTGCCAACCATGTACGATTAGCAGAATAAACGCATACTTAAGACATTTCATTCTTCCAAAATACAAAAAAACCCCTCTTGATAAATCAGATGAGGCCTACACTATTTTTAAACTATTCCTATCTGCTCAAAATAATTTTCTGTGTTTCATTTCCAATTCTCAAAAAGTAAACACCATTTGAATAATCAGACAAATCCAACATAATTGCGCGTTGAGCGCTTTGAATATCGTTCAACACCTTTCCGTCTAAAGAAATTATTTGAATGCGTTCAAGGCCGTCATTTGCTCTTTGAATGGTAATCATTCCTTTCGAAGGGTTAGGATAAATTCTAATCTCTTCTTCTAATAGGTTTGAAGTGCTAATACCGGTAGTGTAAGGGTTTCCCGGAGAACCGAAAACTTGGAACCCATTTACCGGAACACCCGGAACAGCTAAGGCAGAAGCAACCCAATTCGATCCATCGTTGTTGTCTGACGTCAAAGCTGTTTGCAGTTCAATAGACGTTCCATTTCCAACAGGCCCTATCATTCCTGAATTCACTGGCCAAGGGGCACTGTTTTCATAATCAACAGAATCTATTGTTCTTCCAAAATTATCTACCAATGTAATGTCTTCTCCACCATTGGATAAACCTCCTGAGTTCCAAATTGCATTTGCATTTATACCATATACATTCCTGAATGCAGAGGAATCGTATGCTATTACAAAGTACTGCCCAGCTGTAATTGAATCATTTGCTGTAAACGTATGCGATACTCCTTGCGAAAAGCTAAACCCGTTTAAGTTAATTGCTGTAGAACCAGCATTTGCAACTTCAATAAACTCCGAGGTATCTGTTCCGCTTTCTGGCCCATTGTAGTTAATCTCAGTAATTACCAAGTTAGCTAGAACTCCTGGCGCTAAAACAGCTGCAGAGTCTACAATCTGACATCCGTTTGCATCAGTAACTGTAACTGAATATGTTCCTACTGCAAGTAAGGTTAAATCTTCTGTTATTGCTGCATTGCTCCAATTAAATGTAAATCCTGGAGTTCCTCCTGTTACTGTTAAATCAATTGCACCATCAATTGCACTAGTTGCTGAAGCATTGGTAACCGCTAATGATAATTGCAAAGCAGAAGGTTCATTAATTACAATTGAATCTATTGCTGTTACTGTTCCTACAAGGTCTGATACGGTTACTACATATGTTCCTGCACTTAACCCTCCAATAGAGTCCGTTGTTGCCATATTGCTCCACATGTAACTATAAGTTCCAGACCCTCCTGTAGCAACTACTTTCGCAGTTCCATCAGCAGCACCAAAACAACTTACATTAGTTGAATCCATAACTAAAACAATCGCTGCAGGGTCAGATACCGTTGCAGAAACTACAACTGTACATCCGTTTGCATCCGTGATTGTAACAGTATAAGTTCCTGCATTCAACCCTCCAATTGAATCTGTCATCGCCATATTGCTCCAAGCATACGTATAACCTGCTGTCCCTCCAGAAACAGTTGTTGTTATATAACCATCAGTTCCACCAATCGTGGTCGCATCAACCGCAGTTAATGCTGCGGTTAATATTGCAGACTCTGTAATTGTACCTGTTGCAGTTGAGGTACAACCTAAGCTGTCTGTTGCAGTAACAGTATAGGTTCCTGCTCCGAGTCCTGTAATTGAACTAGATCCAGTAAATAATTTTATATTGTCAAATGCTGCATAGTCTGAGGCGCCATTTTGTTTTGCTTGTAGTTTAAGTCTTACAAAACTTGCCGAATCAGGCACATCTACTGTAATGGTTGACCATGCTTGAGTATTTTTGTTTAAAGCAACCCCGTTGGAGTCCCAAGAAGTTCCATTATTAAACATTACTTGGTACTCTAAAGAATCGGTAGAATCAAACCCAACCGAATTAAAGTCGAAAGAAATTTTAACCCCAGTTTCAGCGGAAACATTGATTGGATTAAAAGTCATCGTATGATAGAAAGATCCTCCACCATTTCCATTATCAATGTCTTGCATTCCCCAGAAATATAAACCATTAGAAGCTGTATCAATGCTCCCTGTAAATTCTTGAATTACAGCCCACACATCATCGCTACCGGCAACTATAGAATCTCCTTCGGTATTGTAAGTTGCAGGGTTAATAACAAAGTTCCAATTATCATTAGTTGTTGACTCAAAACTTTGAGCTGCTAAGTTTCTATTCCCGGCACTCCACAAATAGCTTATGATACCTGTTCCTCCGGTTGCTGTTGCAGTTAATCCTCCGTTCATTTGTCCGTTACAACTTACGTTTGAATCTACCACAACATTTATTACTATAGCAGAGGGCTGCACGATGGTAACCGAATCTACTCCAAAGTTCCCTACACTATCCGTAACAGTAAGCAAATACTTACCTGCAGTAACACCTGTAATAGAGAACGTTGTTGCCATGTTAGACCACATATATGTGTATGGTGGGGTTCCTGATGAAATTGTGACTGAGGCTCCCCCATTAGTTAGCCCATTACAAGTAACGTTTGAATCAACTACTGCTGCAAAAACTAACGGCGCAGCGCAAAGAGCTTTCGTATGAAATCCTAGCGAATCTGCCATGTCAATCGGAAAAACATCCCACTCTGTTGCTCCAATGGACCAGTCTTTCTGTCCACTTAACACAGGTATACTTCGAACTAACGTAAAGTTATTGGTAGCTCCTGTTCCAACTATCCAACCGGAACCTGGATCTACACCGATTACTCCAATAATATCAAGTGTATCTCCTGTAGAAATTTTCTTTATCCAAACAGCATCATCTCCATTGTAAAAAGTTAATGTGTGAGTTGTGTCTGCCTGCGCCAAAATTGCTGCATTCGCAGACGGGTTAGCAAAGACATATACTGAATCAGCATTTAAAATACCTCTTGGAAATAAGCTATCTGTAGGTGTAAGGCTACCATTATTATTTCTATAGATTACGTAATCTGATAAATTAATAGACCCAGAAGTTGGGTTATAAACCTCCATTGCCTTATTGCTGGATGACCCTTCAATGTACTCTGAAAAAAATAGGTCGGAACATTGGGCATTCGATAATCCAGGTAACAACAAAAATAATGCTGCTAAAATTTTAAAACTCATTCTTTTCATGTTTGCTTATTGTGCTAATTAACTATCTGTTATCTTTTTGCAAAAATAGCTTAAAAGGTGAGAGCTAACATTATCAAAATGTTAAAGATTTAAATATTGTCTACATTCTCTGCAATGAATTTGGCTCGCTCTAAAACTTCAACCTTATGCTTTGGGTCTTGTTTTTTCCAATTGGCAACCATCATTCCCATGCGGTGATTCTTTTCCCACTTGTCCAAATGTCGGTCAATAAAATTCCAGTAAAGCGAATTAAATGGACAACTCTTTTCTCCTACTTTGTCTTTTTTAGAGTAATAACAAGTGCCACAATAATTGCTCATTTTATCAATATAATTGGCCGAAGAAACATATGGTTTCGTGGCTACTAAACCTCCATCTGCCCATTGACTCATTCCTCGAGTGTTAGGAAGTTCTACCCATTGAATCGCATCTACATAAATTCCCAAATACCAATCATCAACTTCTTGTGGATCAATTCCTGCTAAGAGTGCAAAATTTCCTGTAACCATTAACCTTTGAATGTGGTGAGCATAAGAGTACTGGAGTGATTGCTGAATAGACTGCCTCATGCAGTTCATCTTGGTATTACCGGTCCAATAGAACGCTGGTAGCTTTGTTGTATGGTTTAACTGGTTTTCCTTTTCGTATTCAGGCATTTTTGCCCAATAAATCCCCCTCATGTATTCTCGCCAGCCTATTATTTGTCTCACAAAACCTTCTACTTGCGAAATGTCGATTGTACCTTGATTTTTTTGCCACTGCTCAATGACTCTGGTTACCACCTCTTTTGGTGAAATAATTTTTGAATTCATTAGAAATGATAATCGCGAATGATACAGACTCCATTCTCCAACAACCATAGCGTCTTGAAAATCTCCAAATAATGGAAGACATTCTTCCACAAAGAAATCAAGCATTTCTTCTCCTTCTTTTCTGGTAACTGGCCAGAGAAAGTTTTTGGCATCAATACTTCCAATTGTTTTCACTTTTTGATCTACTAACATTTTAACCAAGTCAGAAACATCTCTTTGAAATAACCTAGGAGATACAGGCTTGTGGTTTTTAGGTAACTTCTTTCTATTGGTTTGATCAAAATTCCATTTCCCTCCAACAGGTTTTTCATTAGCCTCTAATAAAACACGGTGCTTTTTTCGCATTTCTCGATAAAAGGTTTCCATCAACCAACCTTTACTTTTCTTTTTATCGAAGAACTTTTTCATCTCTAAGCGTTGAGTGTAAAAGTGCTCTGTATCATAAACTTGAGTTTCAACTTTAAGCTGTTGGCATAGAAGTTTCAGCTCCTCATCTAAACGATATTCATCTGGCAACTGGTACTCAAACCGCTCAAAATTATGCAGATCTATGAGGTAATTTATGTTCGCTGTGAAACGTTGTTGATTCCCTTTCTCCTCAAGATTAAAATAGATTACATTATGTCCTAAATCTCTTAAGTCTTTAGCAAACAACCTCATTCCTATAAAAAAAGAAACCACCTTTTGAATATGGTGGCTTACATAGTCTGTTTCTGAACGGACTTCCATCAAGAGGTAAGTATTGTTTTCCTCTTGCGTTGAAAACCAAGAGTGTTTGCTGTTTAACTGATCACCGAGAACTAGGCGCAACGTTTTCTTCATAGTCATTAAACCGTTTTCGGAAGAATAAAGTTTTATTGTAGCGAACAATTTTTTACGAATCTATGTTTTACTACACCAACCTCAACAACTATGATAATTGGAATAGATTTTGGAGCGAAAATGGCAGGAACTACTGTTATTGCTCGAATGTATGATCACAACAAAGTAGATTTTTTTGCTTCAGCAAAAAACCAAGACGCTGACCAATTTATAAAAGACTTTATTGAGTCTAACGAAGATGTTTGGTTAGCTTATTTGGATGCCCCGCTTTCTTTGCCAAAGGTATACTCTCAAGAAGGAACGGATGGCAACTACTTTTACAGAGAGGCTGATCAAGCAACAGGAGCAATGTCTCCAATGTTCTTAGGTGGATTAACAGCTAGAGCCATGAAGCTCTCTGTTGAGTTAACAAAGCTTGGTGTTAAGGTGGTTGAAACTTATCCGTCGAAATTGGCGGAAGTTTTAAAACTAAAGGACAAAAACTATAAAAAAGACAGACATCAAATTGCTGCTTTGTGCGAAGAGCTTAAAGAAGTAAGCGGGTTTCTGTTTGACAATGAACAAGTTGAAACATGGCATCACTTTGATTCACTGTTGTGTTTATATTCTGCAAAGCGGCACGAAATTCAAGCTGCTATGGTTTTTGGTAATATAGAAGAAGGAACAATTACTGTTTAGAAACAGCTGCTTCTTTGTAATATTTTGATGGTACTACCAACATTCCAAAACACTCCCCCTTTTCTTTCCCTAAGTGTTTGTGATGAACTTTATGTGCTTTTCGAATTGCTCTAAAATAGGCATTGTTTGTTTTTTTTAGCCAATTTATCCTTTGGTGAATAAATATATCATGCACCGCAAAATAGGCCATTCCATAAAATAAAATTCCGAGCCCCAGAGAAATTCCATATTCAAAAACTCCTTCACCCCAAGCTATTACCATCCCAGTACTTACTGCAGCATAAAAAATAAAAAAGGTGTCATTTCGCTCAAACCAACCCTTTCTAGGCTGGTGGTGGTCTTTATGCAATACCCAAAGAAATCCATGCATAATATACTTGTGTGAAAACCAGGCCATAAATTCCATAACAAAAAATGTAGCTATGGTAATTAATATGTGAATCAGAATATTCATGTTTGCAAATTTACAACCATAGAGTGTAACAATTGAGAATCAATTTTGTTATTAAAGCATGAAAAGTGAGCTAGGCCGTCTTTTTTTATTCTTTTTAGGATCTGTTGTAATTTTTGTAACCTTATTTGCGCTTTTTGGCCCACAAGGGAAAAAAATAAGTCTCAAAGAAATAGAGTTCAACACCACTAACTCTAGTGAGCTGTATTTTAAAAATATACGCTCCTATTTTTATGATAAAGAAGAAGATCCCAACGCAAGGTTTATCTTGTATAAAATCAATAACCGTGAAAAAGACAGCAACAAACTAAAATTGCAGTTTTTGTTGGTTCACAACTGGTTGCTGAACGAGTGCTATTTGATTGCAGAACCATACAAAACTGATTTTCAAATTGAGTGGCAATATGAAGATAAACTTGGAAGCATCAATTTAAAAGGTGAGAATAATAGAGCTCACTTTATTTTTGCAGCAGAACTATTTGAGCAGCTAGATCGAAAAGCAGACATGTGGATCCTATACAATGCCACCAAAATTCCCTTTTCTGAAGAGGAAAAAGCCTCTCTGCGAACTACCTTAAAAGACTATTTTAAGTTGGTTGGAAAGGTGAGGTGAGCGAGCTAATTGTATTTAATTACCAAGTTTTTTGTTCACGACCCAAATTGCATCGTCTCTAAGTGTTTTTTCTAGCGGCTCATTTCTTCTAATTGCCTTTTCCTTTACTTGAGCCATCCACTTCGGTGTGGTTTTTATTGCAATTATTACTTTTTTTACCTCAGCTTCATAGTCGAAATTAATTAACCATTCATTTTTCAACTTGCTCCTAATTAAAGAATTTTCCATTTGTGGAATCGCATATCCTAGTACAGGGCCTATTTCTTTTGCTCTATTTTTTATTTCTAAATCGGCGGAAAGCTTCTCATAAAGTGGTTGTTTCTCTGCTGTAATTCTATTTTTGCCTGTGAAGTGATTGTACAAATCTTCGACAAATCCATAACCCGTCAGTTTTAAGTTTTCCTCTGTCATTTCCAACACAATCAAGTCTCTTTTTTCGAGCTCTATCTCCAAATCCAACTCTTGTGTTTTAATCTGATATTTTGTTAGACTCTTTGGCCAGCCAACCGTTTTATTATAATACCATAGGTTTGAGCTTTGTGAAAAGACAGAGTCTAAAACTGGATAAAAACCATAAAAGCTTTGAATAAAGCTATCTCCAACTCCTAATAAATTTGGCTTTTTCTTTTTAACATTAATGAAACTCATTTCTGGATAATGCAAAATATCATCAGAAACATTCCAGAGTAAGTTCATAGCTTCTCCAATGTCATAATCTGTAAATCGATAATCTACAATGGTTAACTCCCCACTTTTTAATTGAATCTTTGGAACCTCAAGTGACAATTCATTTGCCAAATATTCAACCAACGTATCAGAAATTTTTGCAACCGTGTTTCCCGACCAATGAACTCCGTTTTTTGGAAAAACAAGATGTTCAAAGTAATGCTCATCTTCTAGTATAATTTTCTTAGTGTCAAAAACTTTTAGGTTGCGTTCACTAACCCCTTGCATGAAATAATCGTAGTTCGTTATGCTAGAATTGTAAATTGAAAAGTATTTCGAAGGAATTTGATCTTTATACACAGAAGCTTTGCTAGGGGCAACCATAAAAACAAAAGGAATACCTCTTTTTTGTAGGGTATCACTAATAAATTGTGCTTGATCCAACATTAAATCAATCTTGGCTTTACCTGCAAAATCATATCCTAAATAAGACTTTATGTCTCCTTCCGTAATGAGTACATTTTCTTTGCACACTATAGTTCCGTTCGCATTTGCCTTATCGAAAACTGAATAATTAAGCTGATTGTTTAAACGGATTAGCCAGTTTCTAAAGCCGTGTTCATTTTGCCAATACCGATCAAACGAGTTTTGAAAAGATCCATCACTTAAGTTGTTTAAACTTAGAACAGGTACTTTTACCTGTTCTTTTTTATATTCTCCACTTAACTCATTTTCTTGTACTAAATTAAAACTGTATTGAAGTAAAGGAATCAACAAAGCACAAACAATGCTAATGTAAAATATCCTCAATATTTTGCGCAGAGACCTTTTCAAAACCTAAAATATATAAATGGGTTAAAGCCAGAACTAGCCAAATTGGCAACTGAAATCGTGATTAAAAACACACCGATGATGGTTTTTAACATTTGGTTTGAAAAGCTAATTGAATCAATAAACCGATGGTAAAGCCTAGCAATTCGATTAAATAAAAACAAGAAACTTAGCAGTATGGCGATTGCAAATACCCTATAAAACTTAGCGCTTACAAAAAGATAGATATTTGAAAAGTCAAACGAAAATAGTGCTGCATAATAATCAGAGGCTTGCGCAAAGCTCTCTGCTCGAAATAACACCCAACCCAGCATTACAACAAAAAATGTTAGAGCAACTCTTCCTAGCTTTCCTATAGATTTAGTAAGTCGGTTCAAAAACAATCTGTCAAATATTAAGAACATCCCATGGTAAGCTCCCCAAAGAAAAAAGTTCCAAGATGCTCCGTGCCAAAACCCTGAAACTAAAAACACAACCCATAAATTAATATAAAGTCGTCCTTTGCTATTCACCCTATTTCCTCCAAGAGGAATGTATAAATAATCACGCATCCAACTGCCTAGCGTAATGTGCCATCGTTTCCAAAACTCTGAAATACTTTGTGCTATATAAGGACTATTGAAATTCTCCGGAAACTTAAACCCCATTAAACGACCAAGCCCAATCGCCATGTCTGAGTATCCAGAAAAGTCAAAATAAATTTGAAACGTGTAACAAACTATGCCCAGCCAAGCTATTGAAGCATTCAGGTCTGCAGGTTCTAGACTAAATATTAAATCCGCCTTTTCGCCTAGAACATTTGCAATAATCACTTTTTTACCTAAACCAATTGCAAACCTATATATTCCATAAACTCTATCGTTGTAGTTCCTGAGTTTCCTGTTATGTAATTGATCTGCAATTTCATTGTAACGAACTATAGGGCCGGCAATAAGCTGAGGGAAAAGCATGATGTACAAAGCGTAGTCTCTCAAACTCTTTAAAGGTGGTGCAGTTTTTCTATAGATATCAATCGAATAACTAATTTTTTGAAATGTGAAAAAGCTAATTCCTATCGGTAAAACTATGGTTGCGGTTTCATAGGCGTTACCCTCTCCAAGTAGGTCATTCAAATTCTCAAGAAAAAAGTTAAAGTACTTGTAATACAGTAGAAAAGAAAGATTAAACAGAATAGAAACCCACAATAAAACTAAACGTTTTGTAGAACTAGACAGAGCAATCAGATAAACCAAATAGTAATCTACTATGATACTGGCGATCGCAATTACAATAAAATCTGGTGCTCCCCAGTAGTAGAACAGCAAGCTAGATATTAAAGCAAAACCGTTTTTATACCGATTGCCAATTAAATGATAACCCAATAAGAAAAACGGTAGAAAGATAAAAAGGAAAACTAAACTGCTAAATACCACTTAATCAAATATTTCTTGTTTGCTAAAATACCACGTTTTTAACTATACTTCCTTAATAAATTCCTTTTGTTATTGAACTGTCCACTTTGATTATCACAACCGGTTATGACTATATTCCCCAAAAATCCTTGCTTTTAGATAATAAACGTTGCTGATTTTCATCCCCTTTGTTGTTCCCTAAGCTCCTTTTACTCATTTGTAAAAGTCACTTTCACATCTCTAATAAAAATAGGACCCTTAGACTTATTCCAAAGGTATGCTTTCAAAGTAGCGCCCTCAGGAGGTAACTCTTGAGGCAAGTTAAAAAAGAATTCTTGTTGCTCCCACCCTTCCCCTTTTCTTACTAAAGGGTACGACTCATAATAATAATTACTGGTATCATCGCTAATACTTACTACTACTCCACCGCCCTGATAGTTATGCTTTAAATTAATATTAACCTGAAAATCAACAACCTTTTTATTGCCCAGTTCTGAGAGAGGTAATAATAATGTAGCGCTATATTGGTTTGTAAAATCTATCTTTTCGTAGCCTTTCCCTTCTGTAAGTGGTGAAGAATTTGACCAATTCCCAATTTTTAATGTATGATAATCATTATAGTAAGTGGTCTTGCTAATTGTTGGAAAGGTAGAGGGGTCAAAACCTTCTAATGAGATGTTGTCTATTCGTACTTCCTTATCCCCTATTAAAACCGCGTTAATTTGAATGCTATCATTTTTGTTTCTCATGAATGGCGGAATGAATACCATGTCCATTGAACTCCAGACTCCCTTCTCAAACCAATCAATTTGTTCTGCTCCCCGGTATAGGCGATGATAACTTTTACCACTTACTGCATCTATCATATTAAATTCAATACCAAAAGGATTTGCTTTTGCATCAAAATCTGACTTAAACCGAATTCTTGAAACCATATAACTATAAGAGGTGTCTGAAAGGTCTTTAAACGCATATTTAAAGAGTTTACTCCACCTATTATCCTTGGTAAGCAACAAACTGCCCTCTTCCTTTATAGGAAAGCTTCCTACATTGACTTCTGTTGAATCTTGATTACTAAAGGTTTCAATAAAAATTAATTTGTGCTTCTTCGGCTTCTTCTCAGGTAAATAGTTGACCGACCTATCTGGTTCTAAAAGACTTCTATTCGTTTCCTCAAATGCTGTTTTACCAAATGCATTCCAATAGTATTCTTTTGTCATTCGCTGTGGATGAATAATTCCATGTTCGAATTGCCAAACTTGAAATATATTCAAGACAACAATTACAGCTAAGAGAGTAATAACAGGTACCTTGATTCTTTTTAAAGAAAGATTTAACTCTTGAATGAAGTGCCCAAAAGGCAATAGAAATATAGGGTAAGACTGAACAATAGAACGCTGACTAAAACTATCTGCATACCACCAGCAATCCCAACTACTCAACACCCAAATATTCAGCAACATGAATAAGAGTATTGGCAAACCAACTCCTCTTTTTTTCTTAACGGTGATGAATAAACCTATTAACCCAATTGCCATAATAGGAGTGTATAGGAGCCATCCTTTTTTATAACTAAACAAATACTCTTTCAAGTATGGACTTAAGAGCTTAAAGTCTTCGTTGGTGTAGCTATCGAAGATCCACTCTCCTGTTGTGTAATGCCAGTAAATAGGCTGCACTAATCCGAATAACACCAAAGGAACTGCTACCGCAATAATGTGCTTTTTATTATTCCAAAAAAATAAAACTTTCTGTTGATAGGTTTTAAACTGGCCCCCAAGCCACAAAACGGGCACCATTAAAAAAAGCAGTTCATTAGGCCTACTTAAAATCATTAAAGCCGAAAGCAGACCTATTAAGATCGAGTATTTTAGTTGAGGAGTATTGTGCCAAAGGTGAACTAAATACAATAAAGCTGCGTAAAACCCAAACAAGTATACGTGTGGGGAAGATATATTGGCTGGGACAATTTGCAGAAAGTTGGTCCCAACACAAAGCAAGAAAATAAGAATGGTAGAAAGTTGATCATTGAAGTAACAGAGTGCAAGTTTTCGTAAGAAAAATAGTCCAAGAAATACCATCAAAAATGATTGTAACAAAACAGCAATTTGATATGGTTTAGAAAAGCCATCTGCTGGGTATGATGTTATTTTTGCAGCTTGATGCCCAACAACAAATGCAGGGCTATACAGAAATGCCATACCTGCGCTATATTGGATTATATGATTTCCGTTTTCTATTCGATGTGCTTGATAATAGTTAGAAGATAAACTGTACTTCCGTTGTGCTTCTTTTACCCAAACATTATCGATCAACTTTACATCATCATAAATAAAAATAGCTGGCAAATACAGGTAATAACCAAAGTTATCCCAATCAATTACCCCATAATTTCCTCGCTCAATTGATGAGGTATTCTCTACTTTTCGGTAACAGAAGTAAACCGTTAAAATGGTTACTAATAATAAGGATAATAGATTTTTCATTTAGAAAACAACCCGTACTTAATAATACAATAGATGGCTCTAAACCCATCTCTCCAGCCAATTTTTTTCCCTTCTTCGTAAGTTCTTCCATAGTATGAGATACCCACTTCGTAAATTCTAATGTTGGGTACTCGGGAAAGTTTGGCTGTCAATTCTGGCTCAAATCCAAATCGTTTTTCTTGTAAACTTAAACCCTTTGCAATTTTACTGTCCATCAATTTATAACAGGTTTCCATATCTGTTAAGTTTAAATTGGTAAACATGTTAGAGAGAAAAGTTAAAAACTTGTTGCCTAATGAATGCCAGAAAAACAAAATTCGGTGTGGATTCCCACCTAAAAATCGTGACCCATAAACAACATCGGCAAATCCCTCAACTATGGGCTTTAGCAAATCATTGTATTCTCTAGGATCATATTCTAAATCAGCATCTTGAACCACTATGTACTTCCCTGTTGCCAACTCAATTGCTTTGTGAATTGCTGCACCTTTTCCTTGGTTTTGAGAATGACTATACAATTGGATTCCCATTTCAGGATTTGCTGCCGAATACTTTTCTATTGCTTCTACTGTTCCATCGCTGGAACAATCATTAACAATAATAATCTCCTTTTCGATATTGTCAACTAGCCTTACATCTCTTACTTTATCTAAAATAAGATGAATAGTTCGCTCTTCGTTATAAGCAGGAATTAGAATGGATAGCTTCATCTACAATTTCATTTCCGGAACTTCACCAGCTATTATTAACTCACCTTCTGTGGCGTTTTTAATTTCCTCAACAGTAACGCCCGGAGCTCGTTCTAGTAAGTGAAATGCTCCGTCCTTAACTTCTAATACTGCTAAGTTGGTTACAACCTTAGTTACGCAATTCACTCCTGTAAGTGGCAAAGAGCACTTTTTTAATATTTTACTTTCTCCAGCTTTATTCGTGTGCATCATTGCAACAATAATATTTTCTGCAGAAGCAACTAAATCCATAGCTCCACCCATCCCTTTTACCATCTTACCAGGAATTTTCCAATTGGCAATGTCTCCATTTTGATCTACCTCCATGGCTCCTAAAACGGTTAACTGTACTTTGCCTGCTCTAATCATAGCAAAGCTGTCAGAAGAGTCAAAAAAGACGGAGCCCGGCATCGTAGTAATCGTTTGTTTGCCTGCATTTATCAAGTCAGCATCTATATTTTCCGCTGTTGGAAAAGGACCCATACCTAACAAACCGTTTTCAGATTGAAGTGTAACGTCAATTCCTTCTGGAATGTAATTCGCAACTAAGGTTGGAATTCCAATTCCTAAATTCACGTACCAACCGTCTTTTAATTCCTCTGCAATCCGTTTAGCAATCTCTTCTTTCTTAAGCATTTGTAATTCGTAATTAAAAGATTCGTATTTCTATTGACTAATGGTTCTTTGCTCTATTCTTTTTTCATAATCCTTTCCTTCAAATATTCGGTGAACAAATATTCCTGGAGTATGAATTTCATTTGGATCTAATTCTCCTGGTTCTACCAAATGTTCTACCTCTGCTATAGTTACTGTTCCCGCCATAGCCATAACTGGGTTAAAGTTTCTTGCTGTTGCTTTGAAAACCAGGTTACCTTTTGTATCTCCTTTCCAAGCTTTCACTATTGAGTAATCAGAAACCAAACTCTCCTCCAAAATGTACATTTTCCCGTTGTACTCTCTTGTCTCTTTTCCTTCTGCAATTTCGGTTCCGTAACCTGCTGGCGTAAAAAATGCAGGAATTCCTGCTCCTCCAGCTCTGCACTTCTCAGCTAATGTTCCTTGAGGTGTTAGTTCTACCTCCAATTCGCCGCTCAACATTTGACGCTCAAATTCCGCGTTTTCGCCAACATAAGAAGAAATCATTTTTTTGATTTGGTGGTTTTTAAGCAACAACCCAAGACCAAAGTCATCCACTCCTGCGTTGTTAGAAATACAAGTTAAATTGACTATTTCTGGTTTTTTTGATAATGCCTCGATGCATTTCTCAGGAATTCCACACAAACCAAAGCCCCCCAACATTAAGGTCATTCCGCTTTCAATTCCTTGAATTGCTTCTTCAGCATCTTTTACAACTTTTTTCATCGTCTATATTATTGTGACCAATCAACTCCTCCTCCAGAACCGGTTCCGAAATCGGTTGGTGTTCCATATTTTTTGCAATCCAACTCAATAGAAAGAGGAACTTCTGGTTTTTCAAAATCCCCTTTAGATATTTGTAAGGTTGAATCAGCATATACTTTATTCATAAAGTAACCCCACATTGGTAAGGCTGTGTTCGCTCCTTGACCTAAGTAAGTTCGATCAAAACGTACCGAACGATCTTCTGCCCCAACCCAAACGCCAGTAATCAAGTCAGGTGTTATCCCAATAAACCAACCATCTGAGTTGTTTTGTGTGGTACCCGTTTTACCCGCAATTGGGTAGGGAATACCCGCATAGGGCCTGTCTTTACTTTTTGCCCCTCGCAGTCTAACCCCTGTACCTGGTGTGTTTTTCTTTAAGTCTTTGTTGTAATTATAAGAGGTCACTCCTTCCATTAATTTCAGCATAACATAGGCGTTCTCTTCGCTCAGCGCTTCCCTTGATTCGGGAATGTACTCCACAATAATTTCCCCCTCTTTATTTTCTATTCGAGCTAAAAATTGCGGTTTGGTATATACCCCTTTGTTTGCAAAGGTTCCAAAAGCTCCAACCATTTCATAAACAGAAACATCTGCTACGCCTAGAGCGAGTGAAGGAACTGGATCTAAATCTGAAGTAATTCCTAAATCTCTGGCCATTTTTACAGTTGCCTCTGGACCAAACTGTTTCATAACCCATGCCGTTACAGTATTCATAGAGTTTGCTAAACCATACTTTAAACTCACATTATAACCATACTCTCCATCAGAATTTTGAGGTGTCCAATCTTTTAACAAACCAAAGGTTCCCTTTTTAAAAACATATGGAACGTTAGGTACTTCATAACAAGGAGAAAACCCAGCTTCAATTGCCGTGGCATATACAAAGGGCTTAAATGTAGAACCTACTTGTCGTTTCCCTTGACGAACATGGTCATAAGCGAAGTTGTCATAGTCAATTCCTCCTACCCAAGTTCGTATGTAACCGGACTGCGGCTCCATGCTCATCAATCCCGCTTGTAAAAAACTCTTGTAGTATCGAATAGAATCTCGGGGGCTAAGTATCGTATCAATATCGCCTTTCCAAGAAAACACCTTCATTGGGACTGGAATATCAAAAGACTTCAAAATTTCCTCCTCGGTATATCGTTTTGTTTGGTGTCCACAATCACTTGCCGTGCAAACTGTCATTAGTTCTCCATCAATCTCTTCTTCTGATAGTATTTTTCCTCTCCTTCCACAATTAGAGCACTGCATTCCGCTCATAATTAAGAACCGCTCACTTCTTTTAATGGCGGCATCCATAATTCTATCTACCTCAGATTGTTTTAAATCAGAACTAAATGGGTTATTCTTCTTTTTTGCCAATGCTCGAAAGAAGTCTCCTTGCAGCTGATAACTTAAATGTTCTGTCACCGCATATTCTGCATACTCTTGCATTTTGTAATTCAGTGTTGTGTAGATTTTTAATCCGTCACTATATAAGTCATATGCTTCTCCGTTTGGTTTTCGAAGCACCGGTAAACCGTCTTTATCTTTTTCGTTAAAAATGTTTTTTAACTCAGCACGCAAAACCTCTCTAAAATAAGGGGCGATCCCTTCTTTGTGATCAACTTTGGAGTAGCTAATTTTTAGGGGAAGTAGGCGCAAACTGTCAAACTCTTCTTTGGAAATTTTTTCGTTTTTTAGCATTTGTCCCAACACCACATTTCTTCTGTGCTTAACCGTATCTGGTCTTCTAAGTGGATTAAATAAAGAGGAATTCTTCAGCATACCCACGAGCATTGCCGACTCTTCGATTTTTAAGCTGTCCGGTATCGTTCCAAAATAAACCTGCGCTGCAGACTTTATTCCAACCGCATTATTCACAAAATCATATCGATTTAAATACATCGCAACGATTTCATCTTTGGTGTACAATCGCTCTAGTTGAGCCGAAATAATCCACTCTTGTACTTTTTGCTGTAACCTACCAAAAGCAGATGAAGGAACTCCCGAGAAAAGCATCTTTGACAATTGTTGAGTGATTGTACTTGCTCCTCCTTTCTTTCCCAAATAAAAAATGGCTCTCGCCAATCCTTCTAAATCAACTCCTGAATGGCTATAGTATCGCTCATCTTCTGTCGAAACTAATGCTTCTACTAAAAATGGAGAAATGGCATCATAGTCAACATTTACTCTATTTTGATAAAAATATTTTCCCAAAACCTTCCCGTCCGCGGTATACACCTCTGTTGCTAAGTTACTCTTTGGGTTCACTAGGTCGTCAACTTTAGGCAATGACTCAAAACCAAACCAAGAATTTGCTGCTGAAAACATGAGCAACACAAATAAAGAAACAGGAATGATTACGCACACCCAAAATAAGGTTGCCAATTTTAAATAACCTCGTTTTTCTTTTTCCAAAGCTTATTTATTTACTTTTTTAACTGCTATCCCTATATCCGTCACATTATCAAGGCCCTCTTCGCGCATTGCCTGTTCAATTTCAAAATAATATTCCCCTTTTTCAGGAAATAAAGGTCCTTGTTTAAACCGAAACTGATAATCAAAGATATCTCCTATTCCTTTGCCCATCCAACGCCCTTTGTTGTTTGCTAAAATCATTTGAGCTGTATCTTTTGCAATTTTACCAGAAGGACTTTTACTTTTAATAAAAAGATAAATATTCTGATATGGATAGTCTCCTCCATGTCTAAAATTGAGATACAAATCATAAATGGCTGCAGTATCCTTTATTTCAAACTCAAAAAAGGCTTTCTCATTGCGTTCCCAAGTTGCGTTTTTAATTCTCAAATTTTCTTCAAAAACGGTAGAATTATCGCATGCTACCAAGGTAGTCAGCAAAGAAAACACTATTGTTATTGACGGAATTCGCATCATTCAGTTGGCTTATTTTTAGCTTCTGTATTTGGATTGTTTCGATTGTTTGGCCGCCGCTTTTTAAAAGGCTTTTTCTTGGTTGAAGAGTCCTTGGTCTCTGGTGAATTATTGTTGCTTTTGTTTTGTGCAAGCTTGTTGTTAATTCCTTGTGGATTGTTTTCAGATACCTGTTTGTTCCCACCTTGTTGCGAATTTGATTGAGCAGGCTTATTTCCAGATTTTTTCTTTGGGCGCTTTTTCTTTTGCTTCATCTGCTTGTCAAAACGAGTTAAATCATCTTGACCAACAACATTTTCATAGTCAGGTTTTGCCTCAACAATAATAATGCTGAAGTCTTTTAAACTATCTACTTTCTCCTCTTTTTTGTTAATTGCGATTACCTCTTTTACCCTGTCCAACGTCATTTCGATAAACTCATAAGGCTCATCTTGATACGAGTACCACATTTTATTGGCAAAAATATCCATCTTCTGAAAAAAGGCATTCCCTTTTTTCGTCTTCAGTTTTAGCTTTGTATCTGGAAACTTTTTCAGCTCATCAACATACGTATCAAGTTCGAAGTTTAGGCAGCACTTTAACTTTCCACATTGCCCTGCCAATTTAGTAGGGTTTAATGAAAGTTGCTGATAACGAGCTGCTGACGTAGAAACAGACCTAAAGTCTGTTAACCATGTTGAGCAACACAACTCTCTTCCGCAAGAACCAATTCCACCTAATCTTCCTGCTTCTTGTCGCATTCCGATTTGCTTCATCTCAATTCTAATTTTGAAAGTATCAGCCAGTTTTCGAATCAAGTCTCTAAAATCAACCCGCTCATCTGCTGTGTAATAAAACACGGCTTTCGATAAATCACCTTGATATTCTACGTCAGAGATTTTCATTCTAAGGCTTAACTCATTGGCCACAGCACGAGCATTTAGCATTGCTTCAGTCTCTTTAGCTCTGCCTTCTAACCATTTGTCTACATCGTTTTCGTTAGCCTTTCGGTGAATTTTTTTAAGGTCTGCTTTCTGTAAGAAAATATTTTTCTTTTGCATTTGTAGTCTCACCAATTCTCCGGTAAGGCAAACGACGCCAACATCGTAGCCCGTTGTGGCCTCAACTTTTACAACATCACCTTCATACAAGCTAAATTGATCAGCATTGATAAAAAATTCTTTCCTCCCATTTTTAAACCGAACCTCAACACAGTTAAAAACCTCTGTGTTGGCGGGCAACGCCATGTTTGCAAGCCAGTTAAATGTGGTTAATTTGGAGCATCCGCCATTGCCGCAACTTCCGTTGGATTTACAGCCATTAGGGACGCCATCTATCTTGTTTGAGCAAGTAGCACAGCCCATAGTATTTTATATATTCAATGGCGCCTGAGCGCCAGTATCGTTAAACAAATTGGGTAAAACCCTTAACGAACAAATGTACGTTTTTTGACTCGAAGCAAGTTCGCGAATTTCATGGACATGTCCATAAATAATATTTTCGCGTAAGCGTTTCTAGAAACATGATAATGAGCATCATTTAGAATATTCATAATCCCAAAAACATTGTTTTCATGTACAAAAGGAGCGAATTTCTTTAAGAAATTACTTTCTGCTCCATCAAAACGTTGTAAGGTTGTTCCTGCATAATTTCGAATCATTCCTTCTCGCATAACTTCTAACGCATATTCCAGAAATTGTTTTTGCCGTTCTCTTCCAAATTTTCTTTCACTTATTTGCTCTACCCAAGCATGCATTTTTTCAATATTTGCTTCATAGCATGCTCGCATCCATGTTACAAATAACTCAAAGTACATTTCTGCATCTTCAGACAAGTCTAATTTTTCATCAGCACGTAAAATATCTCCTTCTGCTAATGCCGCAATTTGTTGTGTGCGCTCATCACCGATTGAGTCCTTGTTCGCCAAATATTTTTTTACCTCTGAAAGTTCCACGGGAGGAACACGAATCATTTGAGTTCTTGAAGTAATGGTTTTCAATAATGCTTCTTCATCTTCCGCAATCAAGATAATTATTGTTTTACCAATTGGCTCTTCTATAAGTTTCAGCAGTTTGTTTGATGCTTGAGGGTTTAAATTTTCAGGCTTCCAAATCAACAAAAACTTAAACTCCGACTCGAATGCCTTTAAATTAAGTTTCTTAATAATGGCCTGACTCTCGTGAACGTTAATTAAGCTTTGCTTTTGTTCAATGCCGATTGTTTTGTGCCACACTTCTAGGTCAAAATAAGGCTTTTCCAAATTTAACGTCCTCCAGTCTTTTATAAAATCATCGCTAATTGGTTTTGTTTTTATAGCCCCTGCCGTGTTAACGGGGAAAGAAAAGTGCAGGTCAGGGTGAACTAGCTTGTTAAATTTTATGCAGGAAGAACAGGTTCCACACGAATCCGCTTCTTCCTTGTTTTTACATGCAATAAACTGGGCGTATGCAATGGCCAAAGGAAGCGTGCCATAACCGCTTTTACCAACAAACAACTGTGCATGAGATATACGCCCTTCTTTAACTGTTTGAATAAGTCGAGTCTTTAAAATAGACTGTCCAACTATGTCTTTAAAATGCATGCTTCAAAGGTAAATCTTCTTTTGCTAGTCAAAATCATTTATCACAAGAAATATTAAGTTTGTAGTTGAATAAATTTTGACGAAACACTAGCCATGCAAAACATAGAAAACTTTGTCTTTCAAGATAAAAAAGCCCTAATTAGAGTTGATTTTAATGTACCCTTAAACGCTAATTTTGAAGTGACCGATGCAACACGAATTAATGCAGCAGTTCCGACGATAAAGAAAGTGCTTTCTGGCGGTGGGGCTGTAATTTTAATGTCACACCTGGGCAGACCAAAGGGAGAAAAGCAAGACAAGTTTTCTTTAAAACACATTGTTGCTGCAGTAAGTCAAAAATTAGGCGTTCCCGTAAAGTTCGCAGAAGAGTGCATTGGCAGTGTTGCAGAAAATGCCGCAAATAGTTTAAAGAATGGGGAGGTTTTATTATTAGAGAATTTGAGGTTTTACAACGAAGAAACTTCGGGAGATGTTGCTTTTGCTAAAAAGCTAGCAAATTTAGGTGATGTATTCATTAACGACGCTTTTGGCACTGCACACAGGGCGCACGCCTCGACGGCGATAATTGCCTCCTTTTTTAACGATAAAATGTTTGGTTACGTTATAGGAAATGAATTAGAAGCAGCTCAAAAGGTGATTGAGAATGGCGAAAGACCATTCACTGCCATAATGGGTGGCGCAAAAATTTCAGATAAAATTTTATTGATTGAAAAACTCCTGGATAAGGTAGATAACTTAATTATTGGAGGTGGTATGAGCTATACATTCTTTAAAGCTTTAGGTGGAGAAATCGGTTCGTCTTTAGTAGAAGAGGACAAGTTAAACTTGGCGAGAACAATTTTAAATTTAGCAAAAGAAAAAAATGTAAACCTTTGCTTGCCTCAAGATTCTATTATAGCTTCTGCTTTTAGCAACGATGCAGAAATCAGCAAAAGCGAGAACACTTCTATTCCAAAAGGGTGGATGGGGTTAGACATTGGTCCAAAAGCAATTGAAGACTTTTTAACCATTATTAAAAAGTCAAAAACCATTCTGTGGAACGGCCCTATGGGCGTTTTTGAAATGAACAATTTTGAAAATGGAACGAAGTCTATAGCGCAAGCAATCGCGAATGCTACTGAACACGGAGCTTACTCTTTAATTGGCGGTGGCGACTCTGCTGCTGCTATTAACAAATTTAACTTTGAAGATAAAGTAAGTTACATTTCGACGGGAGGAGGTGCTTTACTAGAATACTTGGAGGGCAAAGAACTACCAGGATTAAACGCGATAAAAGAATAAAAACCCTAATCGGTTGCTCCTATTCCCAAATCGTCAACCTTTTCTTCTATCCCGTTTTTTAAATCATTCGCTTTTTCTTTTACCTTGCTAATTTCAAAGTCCTCTAAAAGCTCCATGAATGGCTGAGTAGCTAATTTAATTGGTTGATATAAAATAGACTCTTCGGCATAGTCAGTTGAAACAAAGTCAAATTTCTTGTTCATGTTTTCGAAAAAATAAAGGACTGTGCTTATAATTATTGCAAACTTTAAGCTTCCGAAAAGCAACCCTAAAACCCTATTTACAAAACCAAGAGCGACTAATTTTAGCGCTTTATTTAAAAGTCGTGCCGCTAAAAAAACAGCAAAAACAATCAACACAAAGGTGACTAAAAAGCTAATTAACCCTAGCCATTCTTGAGTAATATCAACGTACTGTATTAGTTTTTCGGCAGTATAGTCTGAAAACTTAATCGCGCCATAAATACCCAAGACTAAACCAACCAAAGAAGCTAGTTCAAGCACCAAGCCTTTTTTAAAGCCCATTATCGCCCCCCAAAGCAGAGGAATAATCAAAATAATATCTATCTGACTCATGTGTTTCTGCCTGCTAAACTATAACTAATTTTGCTTTTTATGGAAATTGAGTTTCAAAAAAAGTGGGATAAGCTTGCAAAACAAATAAACAAGCGCTTTAATGATGATTTAGATGTAGAATCTATACTCTTCGTTATCGGCATGCAAGAGCTAGGGCAAATCGTAAATAAGTTTACGAAGGACCAAAAACTGGAGGTAATTCACGTTGCCGTTTGTGTCATTTTAGAACCTTTTGGTTTTTACGAATACGAAGGGAGAGATAAGGATGCTTGGCCTCACTGGAAGGTGGTAAAAGACTTGCCACGACTTACTAATGATGAACAAGAACAACTGATTAAAGAAGGCATTTTAGAATACTTTAAAGCCTCTCCTTTTATGGATCAAGTTACCTAAATACTAGTTTTCTCTCTGTTGTGTTTCCGCTTCTTGGTGCTTTTCGTTTCACTTCTAACAAAACACTTGCAGAGTCAATAATAATAGTGTCATTATTTGTTCTATATAACGCTATATCAATCAGCCGAGTATTTTTATACGAAAAATATGCCTTTCCAAAATCATCCGTCCGGGCAGCGTCAATCACATCCGACTGAAGAATGCCAGAAACAGCATCTGGAGCAGATGTTTTTACCCAAACACCAGCAACCGGACTATTATCGTTTCGTACAACGGATACTTCTAATTCTGGGGAGATTTCTTTTTTGCATGAAAAAGAGAATGCTAAAGCAAGTAAAACAAGGAAAGTTGGGTATCTTTTTTTCATACTTTTGTCGAAATGTCTAAATAACTTCTAGTACAAATTTAATACAATTTTGAACAAGCTAACTATAAGCCTTCTTTTTTGCCTTTCCTTTAATTTTTCTAGTCAAAGTCAAACGTTGATTTCAATGGAGACAAGTGCTGGTGAAATTATCATAAAGCTTTACGATGACACGCCATTGCACAAAGCAAACTTTTTAAAGTTAATTAACGGAGGGTTTTACGACAGCTTGTTATTTCACAGAGTTATAAAAGACTTTATGATGCAAGGAGGAGACCCATATTCAAAAAATGCTTCTCGTTATAAAAAACTCGGAACGGGTGGCCCTGGTTATTCTATAGATGCAGAAATTGGCCCACAACACATTCATAAAAGAGGTGCCTTGGCTGCGGCTAGAAATCCAGACAATATAAACCCAAACAAAAAAAGTAACGGCTCACAATTTTATATTGTGACGGGAAGAAAGTATCCAAGAAAGTACATGCCACGTTTTGAAGAGAGTAGAGGACAAAAGTATTCCGAAAAAGAAATCATTGCTTATGAAACCTTGGGTGGCACGCCACATTTGGATGGACTTTATACCGTTTTTGGTGAGGTAATGAGAGGATTAGACGTTGTGGCAGCAGTTTGTAATGCTCCTGTAAACGGAGCAAACCGACCGCTAAAAGATATCTACATTTTAAAAATAAAGGTGATTCGATAATGTTAAGTAAAGCAAAAGAACTATTAAAAGAAACGAAGGAATTCAAAGCAAAAAGCTTAGAAGAAGTTGAAGCGTTTAGAATTAAACTTTTGGGAAGCAAGGGCGAACTTAAAAAGCTATTTGCGGAGTTTAGAAACGTAGCTGCCGAAGAAAAAAAGGAGTTTGGAGCGATATTGAATCAGTTAAAAGAACAGGCTCAGGAGAAGGTTGATACTTTAAAATCAGAATTAAGTAGTTCTGGTTCATCTAAAGATTTTAGCAATTTTGATTTTAGCCGTCCTACAAACTTAAATCAAATTGGGTCTCGTCACCCGATCTCGATAATTAAGAATGAAATTATTGAAATCTTTAACCGTATTGGTTTTCAAGTTTCTGAAGGACCAGAAATTGAAGACGATTGGCACAACTTTTCAGCATTAAATTTCCCTCCTGAGCATCCTGCAAGAGACATGCAGGATACTTTTTTCGTTGAAAAAGACCCAGATATAGCATTGAGAACACACACAAGTTCTGTTCAAGTTCGGGTAATGGAAAACTCTACTCCTCCCATAAGAACGATTTCCCCAGGAAGAGTTTATCGCAACGAAGCAATTTCTGCAAGAGCTCATTGCTTTTTTCATCAGGTGGAAGGTTTGTATATTGATAAAAATGTATCGTTTGCAGACTTGAGACAAACACTGTTGTATTTTGCACAAGAAATGTTTGGCAAGGAAACAGAAATTAGATTAAGGCCATCTTACTTTCCCTTTACTGAGCCAAGTGCCGAAATGGACGTTTCATGTACCATCTGCTCAGGTAAGGGTTGTAATGTTTGTAAGTATACCGGTTACCTCGAAATTTTAGGTTGCGGAATGGTTGATCCCAATGTGTTGGAAAACTGTGGAATCGATTCTAAAGTATACTCGGGTTTTGCTTTTGGTATGGGAGTAGAACGTATCGCGCAATTAAAATACAATGTGAACGACCTGCGATTGTATTCTGAAAATGACAAAGGCTTTTTAGATCAATTTAAGTCCGCCTTATAGACTTAGCTCAAAAATACAGTTATCATTATCGCCTTGATAACAGAAAAAAGGCCCCTTATTAAAATAAGGGGCCTTTTTTTAATGCTATTGAATGTCGTTTATCTAAAACTTCCAGTCATAACCGTCTAAACTAAGTAAGCATTGTTCAAGTAAAGTTATAGAAGCAGTAATGTCTTCTTTGTGGGCCATCTCAATGGTTTGGTGCAAGTGCCGTGTTGGTATAGAAACTGCTCCAGAAATAGAGCCTCCGTCGTTCATGCGTTGAATTCCTGCAGTATCTGTTCCTCCTGCTGGTAATATTTCTGGTTGCCACTTGATCTTGTTGTCGTTAGCCACCTTCTTCATGTACGCTACCATTCTATAATCACAAATCGTTTGAGAGTCCATTATTTTTATTGCCGTTCCCTCTCCCAATGAGGTAATTTTTTCGTGGGCCGCAGCACCAGGTAAGTCGTAAGCAATTGTGGTATCTAATCCAAAGCCAAAATCAGGCTGAATGTCCATAGCCGAAACGTTTGCTCCTCTGATTCCTACTTCTTCTTGCACGGTAAATACTCCATAAATGTCATAAGGAACCTCTTTGTCTTTCAACAAGCGCAATGTTTCAATTAAAATGTAAACAGAAATCCTATTGTCAATGGACTTGCAGTTAATACAATCTCCCATTTCCATTAATTCGCTGTAACGAGTGATTGGGTTTCCTACATCAACTAATTTATCCACTTCTTCTTTTTTCATTCCCAGATCAATGAAATACTCTTTGATATTTGCTGGCTTATTTCTCTCATCTGGGCTCATAACGTGAATTGGTTTCGCACCCATTACACCCATTACATCTTCCTTTCCATGAATAATAACTCGTTGAGAAGTCAATGTTTTGGGATCAAAACCTCCTAGAGTATGAAAACGAACAAACCCGTTTTCGTCAATATGAGTCACGATGAAACCGATTTCGTCCATGTGAGCTCCAACCATTACTCGCTTGCTTTCTTTTCCTTTTTTAATGGCATATACATTCCCCATGTTATTCACCTTTATTTCATCTACTAGTGGGGAAACCTCTTTAATCACAAGTTCTCTAATTCGCTGTTCGAAGCCAGGGGCTCCAGCAGTTTCACAAATTTCTTTGAGCAGGGGAATGTTAATTGTCATCTTTTTCTTTTTGGAAGTTCAATCTATTCTACGTAACTCAATTTCACCATATTTGACTGCCCTTTTTCGTTAATTGGCATGCTCGCAATGTTTATAATCAAATCTTTTTCTTGCACGTAATTTGCTTTCTTCAACAAGTACTTAATGTCTGCAATGGTGTGGTCTGTGCTTACGAACTTATCGTAATAAAACCCTTGAACACCCCACACCAAACTTAGCTTATTGAGTAGGCTGTGATTTCCTGTAAAGGCAAAAATCCCTGCTTTTGGTCGGAAGCTTGAAATTTTAGCAGCAGTATACCCTGAGTGCGTCATGGTTACAATGGCCTTAGAATCTACTCTTTGCGATAAACGACAAGCGTTGTAGCAAACAGAATCTGAAATAAAACGATCTTCATTTACTTCAGCAGGTGGAAACTCTAAGTGGTAAATAGAATCTGATAGTTCAATTTGTTCAATGATTTTTGTCATCGCTTTAATTACCTCAATTGGATAAGCACCTACCGACGTTTCTGCACTTAACATTACCGCGTCAGCTCCATCTAAAACGGCATTCGCAACATCGTTTACCTCTGCCCTCGTTGGGGAAATACTTTCAATCATACTCTCCATCATTTGTGTTGCTATGATGACTGGTTTTGCCGCTCTTAAACACTTTTTAACTAAATCTTTTTGAATCAACGGAACTTGCTCCATTGGCACTTCAACACCCAGGTCTCCTCGGGCAACCATAATTGCATCAGACTTTTCAATGATATCGTCAATATCGTCTAATGCTTCCGGTTTTTCAATCTTTGCAATTACTCGAGCTAGGTTCCCTTCTTTCTTAATCAAATGTTTCAACTCAATAATATCTCTTGCAGATCGAACAAAGGAAAGCCCAATCCATTCCATGTTATGCTCCAAAGCAAAGGCTAAGTCTTCTTTGTCTTTTGGGGTTAAACTTGGCATTGAAATTTTTGTGTTCGGTAAGTTGACTCCTTTATTAGAAGAAAATTTTCCGCCGTTTAAAAATTTAGCCTTCACTGTGGTTTTTCTATCTGTATCTATAATCTCCAGTGCTAACTTTCCATCATTGATTAGAATTTTCTCTCCTTTTTGAACATCTTTAGGAAACGTTTTATAGCTAATGTATGCCCTTGTTCCGTCTCCTTCAATCTCTTCGTTTGTAAACTCAATTACGTCCCCCGCTTTTACTTCAGTTCCTTCTTTTATTTTTCCAACTCTAATTTTAGGCCCTTGCAAATCCCCTAACAAAGCAGTGTGGATTTGTTGCTCCTTATTTATTTGTCGAACCCTTTTAATTACATCAACGTGATCACTGTGCTCTCCATGAGAAAAATTGATTCGAATTACGTTAACGCCTTCTGCAATAATAGCTTCCAGCATTTTTTTAGAAGAAGTTGCTGGTCCTACGGTAGCAACAATTTTGGTTTTTTTAGTTGTTTTCATTTTTCCTTTTTAAAACAATAAATTGCTTTTTGACTTCAATTGATCTACTTCAATTTCATAAGTCGTTAATACGTTTTTAATCTCTCCAACTCGATTTATTAACTCTTCCTTTTGTCCACCTCTTAAAACTCCTCGAATCAATAAAAAGTAATCTGACTTTTTTTCTTCAGGAATCAAAATTCCATTTGAACAGCGATTGTTAATTAAATAATACTCTACATGGTTTTCTTCATCAATAAAACTAAAGAAGGAATAGCTCTGGTTGTCTCCCTTAATGTTGATTTCATAATTTTCATCTTTCTCTAAGTCAAGCTCCAGTGCTTTGTTCACTTCCCAGCTTAATCGGTAATCTTTAGCATGACTGCAAATACCTACTAGTTCAAAATCGTAGTCTTCTTCTAGCTCTAAGGTTAACTTTGCCATAAAAGAATTGTAGTATTCATTTTTGCTGAGTTTGATAACAAATTTACATCTTTAAACGGAGAATACAGAGGGAGAACTAGATTCGATATCTCGCAAATTAAAAGACATTCAAGATGCTTTGTTTAACTTTAATAAAATGAATTTACTTCGTAAAACTTTATCAGTAGTCCTACTACTTCTAGTTGTTGCTGTTTTAGGGCTTTATTTCAGTGGAAATATCCATTTACTAAAAGCAATTAAAAGCACCTATTTGGTTGGTAAAACTGGACCCACAATTGACGATTACCAAAAGTTTGTTAACAGAACTGTTGAAGCGAAAAAACCGCAACCTCTCATAAATTACCCTAAGTCAACCGAAATTAAACTAACTCTTGAAGAAGAAGAACTTTTCGAAAAATGGGAAACAAGTTCTTTTGTTATTTTAAAAGGAGGTAAGGTCTTTTTTGAAAAATACTGGGACGCTTATACTGACAAAAGTTTAACTAATAGCTTTTCTATGGCAAAAAGCTTTACAAGTTTGTGCATTGGTGCTGCTATTAAGGATGGGAAAATTGAATCTACAAATCAACTTATTAGCGACTTTTTACCAGAATATAAAGGAAGCGGCATTAGTATAAAAGACTTGTTACAAATGAGTAGCGGAATTGATTTTGGAGAAAGCTATGGTGACCCTTTTGGTTTTATGGCCAAAGCCTATTATGGAAAAGATGTATATGATTTAACCCTTTCAAAAAAAAGCGCAAAGCCTCCTGGTGTTGAATGGAAGTATCAAGGTGGAAACACTTTATTGCTTTCTTTTATCATTCAAAAAGCAACAGGTAAAACCCTTTCCAATTATTTTGCGGAAAAATTTTGGCAGCCGCTTGGTGCAGAAAGCAATGCGTTGTGGACTATTGACAAAGAAGAAGGACGAGAACGCGCATATTGCTGTTTTTATAGCAATGCAAAAGATTATGCACGTATTGGTCAATTGATACTAGACAGCGGAAGATGGAACGAAAACCAGCTAATTGATTTGGAATACTTTGTTTCATCTGTTTCTCCGGTAAACCTTCCAGATGAGTTTGGAAAAGAAGTTTCGTACTATGGTTATCAGTGGTGGTTAGGAGAGTACAACGACATATCGTTTCATTATGCAAGAGGAATATTAGGTCAATATATAGTTGCTGTGCCCCAATGGGATTTAGTCTTTTTGCGCTTAGGTAAAAAAAGAGACCCAACAAGAAATGCAATTATTCCAAGTGACTTGTTGGAGTACTTTGAAATAGTAGAGCGAATAAAAGAGGTTTGATGATTTTATTTTTTGCCTTTGTTTGGATTAGGGTCAGCGTTAAATTAATCTTGACATCTGGAACAGTTTTTGTTAAAGATGGAACCTTAAACTAACTTGGTTATACATGCGCTTTTTTCTTTTCGTGTTTTCTTCTCTGTATTTGTTAAGTGCTTATTCTCAAAAAATTAAAGTTCAAGATTATGATTCTAAAAAACTCTTGCAATTTGTAACTATTGTGGGCTATCCCAGTCAACAATCGGTAATTACAAATGCAGATGGATTTGTTGATGTAGGTATCTTAAAAAGTGATGACTATTTGCTTTTTCAAATGATGGGTTACCAGCGATTGAAAATTAACTTCAAGAAGTTACACGAAGGTATTAATGTTATTTCTATTGAAAAATCTTACTTCGATGTTGGCGAAGTTGTTGTCTCTGCAACAAGATGGAAGCAACAACGAAGAGATGTACCCCAAAAAATTTCATCCATTTCGTCCAAAGACTTTCAGTTACTGAACCCACAAACGGCTGCGGACCTGCTTTCTACTTCTGACGACGTATACATTCAAAAAAGTCAGCAAGGTGGGGGAAGTCCAATGATTCGTGGCTTTTCAACTAACCGCTTGTTGTATACTGTGGATGGAGTGCGAATGAACAACGCCATTTTTAGAAGTGGTAACCTGCAAAACGTTATTTCTTTAGATGCTTTTGCAATGGATAATGTGGAGGTGCTTTTTGGTCCTGGTGCAATTATTTATGGTAGTGACGCCATTGGTGGAGTGATAAGTTTCAATACTAAAAATCCACCCTTAAGTAGTGACAGTGCAGTCTTGTTTGCAGGTTCTGCAGTTCTTCGCGGTGCGACAGCGAATGAAGAACAGAGTTTTCATGTAGATCTTTCTATAGGCGGGAAAAAGTGGGGGTTTTTGAGCAGTTTTAGCAGAAGCGAATACAATGACTTAAGAATGGGAAAAAATGGTCCTGACGATTACTTAAGAGACTCTTTAATTGTAACTCAAAATGGTCAAGATTTTATAGCCCAAAATGGTGCCAATTTAGTTCAGCGGCCAAGTGCTTTTAGTCAAATAAACTTGATGCAAAAAGTGCTTTTTCAACCTAACGAAAAATGGTTATTTAAATACGGCTTTCATTTTTCTGAAACTTCAGAGTATGGAAGGTATGATCGATTAACACAGAAAAGAAATGGAACCTTGCGTTTTGCCGAATGGAATTATGGCCCACAAAAGTGGCAAATGCACCACCTTGATGCTGAATTAAATAAAAAAACAATGTTATTCGATAGAGCTAAGCTTAACATTGCATTTCAGCTGTTTGAAGAGAGTAGAATTGATAGAAATCGTAATAGCTCAAACAGAAGAACAAGAACAGAAAAGGTAAATGCCTACTCAGCAAATTTGGACTTTAATAAAAAAGTAGGTGGAGGTCACGAATTATTTTATGGTGTTGAAAGCGTTGTGAATCAGGTTACTTCAGAGGGGTTTTCAACCAACATTTTAACCATGCAAAAGCAAGACATCCAAACAAGGTACCCTGATGCACTTTGGTTGTCTAATGCGATTTACTTAACTGACAATATTCAAATCAACGAAAAACTAAGTGTCGATGCAGGAGTTCGACTTAGTCAATTCGCTATGAATGCAGATTTTGATCAAACTTTTATTCAACTTCCTTTTCAAAAAATCAAACTAAACAAGGCTGCATTAAATGGTAGTTTAGGAATGCTTTTCAGACCAATAGACTCGTGGGTTTTGAGTGCAAACCTATCTACTGGTTATAGAGCTCCTAATGTTGACGATATGGGAAAAATATTCGATTCCGAAGATTTTGCTGTGGTTGTGCCAAACGATAACTTAACTGCAGAATACGCTTATAACGCAGAACTATCCGCGTCAAAAACATTTGGGAGCGTTTGGGAATTTGACGTTACCGGGTTTTATACCTTCCTCAACAATGCTTTGGTTCGACGAAACACGAGTTTAAACGGTAACGACAGCCTGTTTTTTGATGGCGGCTTAAAAAGAGTGCAATCCATTCAAAATGCTGCTTTTGCTGAAGTGTACGGCCTTCAAACAGGTGTTGAAATTCGAATTACAAAGCAGATAAAATTCGAAAACAAATTGAACTTTCAAAAAGGAACGGAAGAACTAGAAGATGGTAGCACTAGCCCTTCGAGACACGTCGCCCCGCTTTTTACTATTTCCAGATTGAGCTATAAAAAAGAAAAATTCCAATTGCAAGCGTCTTTCATATACAACCACCAAATCAATTATGAAAATTTAAACGTGGGAGAGCAAGAAAAAGCATACTTATACGCCGCTGACGAAAACGGTCTGCCGTATTCCCCAGCCTGGTATACCTTTAATATCAATGCTCAATATCAAGTCAATAAATATATCTTGTTTACCTTAGGGGTTGAAAACATTACAGATCAACTTTATCGCCCTTATAGCTCTGGTATTAGCGGAGCAGGAAGAAACATAGTGGGGTCAATTATTGCAAACTTTTAGTTATGAATATTGAGGAAATAAGAGGTTATTGTATTCAAAAAAAAGGAGTTACCGAAAGCTTCCCTTTCGATGATAAGGCTCTGTTTTTTAAAGCAATGAATAAATTGTTTGTCTTAACAAACGTTGAGAACTGTGAAAGCGTCAACCTAAAGTGCGACCCAGAAAAGGCTTTAGAGCTTAGGGAGCAATTTATGGGAATTCAGGAAGGTTACCACATGAGTAAAAAGCATTGGAATACCCTGCTACTTGAGTCAGATGTAAAAAGATCGCTTTTGTTAGAACTGATCGACCATGGTTATAATTTGATTGTAAGTAGGCTAACAAAAAAAGAAAAAGAAGGCTTAAGTCAACTTTAACAATTCTAATCTAATAGAAATCTCTAATTTGGATGAACAGCATCGCATATGGAAGAAACAGGAAAAGACAAGCGCTTTTTAAAAACATTGATAAAATACTTTTTACAAGGTCTTTTTTACGTTGTTCCTATTGGTGTGACGGTTTACCTCATTGTTTGGCTCGTTGTTAAAATTGACGGAATAATCCCTTTAGACATTCCTGGTCTTGGATTGATGGTTATTTTAATTAGTATCACGGTTATTGGTTTCCTTGGTTCACACTTTTTTGTCTCTTACTTAAGGCCACTCGACCGCGCCATGGAAAAGACACCGCTTATAAAATTGGTATACACCTCTATGAAAGACATGATGAGTGCTTTTGTTGGGAAAAAGAAACAATTTAAAACACCTGTTTTGGTAAAAATGGGCGAAGGAATAGAAATAGAAAGAATGGGCTTTGTTACGAAAGACGACCTAAGCGAGATGGGTATTAGCGAAGACAAAGTAGCGGTATATTTTCCCTTTTCCTATGGCATAAATGGTCAAGTAATGATCATTCCTAAAAAAAACATAAGTCGCATTCATGCTTCTTCTTCAGATGTAATGAAGTTCATTGTTTCTGGTGGAGTTACAAATGTTGAGTCAACAGAAAAGCAAGAAAAAACAAATAATTATGAAAATTAGCCACCTTATTTTGACAGGGTTTTTAGCGCTAAGCATAAACTCTTTTGCTCAAGAGGCAACTACTGTTATTGAAAAGAAAGACAACATTGTAAGTGAAAGCGGATCTGCCTTAAGTACTAAAATTAATAGAGCTACGGATAAAGACATTGTAAAAGCATGGAAGTCGAAAATGAAAGAGTTTGACGGCGATGTAAAAACTAACAAATCAACAATTACCGCAACAGAGGTAAAAATTGCAGCCATTGACCCAAACTCGATTGAAGTCTTTGCCGAGGTAAGAAAATCAACAGAAAAAGAGTTTGAATTCCTGGTTATTTTTATTAAAAATGGCGTTCCTCTAAGCTCAGAATCAGACTTGTCTGGGTTTACTGCTGCAAAAAGCATTGTAAGATCTTTTGCGAATGACCTTTCGAAAGAAGCAACAGAGGAACACCACAAAGATCAAAACGACGTAGTTGTGAGTTTAATCAAAGACCTTGAAAATGCTCAAAAAAATCACAAAAAGGCGGAAGAAGCGATAGAAAGTGCTAAAAAAAGAATAAAAGAAGCCGAGTCTACCATCACAGAAAAAACCAAGTTTCTTAATGAGAATAAAAAGACAACAGCTGAGTTGGCAAAAAAAATAGAAGAACAAAAAAAGATTATTAAAACAGCAAAGGATGAAATGGATCTTTTCAAGTAGTATAGTAATAGCTTTGTTTTTTGCCGCTTGCGAAAACTCAGCACCCACAGAAGAGTTAAGCAAAGTATATGCTGTTAAATCGGGTAAGTGGAAAATGCAAATGGAGCTAGAAAAGGGTAAGCTTCTGCCCTTTGAATTTGATTTCCGCGAGGAAAACGGAGCGATCAAAATGCAAATATTTAATGCTGGCGAGGTAATTGAAGTAGACGAAATTGAACAACGGAACGATTCGCTTTTTATTCAATTACCAATTTTTGATTCTAATTTTAAACTTAAAATTGAAACAGACACCTCTTTAAACGGCGTTTGGAATAATTATTACCAAAGTCAAGATTATAGTATTCCTGTTGCTGCTACTTACGGAAAAAACACACGTTTTTCAAACATAGAAAATGGACTTTCTGAAGACTTTGGAGGTAAGTATGAAGTTGTTTTTAGTCCTAAAAGTAAAGACCAAAGTAACGCGATTGGGTTGTTTGAACAAGAAGGTAACACAGTTACAGGAACCTTTGCAACAGAAACTGGAGATTATCGTCATTTAGCCGGAAATGCGAGCGGGAAAAAACTGCTGCTTTCAACATTCGATGGTTCGCACGCATTTCTGTTTGAGGCTGAACAAACCGATAGTGGTTTAGTGGGTGTTTTTTACTCCGGAACACATTGGAAAGAAAACTGGGTAGCACAAAAAAATGATTCCGTAGAGCTTAGAAACCCTAACAACTTAACTTTTATAAAAGAGGGCTACGAAGGGTTGGCCTTTAAATTTCCAAATGCCAGCGGTGATAGTATTTCGCTTAGCGACAAAAAGTTTGAAAATAAACCGATCATTGTTCAAATTATGGGTTCTTGGTGCCCAAACTGTTTAGACGAAACCAGATACCTCTCTGCACTTTACAATAATTACAACAAGCAGGGATTAGAGGTAATAGCTTTGGCTTTTGAACGTACAAGAACAAAAGAAAAGGCCTTTGATAACGTAGCTCGCTTAAAAGAACGAACAGGTGCCAATTACACTTTCTTGCTGGGTGGAGCAACAAGAGAAGACAAAGCCGCTGAAAAACTGCCGATGCTCAACCACATTATGAGTTACCCCACCGCTATTTTTATCGATAAAAACAAAAAGGTTCGCCGAGTTCATACAGGCTTTTATGGCCCTAGTACAGGGAAGTTTTACAACGATTTTGTTACTGAAACAGAGATATTGGTAGAAAAAATGTTGAATGAAAAATAACAAGCAGTTAGTTATACGAATTTTAGTAGGAGGTTTAGTTTATGCAGGACTTGTGGCTGCTTGGGACTACCATG
>JBLHTZ010000025.1:0-34287 GCA_047627915.1 Vicingaceae bacterium
AACTGTTATGTATTGATAGGTTAGGAGCAAACTTTAACCTAACGGCGTTTCCTGCATGACTGGTTCGCAAACAAAATGCAGCTGCGTCTCCCGCTTGCGTTGGAAGAATTATAGCTTTCCCTTCGTACGTTTTAACTGTGTTTTGAGAACCTACTCTAACTTTTAACCCTCCGGAATGCATGGAATGATCTTCTAGATAAAATGCAATTCTAATAATTGGATATTCTTCAGTCCAATCAGGATGGTTTTGGTCAGTTCTATTAGCAGTGTCTTTATGAAAACCTCTATTGCCAATGCCAATTTCCATGATACAGTCTCCAAAAAAGGTTGGCTTTTCCCCTAATAACTTTGTGGCTATTTCGATAATTCTATCGTCTAAAATTAATTGACGAAACTCGGGAATAGCAGTTAAGCATCCAATGTGATTTTTAGCGAAACGGTGTATTATATAACTGCCGTTTTTTTCATCTTCTTTAATTAACTTATAAGAAGCATCTCGGAGTTTTTGAACTTCCTCTTTTGTCAATACATTTTTTATTAATGTAAATCCGTCGGTGTCAAATTTGGCTTTATTAATTTCTTGCATACTTCAAAAGTATTAATATTTGAGTGTTATTTAATAGCTTCTCCTTCAATCTTATCTGCAAGTGCTTTAATGCTTCTCGCTTGCTGTATACTTGCATTTAATTCAAATCCTACAAGTAAAACATAAGAGTTGAAATAAATCCAAAGCATGATAACAATGATGGTTCCAATTGAGCCGTATATCTTGTCGTAATTCGCAAAGTTGTCGACATAATAACCGAAGCCAAATGAGACAAGCAACACCATTAAAGTAGCTAGCGTAGAGCCTGCTGAAAAGAAACGCCACTTCAACTTTCGGTTACCTCCGATATAGTAAATGAAGGATATGGCGAAGAAACAAATAGCTGCCATAATAATCCACTTTCCGGTAAGCAATAAAATAGATGCAATACTGCCTTTTTCCAATACGAAGTTTACCAGATAAACGGAAAACAAAATGGCCCCAATGGCTATAATAATTAAAAGGGTAAGTATAAATAGAAGCTCAACAGAGAGTAATTTTTTGTGAAAAAAGTTTCTATTGTGAGATACGTTAATGCTATCTTCAAATGCAAGTAGCATAGAGTCTATCCCGTTGGTAGCGAGAAATATTGCAAATAAAAATCCAAATGACAACAAACCGCCATCGGCATCAGTGACTAAACTAACCACTGTTTCTTCTACAAAAAGATAGCCTGATTCAGGTAGTAGATCTTCCAATAATTTTAATAACTCCGTTTTGAAGTTTGGAATTGGGATATAAGGTAAAAGAGTAAGTAAAAAGATTAATGTTGGGAAAAGCGCCATAAAAAAGCGAAACGCCATAGAAGATGCTTTTGTATCTAGCAATCCCTGCTTAATTCCTTTAATAAAAAATTTAGCTACAAAATAGATAGGCAACTTATCAAACCCGGGTAGAATTAGGGTCTTCGATAATTGAATTGTTTTTCGAACAACTTGTAGAGCTAGAAACTTCCTCTTTAGTCGGCCTATCATTTATTCAATTGCTTTTAAGCTTAAATCTAAGCTCTTAATTTGGTGTGTTAACGCGCCAACACTTATGTAGTTAACTCCACATTTTGCATAATCCGCTATAGTCTCTTCTGTAATTCCTCCTGAAGCTTCAGTTTCCGCATAACTTCCAATCATCTGAACAGCTTTGGTTAAATCTGAATAATTAAAATTATCTAACATAATGCGATCTACCTTCTCAGAATTTAAAATTATTGCAACTTCTTCTAAGTTTCTGGCTTCTATCTCTATTCTGATATTAATCTTATTGTCAGCTAAATATTTTTTTGTTTTTGAAATAGCCACTTCTATTCCCCCTGCATAATCAATATGATTGTCTTTAATCATTACCAAATCATACAATCCCAATCTATGATTTTCGCCTCCTCCAATTTTTACTGCCATTTTTTCAAAAATTCGATTGTTGGGAGTTGTTTTCCTGGTATCTAATAGTTTTGTTTTTAAGGGGTCGATTAGACTTTTTAAAAAAGCAGTATGCGTAGCGATACCACTCATACGCTGCATGTAATTTAGAGCTAGTCGCTCAGCAATCAATATAGATTGAGAGTTTCCTTTCACAATGAAGGCGATGTCACCAACTTTAACTCTTTTACCATCTTCAATTAAAACTTCGACTTTTAAGTTACTGTCAACTAATCTAAAAACTTCTAAAGCAATCATAACACCTGCTAAAATGCCGTTTTGCTTTACCAAAAGCTGAGCTTTCCCTTCTGCATCAGCAGGAATACATGATAAGCTAGTGTGATCGCCATCTCCAATATCTTCAGAGAGCGCTTGGGCTATAAGGGGTGTATATTCTTTCAATGTTTCTATTCTTGTTCTATTCGAAATTCGATGATTTTTAAAGTTTTATTACTTTTTTGGAATAGTAAGTACGTCCTGAAAGTTCCTTTCACTGTTTCAAGTTTGCCAATTTCAAAGAATGGTCTTCCATTACCGCCTCCCGTATGTTTCGTAGTGTAAGCTTTTACCTCAGACTCTTTAAAGAAATTTTCAACCAATATTTTAGCCTGATTATCGCTGTAATTTGCTTTGGCAGAAGGAATGTTTAGGTCAATCGGATTATTGAAAAACGACGTAAATTTCTCTATTTTTTTGTCTTTTAAGGAGCTAGATGGCTCGTTATTTGACTGTCCACAAAGTTGTACAGAAATGGAAAACAATAAGATTAAAATGAAATTTTTCATACAATAAAATTAAACCTTTTGAGGCTTTCAATCGGGCTTATATTTGAAACTTATTAGAGTTGAGTATGAAAATTACATTTCTTTGTATTGGAAAAACTTCTGACAAACAAATTAAAGGGTTGTATGAAGAATATTTGAAACGACTTTCGCACTACGCGAAAGTTAATGTGGAGTATTTGGAGTTAAAGAAAAAAGGCTTGAGTGCGGACTTTCTAAAAATTGAAGAAGGTAAATTGATATTATCAAAAGTCGACAACTCTTCCAATTTAATTTTGTTGGACGAGTTGGGTAAACAGGTTAATTCTGAAGGGTTTGCAAGCTTTTTGCAAAAGGGTTTAAATGCTTCAAGTCGCGAGATGGTTTTTGTAATTGGAGGGGCTTACGGATTTAGCGAAGAAGTTTATTCAAAGGCCAGTCATAAAATTGCATTGTCAAAAATGACATTTACCCACCAAATGGTACGTCTTATTTTTCTAGAGCAGCTCTATCGGGGATTTACAATTTTGAAAGGAGAAAAATACCATCACAGCTAAACCTTCATGTTTTGCTGCCATTTCCAGGCGGAAGAAACCATATCGTTAATAGTTAATTTAGCAACCCAATTCAACTCTTTTTTTGCTTTAGTATTGTCTGCATAAATAGTTTCCACATCCCCGGCTCTTCTAGGACCTAATTTATAATTCACCTTCAACTTATTTACCTGTTCAAATGATTTAATTATTTCTAATACAGAGGTTCCTTTACCTGTTCCCAAGTTAAAAACAGAATAATTTGATTTGTTGGTGTTCTGAAAGTTAATCGCTTTAATGTGGGCATTGGCGATATCGTCTACGTGAATATAATCTCTGATACATGTGCCATCAGTCGTATTGTAATCACTACCAAATACAGTGATTTCTTCTCTTAAGTTAGCAGCTGTTTGCGTAATAATAGGAACTAAGTTGTTCGGCCGTTTAGTAAATGGTTCTCCAATAAGTCCTGAAGAATGGGCACCAACTGGATTGAAATATCGGAGAGAAACTACATCAATTCCCAAATTATTTGTAGCGAAATCTTTTAAAATAGTTTCTCCTATTTGTTTAGTACTAGCATATGGGGACTCTGCTTCTCCAAATGGAGTTTCTTCGCTTACCGGAAGTTTTTCAGGGTTACCATAAATTGAACAAGAACTTGAAAAAATTATTTTTTTAACTCCATTCAACTTTGCTCCAACTAAAACATTTAATAAACCGTTAATATTGTTAGAGTAATACTCTAATGGGCTTTCAACAGAATCAGGAACAGATTTAAGTGCAGCAAAGTGAATAACCACCCTGATCTGATTATTTTCGAAAAACGTTTGTGTTTTTAATTTGTCTGTTAAATCAATATCGAAAAAAGTGACTTTTTTACCCGTTATTTTTTCAATTTTTTGATACGATTTTTCAGTTGAATTAACGTAATTATCAATTGAGTATATGTTTTTAAATCCTTGCTCTAATAATTGAATAATAGTATGAGAACCAATGTAACCTGCTCCTCCAGTAATAAGAATATTCATTTGTCGAAAATTAGGTTCAAAGGTACTTTTCATTTCAATTAATTCTAATATTGTAATCTATTTAATTTAGAGCATATGTCCTCAAAAGTAAAGTTTGCAATAGTTGGTTGCGGTAGAATAGGCAAACGCCACGCTAGTATGGTCAATATAAACGTCGATACTGAATTAGTGGCACTCATAGATGTAAACAAAGAGTTAGAGCCAAGCCTAAAAGAGGAGTTTAATGTCCCTGTATTTCAATCCATCGAAGATTTTATTAACTCGAAGATCAAAGCGGAGGTTGTGAACATATGCACACCAAATTATTTGCACGCAACACAAGCGATTACAGCTCTAAAAATTGGTTTTCATGTAGTTATCGAAAAACCGATGGCTCTCACTTTAGTTGAGGCTGAGGCAGTAATTCAGGAATCTTTAAAAGGGAATAAACATGTTTTTTGTGTAATGCAAAATAGATATAGCCCTCCTTCTAGATGGCTGAAAGAAGTTGTAGACAGTGATGCGCTAGGAGAAGTGTACATGGTCAATATCAATTGTTTTTGGAATCGAGATGATGCTTATTACCAAGGCGGAGCAGCAAACTATTGGAAAGGCAAGTTAGATAAAGATGGTGGTACCTTATTTACACAATTTAGTCACTTTTTAGACACAATGTATTGGTTGTTTGGGGACATAATTAACATTAAAGCAAGTTTTTACGATTTTAATCACCAACATACTACAGAGTTTGAAGATTCAGGCATGGTGCAATTTGATTTTGTGAAAGGTGGAGCAGGAAGCATCAATTACTCTACAGCAGTTTATGGTCAAAATATGGAAAGTAGCCTTTCAATTATTGGAGAAAAAGGAAGTGTGAAAGTAGGAGGGCAGTACATGAATGAAATTGTATATTGCCACATTAAAGACTACGAACAACCTATTTTAGAGGATACGCTACCACCAAATGATTATGGAAAATATAAGGGCAGTGCCGCCAATCACCAATTTGTAATCCAAAATGTCGTAGACGCCCTTAATGGAAACAAAACTGTTACCACAAATAGCTTAGAAGGACTAAAAGTTGTTGAAATAATTGAAAACATATATAAATTGAAAAAGTAAAATTTCAATTTATATTTGTATCATTGCAAAGTCTTGAGACCTTAAGGCGCCCTAATGCAACTTTTCTAAACTTTTTTTCAGTTGTTTTAGTTTAAAACAAGCACATTACAAATTATTTCATGTACGATATCCTTCAATTAAACCAAAAAACGGTTATAGAATTAAAAGAAATTGCAAAGCAATTAGAGGTTAAAAAGTTTCAAAAGCTAAAAAAAGAAGAGCTGGTTTATCAAATTTTAGATCAGCAAGCTGTGAAACCTCAAGCCGTTAAAGTAATAAGTAAGGTAGAGAAAGCAGCTGCTCCTAAACCTGCAAAGAAGCCTAGACAGCCTAAAGCCAAACCAGAACCGCCTAAGCAGGTTGTTGCTAATGTAGAAGATAAACCTGTAGAGGCGAAGAAGGAAGAAACGAAAGAAGAGCCTAAAAAGATAGCCTATCCCAAAAAAGCTCCTTCTGAGCGAAAGGTCAGAACAAGGATTGAAGCGGAGAAAAAAGCCAATCTATTTTCAGAAGCGAACCCTGAAAAGCAAAAGGCGGAAGCTAAAGTAGCCGATAATAAAGAAGCAGTTAAGGAGCAAGAGCCTATTAATAATCAAAATACTTCAAAAGAGCCTAGCGGGAATCAGAATGGGAAAAATATCCAGAATGATAATGCCAACGGTAAAGCTTCAAATAGCAATAACAATCAAAATAGAACACCACAACATCAGAAACCGAAAAGACGTGAGTACGACTTTGACGGTATAATTGACTCTGAGGGAGTTTTAGAAATGATGCCTGATGGTTATGGGTTTTTAAGATCTTCGGATTATAATTATTTAAACTCACCTGATGACGTATATGTATCCGTTTCCCAAGTAAAGTTATTTGGTCTGAAAACAGGAGATACAGTAAGGGGGACGGTTCGTCCACCAAAGGAAGGGGAGAAGTATTTTCCTCTGATTAAATTAATTGAGATTAATGGTAGAGACCCTAGTTTCGTTAGGGATCGAGTACCTTTTGAGTATTTAACTCCACTTTTCCCTTCAGAGAAATTTAATCTTTCTGGTCATAAAGAGGAGTCGTTGTCAACTAGAGTTATAGATTTATTTACTCCTATTGGAAAAGGACAGAGAGGATTAATTGTAGCCCAGCCAAAAACTGGTAAGACAACTCTTTTAAAGGAAGTAGCAAACGCGATTGCAGCGAATCACCCTGAAGTTTATCTGTTAATTTTATTGATTGATGAAAGACCTGAAGAGGTAACAGATATGTCACGTTCAGTAAATGCTGAGGTAATTGCTTCCACATTTGACGAGCCTGCAGAAAGACACGTTAAGGTTGCAAATATTGTTTTAGAAAAGGCGAAGCGAATGACTGAATGTGGTCACGATGTGGTCATATTACTTGATTCGATTACTCGTTTAGCAAGAGCATACAATACTGTTTCTCCAGCATCAGGAAAGGTATTGTCTGGTGGTGTCGATGCAAATGCACTACATAAGCCAAAACGATTTTTTGGAGCAGCACGAAAAATAGAAAACGGAGGATCGTTAACAATTTTAGCTACCGCGTTAACTGAAACAGGTTCTAAAATGGACGAGGTGATTTTCGAAGAATTTAAAGGAACCGGTAACATGGAACTTCAATTGGATAGAAAAATATCGAACAGAAGAATCTATCCGGCCATTGATATAATATCTTCTTCTACAAGAAAAGAAGATTTATTATTGGGCAAAACGGTAACTCAAAAAATGTGGGTGTTAAGAAACCACATTGCAGATATGAACCCTGTTGAGGCTATGGAATTCTTGAAAAGTCAAATGTCTAGAACAAAAGACAACGATGAATTCTTGGTTTCCATGAATAGTTAATTCATGAAAACGCATTTTTCTATTGTAGTTTGGATGTTGGTGGTTTCAATGTCTTTAAGAATGTTGATTTATGTTCAAAATTGGCAACTGACCTCATTGGAGTACATTTATTTTTTTGGAAATCCTTTCATCATGATGATAGGAATCTTTCTAGGAATTAGACTTTACAAGCAATTAAATGAGAGGAAGACATCGTTTCTGTCAGATGTAAAGGCAGGAATGAAAGTTGCAGCAATGTACGCTGTTCTTATGGCCGCTTTTGCCTATTTATATTACAGTCTGATTGATAGCGAATATTTAGTATTGAAGCTAGAAACTCAAATTCAAACTGCTATAGAAAATGGAGCAAATGAAGGTAGTGTCATAAAGCATAGAGAAAATGGAAGTTTTTTCCTTTCTGCTTACTTTATGAGTACAATTACTTTAGTTGGGTTCATTATTTTAGGGACATTCTACTCTTCTCTCATTACTTTTTTCGTTCGAAAAGCAAGAAACGAAGTCTAAACCAACTCTTGGGCAAATTCATTTAAGTTCAATCCATCAAAGTTTCCTGAGGTCATTAATAGCACCACAGAGTTGTTAAGATTCTGTGATTTTAGATAACCGGTAACTAAGTTGGCATCGTCATACACCGTGACCTTTGATGGAAGAAATGCTTCTTCGACATCTTGTTTTGTTATGGTTTCTAGTCCTTTGTGTTGAATCGTTTTAGGATTAAAGAAGACTATCGCTTCGTCAGTTTGACTCATACAACCTGAATATTCTTGAAGAAAGGTCTTATTAAGGCTACTAAAGGTATGCAGCTCCATACAAGCGATCACTTTTTTATTGGCGTATTGTTTTTTTACTGCTGCACTTGTTGCTTTAAGCTTGGAAGGAGAGTGAGCAAAATCTTTATAGACAACAGTTTGTTCACTTCTTGCAATTTCTTCTAGTCGTTTTGCAGCACCACCAAAACTTTGAATAGCAGTGTAAAAATCCCTTTCCTCAATACCTAATTCTACACAAACGATTAACGCAGCCATCATGTTTTGAAGGTTATGTTCACCAAATATTTTTAACGGCAGCCAACCATAGTTTGTGCCTATTGTAGTAATCCCATTTTCAATTTTATGAGTCGGCGTAGTATAAGGTTTGAGTCTTATTGAATTGGACTCTTTAGCGATTTTTCTTAATTCTTCATCTCCATGAAAATAAGTAAGTAATCCATCTTGTTCTATGGTGTCTTTAAACAAATAAAATTGTTCGACATAGTTTTCAAAGGTTGGGAAAACGTTAATGTGATCCCAGGCTACTCCGCTTAAAACGGCAATGTGTGGTTTATACCATAAAAACTTAGGTCTCCTGTCGATAGGTGAGGACAGGTACTCATCTCCTTCTATAACCATAATAGGAGCATCGGAAAAACTGACCATGGTTTCAAATCCCTCTAATTGTGCTCCAACTAAATAGTCAAACTTTATGCCTTGATGTTGAAGAACGTGCAGAATCATCGAGGTGATAGAAGTTTTGCCGTGGCTGCCACCAATTACAATTCTCTTTTTGTCTTTAGCTTGTTCGTAGACATACTCGGGATAAGAATAAATCTTAAGACCTAACTCCTGAGCTTTTAGCAGTTCCGGGTTCTCCTTTTTTGCATGCATTCCTAGAATTATAACATCTAGCTCAGCAGAGATGGATGAAGGGTTCCACCCCTCACTTTTAGGCAATAATCCATATTTTTCGAGTCTTCCTTTCGAAGGTTCAAAAATTTCATCGTCAGATCCGCTAACGGTAAATCCTTTTTTGTACAATGCTATTGCCATGTTGTGCATGGCGCTTCCCCCAATGGCTATAAAGTGAACTTTCATACCTCTAAAATAGTTCGGAATTATACGCTGTGATTGGGTCCGTCTGATAGTTATTAACTGAGAGTGTTTAATACTTGAATTCTACTTGAAACAATTCGAGGTTGTCAATTCCTAATTGTCTCTACACATATTCGTTCCATTCAGACATGCCCGTCCTATTTGTACCACCTGCAGTTTCAGTAAAAAATTCTCTTGAAATATCCACTAGTTCAGCGTTCATTTTTTCATAAAGTAGTTTAATCGCTTTTACGCTTAAACGGGTGTTTATTTTACTTTCTAGTTCACGTTTTTTTATTTCAACCAAGTCGAAGTACATGTTAACAAATGCAATGCTATTAGGGCTTTCGTCTAAGTTTGAATAGCTTGTAAAAGGGTCTAGAATCGTTACCAGTTGAACTTCATTTGAGTCTTCTGTTTGATTGATATCCATAAATATTTTCACATCCAAATTATATTTTAAATAAACATTCATGTATTTCCTAGCTGAAGACTTGTCTTTTATATCATTCAAGCGCATGCGACTCGTAGACCATTTTCGATAAGTTGGTTCGCTGAAACTTATTTCTCTCGTTATTGGATTGTAGGAAAAGGAATCAATTAGGTTGGTGGTATTACTTTCTATAAACAACCGCTTTTCAGATTCCTTTGCCATTAGTTTAAACTCTGTATTTTTTTTCCAGAAGGAAAAGTTATACGGTGCCAGATTTATTCCTTGATAGTCGTTTAACCTGTATGTTTTAGAAAAAAAAGGAAGAATGAATTGTTCATTATAGTTATATGCAAAAAGCACAGCTTTGGTTTCAACTTTCACCTGTTGCTTGTTAGTTCTAGTGTAATTTAACTGGTAATTAAAATCGATTGACTTGATGGTATTTACTCCCGATTTAAGTTCGAAGTTTTTTGTGATGTCAAAACTAATTTTTGATATCTTTTCCGCATTACTAACCGCTACAAAAGGAGAGTTGGCACCAAAATCATTCTGCAGTCGAACTTTGATCAACACTTGGTTTGCAGAATCTACCCACAAACGGCCATAAAATTTTCCTTCCTTTTCTCGTTCTTGAAAATCAATAACATAAACAGTTTTTTGATCTTGAATAAACTTTTCGTGAAAGCTTAATTTAAATTTTTTCTGAAGCTTTTGTTCGTTCCATTCTAATGGAGAACCGGGGAAGTATAAGTTGAAGTCTAAAGTTTTGTGCAGGTTTATTCCACTGCTTGTGCCCATTGAAATGTAGGAGTTGTTTTCAAATTTAGACAGGTAAATTTTTCCTGTTTTTAATTCTAAGTCTTTGACATCGTGATCTTGATAGGTACCATTGTAATAGGCTTCCACCAATTCAACTTGTTTGTTATTAATCATGCTTTTTAATAGAAAATAAGATTTGGCACTTTTCATCTCTGTTAGCCTATTTTTCCTACAATCAGCAACTAAACGATACAAAAAATTGCTCTCAGCATTCACTGTAATAGCTTCAATATTTATTGATTTTGGCGATAAACATACTTTAGTAATCGTTTTGTATTCGCTTACTGGTATGGTTTTTTTCTTGTAACCAATATATGTGACATGTAAGGTATTGTCTGGGGTGGTTATAAAACTAAAGTTCCCTTCAAAGTTACATGCAGTTCCTGTTTGGTATTTAACACTAACAACATTCGCAAAGGGGAGTTTCTCTTTACTTTGACAATCCAAAACTTGAAGTTGAATAGTAACTTTCTCTTGAGTGTATGCGTTCAAGTAAAAAGAAAAGAATAAAAGAATAGTTGCTATTTTGTGCATGCGCTTTGGAAGCTATTAAAAATGAATTTATTGTCTAGTTGTATAAATTAATTTATTTTAGTTAAAGAATATTCAAATTGTGCATTACTGCAAATTGTTACTTTCGCTTAAAATCGGCTTAATTGAAAAATTGTCCTAATTGTAATGAAACCATTTCCAAGACTTTTATGTTTTGTCCATCCTGTGGTCAAGAAGTAAAATTGGACCAAAGCGTAGGTAGCCTATTGACTCATTTTTTAAACGACTACTTTACTTTTGATTCAAAAATAATAAGGAGTGTATTACCGCTAATTTCTAAACCGGCTTTTTTAACTATAGAATACTTAAGGGGCAGAAGGGTTCAATACATTGCTCCGTTCCGGTTGTTCATTTTTTTAAGTTTGATTTTCTTTCTCTTAATAAGCTGGTCTAATTCAAGCTCAATAAGTCTGAATGAGGAGGTAAATGGTTTCAATGAAGCTTTTTGGAATCGTTTTTTCGACTCTTGGTTGCCAAAATTATTTTTCTTTTTATTACCGCTGTTTGCCTTGATAATTGCTTGGCTCTATAGAAGACAGAAAAGAGGAATGATGCCTCATTTCCTATTTGCTTTACATTTTCATTCTTCCTTATTTTTTATGGGAATAATATATGCTGTAGTGAGTTATATTTTTAGAAAACTTGAATGGTTGATTTTTAACGAAATATTCTTGGGCCTTTGTGGACTTTACTTAGCATATTATTTATGGAAAAGTTTGCGCAGAATGTATTCAGAATCTAGGTTAAAAACGAGTTGGAAGTTTATTGTTCTGGTGGTTTTATATGGAATATTACTCATCGCATTTACCTTTATCTTACTGCTCTTTAGCTATAATTATTAACTTCGTGGACCTAAATTGAAGTGCATGAAAATAGGTATAATACAAGAAGGTAAAACACCACCAGATAAAAGAGTTCCATTTACACCACAACAATGTAAGTCAATCGTTGAGGAGTATCCTGAAGTTGAGCTTTACATTGAAAGAAGCCCCATTCGAGCTTTTGAAGATAAACAATATGAAAACTTAGGTTTGAATATGGTGGAGGACCTATCTCATGTAGATGTGATTTTCGGAGTGAAGGAAGTGAACATTGAAGATTTAATTCCCAATAAGACACACTTTTTCTTTTCTCATACCATTAAAGAGCAGCCTTATAATCGAGATTTGTTGCAAGCGGTAATCGATAAAAATATACAACTAGTAGATTATGAGGTGTTGACAGAAACAAATGGCAGAAGGTTGGTTGGTTTTGGTAGATATGCTGGAATTGTTGGTACTTACAACGCTTTTATTGCATACGGTGTTCGAACTGGGAAATATAGTTTAAAGCCTGCTAATCAATGTGAAGATCGGAAGGAAATGGAAAGTGAATTACCTAAAATTACCCTACCAAGTGATTACAAAATTGCGTTAACAGGACTAGGTAGAGTGGCAGGAGGAGCCATTGAAGTGTTACAAAAAATGGGTGTTAAACAAGTTGATCCGGCCTCCTTCTTAACTGAGCAGTTCGATGAGCCAGTTTTTACACAACTTTCAGTAGAAGATTATTTTAAAAAGAAAGGTGGGGGAGAGTTTGAACGAAATTACGCCTATTCGAATGCAAAAGAGTTTGACTCGGATTTTATGAAGTTTGCTCAAATAGCTAATATGTATATCCCTTGTCATTTTTGGGATGCTGAAGGTCCTAATGTTTTCTCTAAAGAAGAGTTGGCTTCAACTGAATTTAATATTGATGTTATTGCTGATATCAGTTGTGACATTGCAGGTCCTATTCCATCTACCATTCGCCCATCAACTGTGGCTTTGCCAATATATGAGGTGAATAAAAAAACATTGGAAGAAGTTGCATTAAGTAGCAAAGATAGTGTCACTGTAATGGCAGTTGATAATTTGCCTTGTGAATTGCCAAAAGATGCGTCAGAAGACTTTGGTGGAGAGTTGTTGAATAACATTTTACCAGCTTTGATAAAAGCAGACCCCGATTCAATTATTGACCGAGCAACCATTGCAAGGGATGGTGATTTGAATTCGCATTTTGAGTATTTGAGAGATTATTTGGAAGGAAAGTAAATTCTATGCAGAGGTTCTAATATAGCTAGACCTCTATGACCTTGAGCAGAATTTATCTCATGCAATGAATAAACATAAAGGAACAAAAAAGGTGCACGCTTTAACGTGCACCTTTTTTGATTATGAAGTATAAAACTGTTGTTTATTGTCCTAATACTTTTGCGTCAATAAGAAATATTGTGTTAATGTTTATTTCGTGATCCTGTACAATTGCTTCGTCGGTTGTTGTAGCGACCCTAATTGAGAATTTATTGGCAGTAATGTAATCTTTAATATTAGCTCCAGTAGTGGTCAAATTTAAAGAGGTTATTCCGTTAGCGATATCTGTATTAGATCCTAAAGGTACTTCAGAAAGACCTTCCGAATTAATAAAAACTTCTATCGATTTTAAAAAGTTAAAATTGCTGTCAGCAGGAGTTATGATTGTTAAGGTCATTGATTGAAGTTTAATTTCATCAATAGACGCTGCATTTGTATTATTACCCGCGAAAGTCGACTGAGAATTGGTTGGTATTTCAGGCGTTGCTAAGTTAACGGGAATATTAATTAGGGTATTGGCAGGAATCGTGACTTGATTGTCAAAATTCATGGTAAACTGAGTTAATTTCTCAACCTCTTCACATCCGCTAAAGGCTATTAAAATTAACGCTAATGCTATAATTCTACTTTTCATCTATTTCTGCTTTAGGGTTAAAGTTTACATCAGCATTTGTATTCCAAAGCACAAAGCTCCATACATCTGCCCATTCTTCAATTACTTTTTCTGTTGGTTTTCCTGAGCCATGTCCGGCATTTACATCTACTCGAACTAGTACAGGGTTATCACCTTCGTGCTTCGCTTGTAGTTCAGATATAAACTTCATGCTGTGAGCCGGTACAACTCTATCATCATGGTCACCGGTAACTACCATGGTAGCTGGATAAGAAGTTCCTTGCACTACATTGTGCAATGGAGAGTAAGAAACTAAGTTTTTAAAATTCTCCTCATCTGTATCGCTTCTGCCATATTCACCGGCCCAAGCCCAACCAATGGTAAATTTATGATAGCGCAGCATGTCTAACACGCCAACACCTGGTATTGAAACTTTCATTAAATCAGGTCGCTGAGTCATAACTGCACCGGCTAATAGACCTCCATTTGATCTGCCGTGAATGGCCAATTTATCAGAACTAGTATACTTTGCTTCTATTAAGTGCTCTGCTGCCGCGATAAAATCATCAAACACATTTTGCTTGTTCAATCTCCATCCTGCTGTGTGCCAGTCTTCTCCAAATTCGCTACCACCACGTAAATTAGCAACAGCATAAATACCCCCTTGCTCTAAGAATACAGTATTTATGGCAGAAAATCTTGGTGTTATACTAATGTTAAATCCTCCGTACCCGTACAAGAAGGTTGGGTTGTTCCCATCTAATTTAGTTCCTTTTTTATACGTAATAAACATTGGAATTTTTGTGCCGTCTTTTGAAGGGTAAAAAACTTGCTCTGTTAAATACTCATCTCCTTTGAAAGCTGTTTTTGGTTGAAAGAATAGTTCAGTTTTGTTTGCATCTATTTCGTATTGATAAATTTCGGTTGGAGTAGTGTACGAGGTGTATGAATAAAATGCTGTATTTTCATCCTTGTCTCCACTAAACCCAGCAATACCTATCCCCGGTAATTCAATGTCATATAGATAATTGGCAGCTGAATCATACACTTCTAACTTCGACTGTACATTTTTCATGTAATTGGCAATCATTTTATCACCTGCCAATGAAACACCTCTAAGTACGTATTCTTTTTCAGGAATAAAGTCTACCCAGTTTTCTTGAGTTGGATTCTTAAGGTCAACCAAACAAATTCGGTTATTTGGCGCATTATAGTTAGTATTTACTAAGAATTTACCATCACCTATGTGGTCTAAAATGTAATTGTCAGTTTCGTAGTTGTCAACTAAGCTTACAAAGTCACCGCCATTTTTTAAGTCTTTTACCATTAAAGAGTTTCCGTTGGTCGATTCTGAAGTACTCACAACTAGATAAACTTCATCATCGGTAATTCCTGCTCCTGCATTCCGTTGCGGGTGCTCTTTGTCTTCATATACCAGTCGGTCTTCCTTTTGAGAGGTACCCAAAGTATGGTAATAAATCTTATGAAATTCATTTTTTCCTGAATAATCTGAACCTTCTGTTGGTGGGTCGTAAGAACTGTAGTAGAAACCATTTTTGTACCACGAAATACCGCTAAACTTTACCCAGTTTACTTTGTCTTCCAGTAAAGATTGGGTTTCTAAATCCATCACGTTTATTTCTACCCAATCAGAGCCGGCCTTAGAAATCCCATATGCCATATATCTGTTGTCTTTCGAGAAACCCATCCCGTTTAATGAGGTAGTTCCTTCTTTAGACATGGTATTCGGATCTAACAAAACTTGTTGTTCTCCATCTAATCCTTTCTGAATGTATAATACACTTTGGTTTTGAATGCCATCGTTTTTGTACATAAAGTAGTTGTCTCCTTTTTTAAAGGGAGCACTAACCTTTTCATAATTCCAAAGTTCAGTTAATCGCGCTTCAAGGTCTTCTCTGTAAGGAATTTGCTTTAAATAGTCAAAAGTTACCTCGTTTTGTGCTTTTACCCAAGCTCCTGTTTCTTCAGACGTGTCGTTTTCAAGCCATCTGTAAGGGTCTGCAATTGAAGTTCCAAAGTAATCCTCAACAATAGTGTCTTTCCTTACATCTGGGTATGCATTTATACTAATTTCCTTTCGCGGAGTTATTTCCAAGTTGTCATCTTTTTCGGTTGTGTTTTTTTCGCCACAGGCAATTATTCCAAGCCCGGCTACAAACAACAGTGCTGATTTATTCATTGAATTGTAATTTGTGTCAAACTTAAGGCTTTTTGCGGGAAATGTTTTCTCTTGTAGATTGTGGTTAAGAGGTTTAATCAATTCAATCATTCTATTATCTTTGAAAAAAATAAATTAGTATGAAGAAGTTAGTCTATTTTACACTTTTTGTAGGCCTATTGGCATGTGGTAACCAGCAAGAAAAAGCTACAGAATCTTTTACTGAAGTTCAAGATTTTGAGAAATTTAAATCTGAATTTGTCGATGCCATGTGGGAAATGAATCCTATTTCCGCTTCTTATCAGGGCGTGCACGATTATGATGACAAATTGCCCATTCCGAATGAAACGAGATACCAATCTCAGTTAAAGTTTGCTGAAGACTGGTTGAATAAATTAAATGCCTTCGATTACGAGCAACTGAGTGAAGCAGATAAAATCGACTACCATTTAATAGAGGATGATTTGAAGAATACATCGTTTTATATAAATGATTTTAAAAGTGGCGAATGGAATCCTGCTTCGTACAATCTTGGGGGTGCATTTTTTCAGGTAATCAATTATCAAAAACAGACAATTGAAAAAAGACTTGAAAATGTTAGCGAAAAGTTAAGTTACGTTGAAGCGTATTATGAGCAAGCTAAAAAGAACATTAGAAAACCTACAAAAGTGCATACTAATTTGGCAATTCAACAATTAGAGGGCTCAAAAAGTGTATTTAACAAAACCATGCTGGATTCATTAAACACTTCTTCAAAAGACGAAGAGTTCAAGAAGTCATTTGTTGATAAAATTGAAAAAGTCATCGTTTCAATTGATGATTATAAAAGGTTTTTACAAACTGAATATTTAGATAAATCAACTGACGCATCTATTTTTAGAAGTTTTAGAATTGGAAAAGAGCTATATAGTAGGAAGTTTGATGCTGAAATTCAATCTGCATATTCCGCCAATGAGATTTTTGAAGCTGCTGTAGAAGAGAAAAGCGAATTACACGAAAAGATGTTCCGCTTGTCGGATATGCTATGGGGAAAATATTTTGGAGAAGCAGAAAAGCCAGGTGGGCGTTTTGACCAAATTCAATTGGTGATTAATGAAGTAGCAAAAACGCATGTTGACAGAGACTCGTTTGTTGCGGCTATTCGTCAACAAATACCAGAATTAATAGCTTTTGTTAATGAAAATGATTTGATAACGTTGGATCCTAATAAACCTTTGGTAGTGCGCGAAACACCTGAATACATGAGAGGTTTTGCAGGTGCTTCCATTTCTGCTCCGGGGCCTTACGATGCTGAAGCAGAAACGTATTATAATGTAACGCCGTTAGACCACTACTCAGCTAAAGAAGCGGAGAGTTATTTAAGAGAATACAACGATTATACGTTACAAATTTTAAATATTCATGAGGCTATTCCCGGCCACTACACGCAGTTGGTTTATAGCAATCAGTCACCAAGTTTAATAAAAAGTATAATGGGCAATGGCGCTATGATTGAAGGCTGGGCCGTTTACACTGAAAGAATGATGTTGGAAGCAGGTTACGGCGGTGATCAATTAGAAATGGGACTTATGTATTACAAGTGGAACTTGAGAACAGTTTGTAATACCATTCTCGATTATGGAATTCAAGTTTTGGATTACACCGAAGAGGACGCTATGCAATTATTGATGAGAGAAGCTTTTCAAGAAAAATCAGAAGCAGAAGGGAAATGGAAGAGAGCTCGTTTATCTCAAGTGCAATTGTGCAGTTATTTTACGGGATATTATGAAATAATGCAATTGAGAGAGGAGCTACAAGAAAAAATGGGTGAAGATTTTGATTTGAAAAAATTTCACGAAGAATTTTTAAGCTATGGCAGTGCACCTGTGAAGTACATTAGAAAATTGATGTTGAAAAAGTTAAGCCAGGTAGAAGAACCGGCTACTTAGAAAATTTAAAAAGGAAAAGAAGAGTTTCTTTTAAATTTGCCTAACTTTAAAAGCCATATTCTGTAGATGTATTATGCTAAAAAAACTAATACTACCGATTTTTACAATCATTCTTGCGCACTCCTCTGTAGCTCAGTGCCTTCAGGTGCAAGATGGTTTTGGAGTGTTTTCAAGTATTCCTCAATTCACATCTTGTACTCCCGGAACGTACACTATTTTTATTCAGCCCGATAGAAATGTTGGGAATTATACTATCGATTGGGGGGATGCAACTCCGAATTCAACCGGTGCGAGTTTATTGGTAAATACAACCGTTTCTCATACCTACGCTCCTACAACAGCAAATTATACCATTACCATAACGGATAATTCAACATCTTGTACCATAACTGGCTTAGTCGTTTTAGAAAGAAATCCATTGGCATCTATTCAGTTGCCCACAGGAGACGACAATTTTGGATGTACTCCAGTTCAATTTCGATTTATAAATAGTTCTACACAAGTATCGTCTAACACAGTTTTTACATGGGACTTTGGAGACGGTAGTCCCATCGAAACATACAATTCAACTAATCTAGGTGACACGGTTCTTCATACCTACTTGCCTGGAATAGGAGTTCTAAGTTGCGAACTAAATGTAACGTTAACAGCAACCAATTTTTGTGGAGCTTCTACTGCTTCTTTTTTCCCTTTAAGGGTTTGGGATTTGGATGAAGCCAGAATTACGCCTTCTGCAACATTGCTTTGTTATCCTGATACAATTGTACAGTATACAAACTCAACTATTCGAAATTGTTTTCCGGAAGGGAATCAATCGCAGCGATACGAAAGATGGAATTTTGGAGATTATTGGGGGTTAGGTCGTGACTCTATTATTGAATGGAGACCTTGGAATCCACCAATTATCAATCCGCCTCCAATTGCTTATCCAGGTATCGGAATATATACAGTAACCTTGCAAGACAGTAGCTTTTGTGGAATAGATGACGTTTCGCTTTCGATTCAAATTACAGATGCACCAACTGCAATTATAACATCTACAAAAGATACGATCTGCGAGGGAGAAAGTGTCACTTTTATTAATGGCTCAATAGGAGGGGCAAATGGTTACAGTTGGAATTACGACTTAGGTTCAGGGTTTGAAAATGGGAATGGTGGAAATAAAACGAGAACCTACAATACTACTGGAAATTATACAATTAGATTAGTAGCTAGAATTAATGGAGCACAAGGCTGTTCCGATACTGCAGAGGTAGACTTATTTGTATTACCTAGTCCAAATGCAGACTTTACATTTGACAATAACAATGAATGCGATAGCATGGATGTCAACTTTACAAACACATCCACAGGAACCATATCAACTTATAATTGGACTTTCGGAAATACTAACTCTTTTAGTGGGCAAAATCCTCCGACACAGTTTTATTCAAGTCCCGGAACGTATAATATAGAGTTAACTGTTGCAGATGCTCAAGGATGTTCCAACACTGAGACGAAACCAGTGAGGGTAAGAGAAACACCTGTAGCTAACTTCTCTGTCAACTCTGTTTGTTTAAATACCCCAGCAGTTTTTACTGATTTGTCTACTTCTGGAGGAGACCCAATAACAAGTTACAATTGGACTTTTGGAGACGGGATATCATCAACACAACAAAACCCTACTCATTTGTACACGGCCTTTGGAATCTATACTGTTCGACAAATTGTAAGTAATGGTTTTTGTGTGGATACGTTTGAAATTCAGGTAACAGTAGAAAATAAACCAACGGCTAGTTTTGTTTCATCGCCCAAAACTGGTTGTTCTAGACTGACGGTAAACTTTAGCAATCAATCTTCTGCCAATGCTACTAGTTTTCTTTGGAATTTTGGTGACGGAAGTTCTTCCATTTTTGTGAGAGATACTTTCCATACTTATACAAATTCAGGTGATTTTGACACTTCATTCGTAGTGCAAATGATTGCTTTTACAGCTTTTGGTTGCACAGATACAACAAGAGATACAATTACTGTATTTCCAATTCCAACACCTTCATTTACTTCAGATGCCGTGATAGACTGTGGACCTGTTACAGTGAATTTCACAAACACAACGGTTGGAGATAGTCTAAATTATTTTTGGAATTTTGGAGATGGTACAGCTGTGATAAACGATACCAATCCAACTCACATATTTGAAAACAAAACACTCTTTATCAATAACTATCAAGTAAGATTGGTGGTTGCTTCTCAGAATGGGTGTCGGGACACAACGATTCGAACTGTTCAAATTTATCCAGAGCCTATTTTTACATTTTTATCGGTGCCCGATTCTGGCTGCAGCCCTCTTAGAGTTTCCTTTCCTTCCGTAGTTGGAGCAGTTGACTATCAGTGGGATTTTGGCGATGGCTTATCAGCAACTGGTCCAACACCGACACATACCTACGTTAACAATACTACAAATAATCAAAACTATATTGTTCAATTAATTGCCCAAAGTAGTTTTGGTTGTTTTGACACGACTTATGGCAACGTCCTTGTGTTTCCAAATCCAACGTCTGACTTTTCTATAGATACCAATGTGGGTTGTCAACCTTTGCCAGTAACCTTTACTAACAACTCTATTAGTTCAAATTCTTTTCTCTGGGATTTTGGAGATGGAACCAGCTCCACTAATGGGAATGCCAATTTTATTAAAACGTTTACCAATACATCTGCGTTTACTCAATTTAATGACATTCGGTTAATAACGGAAACGGTAAACGGTTGTAGAGATACATTTCAACGAACAGTAGAAGTTCACCCGTTCATTCAAGCTGCTTTCACAGCCAACGACACTGGATGTAGTCCTTTAGATGTAAATTTTATAAATCAAACTTTTGGTGGGCAAAATTATATGTGGGATTTTGGAAATGGCAGTGGAAGTCCTCTCGTCAGCCCGAACGAAACCTATATAAATACCACAAATTCTAATCAAATTTTTACCACACAGTTGATTGCCATGTCGGCAAAGGGCTGTTTAGATACTGCAGAACTTCCGATTTTAGTTTACCCTAAACCAGTTGCTAACTATTCTACAGATGTAACAAATGGATGCCATCCCTTACAAGTAAACTTTACCCAATCATCTACCTTGGCAGATTTTTGCTCATTAGATTATGGCGATCAAGACACTTTTAAGCTTTGTGGCCCAACGAGTGCACATACGTATACGAATAACGGTTCTTTCTTCCCAGTTACTTACAACAGTGAACTAACTGTTACCACAATTAATGGTTGCACCGCAACACTGGTAATTCCAATTATCGTTAATCCTCAAATTATAGTCGAATTTACGGGAGACACTATAGGCTGTTCGCCATTGAATGAGACTTTTAGAAGTCAATCTTTTGGAGCCGTTAATTATGATTGGGGCTTTGGTGATGGTTCCTCAGATACAGGAGAGGTAGTAAACCATACCTTTTCAAACACCGGAAGTATCGATTCATTATATACTGTTATGTTGACAGCAACTTCTATTTTCAATTGCACCGACGTATTTACAAAAACAATTCGGGTTCAACCTACACCGTTGGTCGGTTTTACTGCAACACCGCTGTTTCAAGAGTATCCTGATACTACTGTGTTTTTGACAAATACAACGAATGATGGGAACTGGTCATACGTTTGGGATTTTGGCGACGGAGATAGCTCTTTACTTCAAAACCCGGGGTCACATAATTATTCTACCTGGGGTGATTATACAATTCAATTGAAGGCTAGTTCACCAAATTGCTCTGACAGTGCCGATATCTCAATAAAGATAGATGCACCAACACCTGTTGCTGATTTTGGAGATTCTACTGTTGGCTGTGAACCGCTTGAAGTTACTTTTAATAATAAATCACTTTATGGACAATTCTATGAATGGAATTTTGGCGACGGTAGTCGTTCAACTTCAGAAAACCCGATCCATACTTATTTTTCTGAAGGAGAATATAGTGTGACCTTAAAAGTGACCGGTTTCCCTCCAGGGAAAACAGATCAAATCACAAAATTTAACTACATAAAAGTGAATAAAGAACCGTTCGCTAATTTCATATCTAGTACCAATAAAGTTTTTATACCAAACGACCCTGTAGTGTTTTCGAATCGTTCACAAAATGCAGATTCTTATCGATGGGAATTCGGGGATGGAAATTCTTCAACGGAACAAAGTCCAACTTATTATTATCAAGAGGAAGGAGAATTTAATGTACTGCTGATTGCTCTTACCAATGAAGGTTGTGTAGATTCTGCCTACGCTCCTTCTAATATTATTGCTGAGCTTGAAGGACGAATTCAGGTGCCTAACGCTTTCACTCCGAATCAAAATGGTTCTAAAGGGGGAGCTGTTAACATAAATCCGTTAGCCGGTAATATAAATGACGTGTTTTATGCGAAGGTAAATGGAACTACAAAATATGAACTGAATATATTCAATAAATGGGGAGAACTAATTTTTATTAGTAAAGACATTAACATTGGATGGGATGGGTATTACCGAGATAAATTAGCCCCTCAAGATGTTTATGTTTGGAAAGTAGTCGCTGAGTTTGCGGATGGAACAAGTCAAGTCAAAATAGGAGATTTAATGTTATTAAGATAATGAAACGAATAATTGTACACATTGCTTTATTTTTTATAGCTTTTTCAGCTGTAGGCCAGAACCCATTCAGTGGTAGCTCGAAGTCAGTTTATTGGGATGCTGAGGTTTATTATGAAAAAGGGGATTTGCTCAATGCAATTGATCTTTTTAAATCAATCTATAATGAAAAGCCAAATAATCCACAATTGAATTTTTACATTGGAGACTCTTACTTTCAATTGAAGAAATACAACCAGGCTGGTTTGTATTTGGAAAAGGCTAAAAAAATAAATGATACTCAGTATGAGTTAGCATATTCAAACCTGCATCATGGAGATTATGAAGCGGCATCTGATGTTTTAAAAAGTTATAAGTGGAACCCTCAGTCTAAGTTTACTGAATTTGAAGCAAGACAGCTGGAGTCCAATATTGCGAATTATAAGAAGTTTAGCAATGATCCGGAAGTAGTCAATATTATCAATTTGGGCACAGCCATTAATACTGAAGCTGATGAGTACGTTCCACTGATTTCGTCTGATGAATCACTTCTTTTATTTACTTCTAAAAGAGATGACGGATCAGGTAGAGACGCATTAGGACGGCTATATGAGGATATCTATTTTTCTGTAAATAACCAGCAAGGTGGGTTTAATTGGAGTATCGCACAAAAGATAAAAGGTGAAGTTAATACACCGTTGAATGATGCTTGCGTTGGACTTGCGCCTGATGGGAATACCATGTTTTTATTTCGCTCAAATTCAAATTTGATTGGAGGCGACCTTTATGAATCAAAGTTTGTTGATGGTGAATGGTCTATGCCAATTATTATGAGTAATAAGATTAATGGAGCGCTTTCTATTGAACCAAGTGCTTCTATTTCATTAGACGGTAAAACGTTTTACTTCTCGTCAAACAAAGATGGAGGTTTTGGAGGCTTTGATTTGTATCGAGTAGTTAAGTTTCCAAATGGGGAATGGAGTGAAGCGGTGAACTTAGGTGCAGGAGTAAATACGCCTCTTGACGACGATGCTCCTTTTATTCATCCTGACGGGAAGACACTTTACTTTTCTTCTAAAGGACATGCCAACATGGGAGGATTTGATGTCTTTAAAGCACAATTTAAAGATGGGGAGTGGACGAATACAAGGAATCTTGGAGCACCAACTAATACTTCGAAAGATGATATTTACTTTACCATTTCAGCTAACGAAAAGCATGGATATTATTCATCTGCAAAAGAAGGGGGCTTTGGTGTACAAGATATTTACGTAATTGATTATTTAGAGAAGAGTCTGCACAAGTCTGTCATTTCAGTTCAGGTTTTTATTGATGATGTGCCAGCTTTTACTAATATTTCACTGATAGATGTGAAGTCTAAGGAACTGGTTGGTGTTTTTAGATCGCACCCGGAAACCGGAAATTTTATACTTTTAGTAAATCCCGATGTAAAGTATGAACTAATTATTGGAGGAGAGGAATTTGATAATTACTCTGAAACTATAAGTTACACAGTAGAAGAACTACTAAGCAAGGAGAAAAAAATCATCAAACTAAAGGGGGAAGGTAGATGAGAAAGATAATACCTGTAATCTTTCTATTTGTTATTATAAGCTTTGGTTTAAATACTCAAGCTCAAGATTCGCGTTTCTCTCAATTTTACGCCGCACCTTTATACACTAATCCCGGCTTTACAGGTGCAACTATGGAGCATCGTATTTCTATGAATTACCGTCATCAGTGGCCAAACATTCCTGGAGCATTTGACTCTTATCAAGCAGCCTACGATTATAATGCTTCAGAGATTAATTCAGGATTTGGAGTTATTTTTAATAGAGAAGAAGCAGGTTCTTTTGGATTAACAACCAATCAAGTTGCTCTATCATACGCTTATCGTTTTCGACTGAATAGGAAGACTTATCTATCTCCTGGGGTGAAATTTGGTTACGTGTCTAGAGGGTTAGATTTTAATAAGTTAGTGTTCAATGATCAGCTAGAAAGTAATAGTGCATCAACGGTTGACGTCGATGCATTTTCCGACAGAAATATCAATTATATAAATATTGATTTTGGAGGACTTTTATATTCTGACAAGTATTGGGTTGGTATTTCTGCAAGTCATTTAAACAGACCAAACCAAACATTTCTGGGAGACAATGCGGTTTCTCAATTGCCAATAAGATATAATTTGCAGGCCGGATATAAGTTTTTACTTTCTGGAGCTACCGTTAAAGCTAGAGATACGAAAGATATCACCGCAGCAGTCTTATATGAGGCACAAGAACGCTACGATCAATTGGATCTGGGATTGTACTATAATCATGAACCAATTGTATTTGGTTTTTGGTACAGGGGATTGCCGTTAATAAAAAGATATAAAGATGACGTTAATAAAGCAACTCAAAATAACGATGCAGTTATTATTTTAGTTGGCTACAGCGTACCTGATCGTAATCTGAGAATAGGATACAGTTATGACATAACTATTTCTCGTTTAGCTAGTAATTCTGCTGGAGCTCACGAAGTGTCGTTAATCTATGAAGTTGCAAGTAAAAGGAAGAAACGTCGAAGCCGCAAATTCTTGGTACCCTGTGCAAAATTTTAATTTGATTTTTTTGATTATTTGAAGAATCCAATTACTGATTCAAAAATTGATTTTCCGTCTGATTTTGCGCTGGCCTCCTCACTTTGGAGTAAATAGGCATATGGGCGTAAGGAACCATATTGACTCATAATAATCTTTGTAATTCCGGTTAAAGGAATCGCTAAAATCATTCCTGCTATACCCCAAACTTCAGCACCAATTACAAGAGCTATTATTGCTGCCAAAGGGTTCACATTTACCTTAGATCCAACTATATTAGGTGTAATGAAATTGCCTTCTAGAAATTGGACAGTTCCTACTACGGCGATAACTAACAATGGATAAATTAATGAATCTTTTGTTATTAAGGCCACCATTAAGGGTAACAAACCACCTATAAAAATGCCAATGTAGGGTACGATAGTTAAGACCGAAGAGATAACTCCCATAAAAATAGCGTACTTCAAACCCAAAGCAAGTAAGCCGATTGAATTTAGAATAGCTACTATGGCAATAACAGTTATTAAACCAATGATGTAGTTATGCACCATCTCCTTAATTTCATATGCTACAGCTAAAGTAGAGCCCTCAGTTCTTTTGTCAAGCTGCGCTAAAAAACCTTTAAAATTTTCCTTGTAAATAAGGATGAAAAACACATATATGGGAATCAACGTAAAAAAGGTAATTAGGCTTGAAGTTGCAAGTAAAGCATCTCCAAAAACGCCACTACCTGATTTAATAAGTTGATTCGCATTCTCCTTTATTAAATCCAATTGCTCTACAGCAGATACTTGAAACGTGTTGGTTATAAATAACTCAAACTTGTTAAATAAGGAGTTGAATTGCTCAACTAATCCGGGTAAATCAGTAAATAATACTCTGGCTTGAGAAATAGTATAGTACAATCCAAAACCAAGAATTAAACTTGCCGTGAGCATGCTTATTAATGTAGCTGGAATAAGTGAAATTTTTCTTGCCTGTAAAAAACTAACAAGAGGGTGAAGAACGGTTGCGAAGAAGAAACCAAAAACGATTGGAATAAGCACAGATTTGGCAACAATAGCTCCAAAAACCAACAAGGTTATTGAAAGTAAAACCTTCCAAAGTGTGTCAATGGAAGAGCGTTTGGTTGGATTCATTATTTAAGGTAATAGTTGCTTTATTAGGTTTTTAAACTGTTTCTTTAATTTCTTGCCATATTTTTGAACAATGAATGTGCTGACTAAAGTGCTAAATGTACCATTGATTATAGATTTGGGACGTAAAAATTTTGTTACCAATAATTTTAAAAGTTCAGGTTCAACCTTCTGCCCTTTGTCGAAACTATATTTTTCAATATCAGTTTTTAAGAAAAAATTTTCTTTTAGGTGATTCGCCTTAAACTTAATGTTGACTAACTGCTGTGCACTTTGATTTTCAACCTGGCTGATAGCATGTTGCAATGTCTCTAAGTTTCTAATTTTTGTGCCCTCTTTAGTCATTACTATATAACTCTTTAATTATTTTATTCTGAATTGATTTACCTATAAATTTTCTTCTAAAAGCAAATAACAAAACAAGAATTACCAAATAAACGCAAGCGATTATGCCAAAACCTGTAGAGAAATTTGTAAAATATTCAGATAGAATAAACCCTAAGAAAATACTTAAACAAATAAAAAATAGCAATAATATGCTGCCTAATATTAGGTATACAATCATTTTACTACCGTACAAGCTGAGTTTCTCTGTAGCTTTTAGCCGGTTCAACTCAATTTGACCATCGAAGTAGTCTTTTGACTCTTGAATGATTTCTTTTATCTCTTCTTTGTCTATCATTAACTAGGTTTTGTCATTTAAAATGTTCTGTGCGGATTCCACTAGGTCATCTTTTAATTCATTCACACTTTCCATTCCTTTCATCGCAGCACTCTCAACTCCTTCAGTAAAATCATCTTTCAATTGATTCGCTTTTTTCTTCAGTTTTTTTCTGTTTTTTTTACCTGATTCTGGGGCAAATAAGACTCCTGCTAATGCACCTGCAGCGGCTCCAACGATTGCTGCCATTACTAATTTTGAATTTCCTTTCTTACTCATAATGTTAATTAATGTTTTCATCAAGTTAACTAATATTTTGCAATTTAAGTATTTTATCAGGGGTTAACTTTAATAATTGTTTAATCATCGCGGTTTATAAAAACTCATTAGAATATCTACTTTTGAGTTATGAAAAATTGGAAGGAAGTTGAAGGCAGGATTAAAAGTAGTGCACATACGGTAATTTTATCACATCGATCACCTGATGGAGATTCTGTAGGGTCTTCTTTAGCCCTATATCATTATTTGAAAAATTTTATTGGCAACGTTCAAGTGATTACTCCCGATCCGGCGCCCAAGTTTTTGTCTTGGTTAAGTGGGTTTGATGCGATTATAAATTATCAAGAGAATGAAACACTAGTCAACGAAGAACTTCAAAAGGCTGATTTAATTTGTTGTTTAGATTTTAATACTCCAAGTAGAATGGGTGATTTGGAGAAAGCATTTCAACTGAATCAAGACGCTTATATTATTAATATTGATCATCATCAAGATCCTGATGATTTTGCCAATTTTCAACTTTCAGAAACAAGTGCAAGTTCCACTTGTCAGTTGATTTATGATTTTATTTATGGATTAAATGGAACAGATAAATTAACAAAAGAGTTGGGTGAAGCGATGTACACTGGGATTGTAACAGATACCGGAAGTTTTCGCTTTTCAAGTACTTCGAAACATACACACAACGTTGTTGCCGAGTTGATTGAAGTTGGAATTAATCCTGATCAAATTCATGAAAACATCTATAACAATTACTCCATTGATCGATTGAAATTATTAGGTTTTGCACTTGATCAGCGGTTTAATGTTTATGAAAATTATTGTGCTGCGATTATTTATTTATCAGAAAAAGATTTAAATCAATTCAACTTTCAAAAAGGAGATACTGAGGGCTTAGTAAATTACCCGCTTTCAGTTGCAAACATTCGTATGTCTATACTCATCACCGAAAAAGACGGAAAAGTGAAAATGTCATTTAGATCAAAAGGTGACTTCCGAGTTAACGAGCTTTCTGCAAAATATTTTAGTGGGGGAGGTCATTTTAATGCTGCAGGAGGTATCAGTGACGTTGGAGTTTTGGAAACAGTAAAAAAATTGGAAGAAATTTTCCCGGAATATGAAAAGGAACTGAATGCGTAGTCTAGTATTATTTATGCTGATAGGTTTTGTAGTTGCTTGTGCTGATGAGCCCAAGAAGGTACTTCCGTTTGAAGATTCAAAGGATTATAAAACGACGATGATTCTTTCTCACCAAGAATTTTTAAAAAAGGAAAAGAGTAGGATAAAGATCTTTATTGATAGTTTGGGATTGCCGTTTGAAGCAACAGGAACAGGTTTGCGATATTATATTTATCAAACAAACCAAGGAGATAGTATCCAAAGTAAAGATTTTGCGTTTATCATATATGTACTAACTTCATTAGAAGGAGACACCTTATATCAATCTCCTCATGGGAAACTTCAAGAATTTATTGTAGATTATGATAATGTAGAGTCGGGGTTGCATGAAGGCATTAAAAGAATGCGTGTAGGGGAGAAGGCTTATTTTATTTTGCCTGCACACTTAGCTCATGGTATAAGTGGAGACAATGCTGCTATTTCAAGTCAAACTACACTCGTATATAATATTCATTTAGTAGCCAAAAAATGAGATTTTTAACTTTAGTTGTTCTGGGAGTACTTTATTCTTGTAAGGAACCTGCTCCTGAATTTAAAAAGTATTCTAAAGACATTTCCTATAAATACCTTCAAGTAGGGAGTGAAAAGAACATTGCTCAAAAAGATATTTTAGAAATGCAATTAATGGTTTTAAATGAGACAGGTGATACCTTGCATTTTGTTGAGGATTACCATTATTTTTTAGAACCATCAGCACATGTTTTGGATAGTGTATTTAGAAGATTCCATGTTCAAGATAGCATTTTACTAAAAGTCAAACGGTCTTTATTTAATGAATATTTTAAGTTTTATAAAGTTTTGCAATCCAATGAGGGAGAGGTTTTACTTTCATTAAAATTGATGAATAGTTACGATAAATCTGACGCTGACGAAGCAAAGCAAAATGATATTTCCAAGCGAGAATTGGACGAGCAGGTAGCTTTACAAAAATACCTAAGGAATCTACCCGGAATCCTAGATACCTTAGATGGTGTGTACAGGCAAATATTAATTAAAACCGACAGCACACGTATAGAATTTGGAAGTGAAGTCAGCATCCATTACAGAGGTTATTTTTTAAATGGATACGTATTTGACGATACACAGGAGAAGTCAGTAACTCCTACGTTTACTTTTGGGAGAGAATATCAGATGATTGAAGGTTTTCAAACTGCATTAAGCGGACGAAAAGAGGGTGAAAGAGTGAAAATTATATTACCTTCGCGCCACGCTTTTGGGGAGGAGGGTTCCTTGGCAGGAATTGTCCCACCTTATACTGCTGTAATTTACGACGTTAACATAATAAAAGTAATTAATTAAATGAAAAAGTTAGGATTTAGATTGAGCATTATTGCAGTAGCTATGGCTGCAGTTTCTTGTGGTAACAAAACAACTAGTCAATACCCTGGGTATGATAAGGTAGAAGAAGGTTTGTATGTAAAGTATTTTACTCAGAATAAAGAAGGCCGACAAGCGGCGAGTGGAGATATTCTTACTATGAGCATGACTTATGGAACTGAAGATTCGACGTTATTCGATACAGGGATTAACGGCCAACCTGTTCAATTAAGAGCAGATTCAGGAAAATACATAGGAGATATTTTAACTGCTTTCATGAATATGAGAATGGGAGACAGCGCTTCAATTATTGTTAATGCTGATAGCTTTTTTATGAAGACAGCCGGCATGCCTTCAAGCCCTGATTTTATTGACTCGGCAGCAATGTTGTATTTTAATGTAGGATTGACTAGTATTCAAACTATGGAAGAAATGCAAGCAGAAGCAGATGCTAAAAATACTGAAGCTGAAGCAAATGAGATGGTAATTCTAAAGAAGTATTTAGAAGATAATAATATTATCACAGAACCAACTGAATCGGGATTGATTTTTATATCTAAGAAAAAGGGAACAGGGAAACAAGCTGTTGCTGGAAAAAAAGTAAAAGTGAATTACGAAGGAATGTTTTTAGACGGTGCATATTTTGATACTTCTGTTGAAGAAGCTGCTAAGGCAAACGGAATTTATAACCCTCAAAGACCTTATGGTCCATTTGATTTTGATTTAGGAGCAGGTCAAGTGATTAAAGGATGGGATGAAGGTATCGCAATGTTAAAAGAAGGTGGTAAAGCTAGATTGATTATCCCTTCAAAAATAGCTTATGGCGCTGCACCTAGACCAGGCGCTCCATTTTCAACATTAATCTTTGATGTTGAATTGATTGAAGTAATGGACTAGTAAAATTAGTCTTGTAAAATATTGAAAGCCATCTTGACAAAACAAGATGGCTTTTTTTATGAAAATTTGGGAAGAACTGGAGGCAACAATAACTCACATTTACCTGTTAAGAAAGAATAGAACAAACGTTCACCAACCATTTACCTTTGTTACTTTTGTTATAGAACCAATTATGCGGTTATAAAATAGGAACACCATGGAGAAATACGACTTGTGTGTGATTGGCGGAGGACCTGCGGGATATGCAGCTGCCATGAGAGCCATAGACTTTGGAAAGAAAGTGCTATTGGTAGAAAAAGACAAACTAGGTGGTTACGGCATTTACGATGGTGCTTTAGCTTCAAAAACTATGTGGGAGCTTTCTAATAAAGTTAAAACAGTTAACGACGAAATTGGCACGGACAGTAGAATTAATATGCCTTTTTCTAAAGTAAAAGAAATTATTAATGAAGCTCTTTTTGAGCGAAAATTCCAATTTTCATGTCATTTAAGGATTATTCATGCTGAAACAGGCCTAATAAATTACGAAAAAGGGATAGCCAGTTTCATTTCTAAGAATGAAATACTAATTCAAAAGAATGATGGTAAATCAATCACAGCATACGCTGAAAATACTATCATAGCAACAGGAAGTAGACCAAGAACACTGCCGAGTATAAACGTTGATGAGAAAGTTATTTTAACTTCTGATGGGATTTTGCATTTAGATGAATTTCCGAAAAGTTTAGTCATTCTTGGAGCAGGTGTCATTGGTTGTGAATTTGCAACCATGTTTTCGAATTTTGGTCAAACCAAGATTTATTTAATTGACCGAGCAGAACGAATTTTACCTTTTGAAGATGAAGATATTGCCGATGTTGTTGCAACGAATTTAGAAAGCAATGGAGTTACGATTCATCGCGGAGCAAAATTAGTGCGAATGGATCACTTAGGTGACGCTGTAGAGTACGAGATAGAAAATATAGATGGAAGTACTGAAGTAATCCAAGTAGAAAAGGCTATGTTGTCTATTGGGAGAGTTCCAAATGTGGATGAATTAGATCTAGACAACTGTGGTGTTAAAATGAGCAAACGAGGTGTTCATATTGGAGATGAAGATACGAGAACTAATATTCCAAACATTTATGCTGTAGGGGATGTCTCAGGTCACATGGCATTAGTGAATGTTGGTGAGCGAGAAGCAAGACATGCTGTAGTTAAGATGTTTGCGGATTTCCCTGTGAAACCAATTCATTATGAGAATATTTCAACCATAATGTTTTTAAGCCCTGAGGTTGCTGCTGTTGGGCTGAACGAGCAAAAGGCACAAGAATTAAAAATTCCAATTCGTGTTTCAAAAATTGATTACTCAATGATTGCGAGAGCGATTGCTATGAGAAAGACAACCGGCTTCTTCAAAATTATTGTTTCTGATGATGATGATATGAAAGTTCTTGGAATGAGAGCGGTCGGGGAACATGCGTCTTCTGCCATTCAATCGGTTGCTTTGCTTATGTATATGAACAAAGGAATTGATGAACTAGCCCATATGATTCATCCGCACCCTTCCATTGTTGAAGGAGTTCAAGAGTGTGTTCGGATGTTAATTGGAAAGTCTATTTACAAGTCTTCAGTTTTTAAAGACAAACTAAAGTGTTACAAGAGAACTATTGATGGTGAAAAACTCCCGCTCCACACTTTAACCAATAATTCGGATGAAAATCTGAACCGGGAGAAGATGAGAGAAATGAATCGTACCCGAGTTAATTAAGGTTTAAAAGCAAGGTTCTTAACAAAATTTGAGTCGTTCAATGTATTTAGGAAGGCAATTAAATCAGTTTTTTGCTGAGAAGTTAAATTTCTAGGTTTTTGTCTTCCATCAATATTAGGCGAGTTCACATTCACTCCGGAGTTATAAAACTCAATTACTTCATCCAAGGTGGAAAAACGCCCATCATGCATGTAAGGTGGTGTAAATGCTAAGTTTCTTAAGGATGGAGTTTTAAATTTTCCAACGTCCAATGGGCTTTTTGTAATCCAAGCAAGTCCGGAGTCCGGGTTTGCATCTAATCCATTGTTTAAAAATTCATTGGTGGTCCATAATATTTGGAAAGGTGTTCCGTGACAGTGAAAGCAATCTCCCGTTCCTTCTGCCATAAAAATGTCGAATCCTCTAGATTCTTCCGCGGTAAGAGAATTATCTCCAGGTAAGTTAATCCCCTCTTGATTTTCAAGGAAATATCTGTCGAATTTTGAATCGCCACTAATTAAGGTTCGCTCAAATTGAGCAATAGCTTTTACAACTAAATTCGAGTCTATGATATTTGTTCCAAAAGCTTTTTCAAAAAGCGGTGGATAATTATTGGTTCCTTGTAATTTAGAAGCAACATTTACCCATGACTCTTGCATTTCAAGAGGTTCTCGAACAGGTCCGAAAGCTTGTTCTTCTAAACTTGTAGTTGAGCCATGCCAGTTAAAACGTCTAGAAGTTACCGAACCCCATGCTAAATTAAATAATGGCATGGCATTTCTAACACTGAATGTACCTCCGACACCTATGCTGCGTGCCATCCCTCGGTCATTGAAGGCATCTGATGGAGCATGACATGAGGCACACGAAATACTATTGTCTTTCGACAGCATTCTTTCAAAAAATAGCTTTTTACCTAATTCTATTCCTTCTACCGTAAGCGGATTGTCTGCTGGTATTATTGGTGAATTGATGTAATTAAAGTGAGGGGGGAGTTCAAGTGCATATGGAGTAGGTATATACTTCCCATCCGAAGGTGTCACTTTATCTACAGTATCGTCATCCTCTCGGCACGAAGTCAAGAGGATGATGATAAGTAAAATATAGTTTAATATGCGATTCATTTTTTACTGCTTGAAAGTAAACACAGAAGGACCGTTCATGTTCAACGTTCTTTGAGCATTGTATATTGGCATTACAGGAGCATTCCATACGTTAAAATCCCAATTTGTTGGATTAGTATACCATTCTTCAATGTTCATTTCAATGTCAAAGCTAAAATCGCTGTTTACCGATAAGCTTGAATTAGCCAATGTAACATCAAAGTGATTTATAGTCGTAACAGGGGGAGATGCAGTATTGTCTCTTGCCGTTCCCATATGAGTTTTGAATTCAGCAGAAGTAATATTGCTGTCTAAATAATCTCCTTCAAGTCTTAAAAAATGGTATCCTCCACCTAATGGAGTTGGCCAATTCCAACTAAGGGTATTTAAATCGGGATAAGCTCCCGAAACATTGTCTTCTTCATCAAATCCAAAAGTAAAACCAACTGAACTGTAAGAGCCTTCAGGAATTTTTGTTGATAAGGTGTACGTTAATTTTGAAGAATCTGTTAAATCAACAAAGTGGTAACCTTCATCTATAATTTTAGTCCCATCATCTTTTGTGAATGTAACATCTGAGATTAGATACTGTAATTTTGTTACCTTAAACTGTTGCATCAAAGCATTTTGATACGGATATCCTGAGGTATTCATTTGCAATACATTTCCATCTACGAATTGAGTTAAATTGATGGTTGCATTATAGGTAGCTGTTGGAATAACAGAAGGTACTATTTTTTCGTGATCATCGTCTGTACAAGAAGAGAATGAAAGAATTGATATGGCTAATGCGCTGAATAGTGTTTTGTGAATTTTTAAAGTTTTCATGTATTAAAAGTAAAAAGTTAAATTAGTTGAAAATCTTATGTTGTTTTGCAACTGACTATCATTTAATGATTGACGAATTGGATCCCAAAAGGATGCTTCAATCGCCATTTATTTTTGTAAATTTTTGTGCCATAGGATAAAAATAAAACATTGCCTCCAGAGTTATCAAATTCCTGACGTGCCAAGCATCTCTTTTACTAATCTCAAATTAAATCCTTTCATTACTATAAAGA
>JBLHTZ010000026.1:0-33691 GCA_047627915.1 Vicingaceae bacterium
AGTTTTAATTAAAATAGCTTAATGTCAAATAAAATGATTGTTAGCTATCTGATTGTAAGTATTAAGTTCTATTAATAAATCTGTTAATAAACTAAGAATTAACATTTGTTCACAATTAAATCTTTCTGCTATATTTGTGTCAAACAAAACACAATAAAATGAAAAAAGTGATCATTACCCTTTCTTTTGCTTCTTTGCTATTAATGGCATGTGGCGGAGAAAAAGCTTCTGAAACGGATGAAGTAGCGGAAGAAGTAACTGCAACTGTTGACTCTGCTGCTGTAGAAATGCATCAAGCAACTGAAGAAATTGAACAAGCTTCAGATGAGTTAGATGAAGTATTAAACGATATTTAATAATAGAATGATGAAAAAGAATATACTCGTAACGTTAATTGCTCTCTTAGTAATAGGTACTTCTGCATTTGCTCAAGGTAAATCTGATAAGTTGAAAAGCAAAATTGGAAAAGAAAATGTTGAGAAAGCAGAAAAAGCCGTCAAAGAAGAAGGTGAGAAGCTTGTAGAAAATGGCAAGGAAAAAGCGGATAAAGTAATGGGCAATAAAGAAGCTGCTCATGAAAATGCTGCTGCTAAAAAAGCTGCAGCTCAAGCTAAAGCTGAAGAAGCTAAGGCAAATAAAGGTAAGAAAGTTACTGCTGAGGGAGTTGAAGAGGTAGTAGAAGAAATGGATGAAGAAGCGGAAGATACTGAAGAAATTGCAGTTCCTTACAAGAAGGAAGAAGAAGCTGCCAAGTTAGATGAAGCAACAACAAGTGGGGATGCAAAAGTTGCTGCAGCTATGGAAAAAATTAGTGTAGCAAAAACTCAATTGGATGCAGATAAAGCGAGTGGCGCAATTGATGAGGCAGCATATTTATTAAAATCTGAAAAAATTGCTGCTGCAATGGTAAAAGTTGAAGCATTAAAAGCAAAACTTGACGTAGCAAAAACGCTGAAGAAATAGGATTAATTCAATCTAAAAGTAAAACCACGCTAATTAGCGTGGTTTTTTTATGCCTTATTGACAAATATTTTAACTTGAAATGAATTCTGCTAAGCGCTTAACTTTTTCTTATAATTTATATTTGAGAAGGTTCAGCCGTTTTGCTAGTAAAACACCGCCTCGAATAATTATAAAATAGATACTCATATTTGCGAGTAATTGAATAAAGATATTTCCTGAGAGAGCCCACTTACCAGCCAAATAAAACCCAATTAGGATAAGGACAATCATTAAAACAGCTGTTAAAATTCGCTTGAAAGTGTTTGGGCTAAAAAGCAGGGTATTTCCTTGTAAAACAATAAATAGTGTTGCTAAGTTGATGCCAAGTAGTCCTCCTAGTAAAGCTACTGGTAAATAGTTGGCAAATGGAATGGCTAAAAATGGTAACCAAATTAAAATAAGTGTCTTAAAGTCGGCGATAGGGGACTTTAGAAAACGACTTTTTTGAACCAAGAAAATCAAAAGTGCCAAGACGGCAAGACCAATTGCTAATCCGCCTAAAATATCTCCTAAGAAATGATGTGCTAAATACATTCGGGAGAGCATGGTCAATGCAATTACAAAACAACCGAGCAATAGAATCCACCTTTTTCGGAAAACGAAAAACATACCCAACCACAGTGCCACCTGAATAGAAGTGTGACCGGAAGGGAATCCATAATTTTCTTCGGCATCAGTCCTTGTTACGTTCAGAACTTCATCTGAAAAAGTAGCTAACGACTCTGATGGAAGTTGGTCTTTTAAGTCTTCGTTTAGCTTATTGTAATCATCTGACTGTAATGTGACATCAACATCTATTGGTTTAGGGTAGTTAACTTCTTGCTTTGCAAAAAACGTCAGCATTGCAGTCCAAGCAACAATGTTGATGAGTACAATGCCTCTTTTAAAATGAAGGGCAAAAGTGATTCCCAGAACAACTGTTAAAATAAAAGGAACAGATCCTAGCGATGAGATAAACTCCATCAATAACTTCACCCAATAATAATCAAATTGCTGTAAGAAATGATTTAAATTGGTGTTAAACATGCTTATATATAAAAACTTATTATAACAAAGATAGAAAAGATAACACTAGCGATTCCATTGGTTGTAAAGAAAGCAATGTTAACCTTAGATAAATCGTTTGGTTTAACTAACAGGTGTTGGTAAATAAGTAAGGAGATAAATACAACTGTTCCAATCCAAAAAAGTACTCCCGCACTTGCAAGGTAGGCTGCAGAAATTAAATAGCCTGCTGTAATAATGTGGAATAGAACGGACAAGTTTAAGGTAGCTTTTCTTCCAATTTTAGCAGGGATTGAGCTCAATCCCATTTTTTTATCAAACTCTTCATCTTGCAAAGCATAGATCATGTCGAAACCCGCCACCCAAAACAAAACGGCAAATGAAATGTAGAGTGGAAGCCAAGCAAAGCTTCCGGTAACGGCTAAATACGCTCCAATTGGGGCAAGCGCCAACCCAACTCCTAAAACGAGGTGGCAGAGTGCGGTAAATCGTTTTGTCAAACTATAACCTAAAACCACTAGCAGCGCAACGGGAGATAAGTAAAAACAGAGGTCGTTAATGAAAAAGGTAGTTGCAATGAAGAGTCCACAATTAACAATTACAAAAATCAGAGCAGCTTTTGGTTTTATACTACCATTTGGAATTTCTCTGACGGCAGCTGTTCTATCATTTGCTTTGTCAATGTCTCGGTCAATGTACCGGTTAAAAGCCATGGCCGCACTTCTTGCAAAAACCATGCACAAAACAACTTTCAAAAGTAGAATTCCATCAAAACTAAAGGTAGAGTATTCAATAGCTAAGAAATATCCTATCAATGCAAAAGGCAATGCAAAGATGGTGTGGCTAAATTTTATTAACGATAAATAATTCTTCAATTAATTTTTAACTTTTAGTGAATTAATTTAGTTTAACAACAAACAAATTTAAAGGAAGATTTTTGAACAGATCAAAAAAAAATGTCGAACAAGTTACCTCATTCGACATTCTTCATTTAATAATTCTACATTCTACAGGTGTATTACTTCACCATATGCTTCAGCAGTAGCTTCCATTACCGCTTCACTCATGGTTGGGTGAGGGTGAACTGCTTTTAACATTTCATGCCCTGTCGTTTCTAGTTTTCTTGCAACAACAATTTCTGCAATCATTTCCGTAACGTTTGCACCAATCATGTGCGCTCCCAAAAGTTCACCATATTTTGCATCGTATATTACTTTCACAAAACCGTCTTTGTGACCGGCTGCACTAGCTTTTCCAGAAGCAGAAAAAGGGAATTTTCCAACTTTTAATTCATATCCTGCTTCTTTTGCAGCTTTTTCGGTCATCCCAACTGATGCAATTTCAGGTGAGCAGTAGGTACATCCTGGAATATTTCCGTAATCCAATGGCTGAACGTGCTCTCCTTTAATTTTCTCAACACAAATAATTCCTTCTGCAGAAGCGACGTGAGCCAATGCTTGTCCCGGAACACAATCGCCAATGGCATAATATCCGTCAATGTTAGTTTTGTAGTAATCATTCACCATGATTTTACCTTTGTCTGTAGCAATACCGACATCTTCTAAGCCTATGTTTTCGATATTGGCAACATAACCTACTGCAGACAATACGATATCAGCTTCAATTATTTCTTCTCCTTTCTTAGACTTAACAGTAACCTTGCAGCCGGCACCTTTAGTGTCGACACTTGTTACTTCTGACTCTAGCATAATTTTAATTCCGTTCTTCTTGAAGGTTCTTGCTAATTGCTTAGAAATATCTTCATCTTCTACAGGAACCACATTAGCAGCATATTCAACAATCGTTACGTCAACTCCCATTGCATTGTAGAAATAGGCAAACTCAACGCCAATAGCTCCAGAGCCAACAACTACCATAGATTTAGGCATTTTGTCCAACGTCATTGCTTCACGGTAGCCAATAATTTTCTTCCCGTCTTGAGGTAGATTTGGCAAAACTCTAGATCTACCTCCAGTTGCGATGATAATATGTTTGCCATTAACCGTTTTAGTGGAGCCGTCTTCCATTTTTACTTCAACCTTCTTTCCAGGTTTCAGTGTTCCGGTTCCCATAACCACTTCAATCTTATTCTTTTTCATCAAGAATTGAACGCCATTACTCATTCCGTTGGCTACATCTCTACTTCTTTTAATTACATCAGTAAAATTAGCTTTGCTGTCTTTCACTTCAATTCCATAATCTGCAGCATGTTGAATGTATTCAAACACGTTAGCGCTCTTCAATAAGGCTTTGGTTGGAATACAACCCCAGTTCAAACAAACACCACCTAATGATTCTTTTTCAATTACTGCAGTTTTAAATCCTAATTGAGCAGCTCTAATTGCAGTAACATATCCACCGGGTCCACTTCCTAATACAACAACATCAAAATCCATATATCTTTATTTTATTGAATACAATTTTAGAATCGCGAAGTTAGTAAAAACCTTAAAAAATCGACCCTTAAAAAAAGGAAGGTTAAATTACATGGAGAAGTTGCTGACAATTACACAAATTGAAATTAAATTATAGGATTTAAGTAATTGATAATAAGGGTTTATTATTCAATCCATTCTTGCTATATTATCATGTACATTAAATGTTAAATTGTAATTTAATGCGTTAAATTAATTTAAAAATAGCAATACATTTGCTTCGGAATAAAGGTTCTTATATAAGACAAGTAATAAAAATTAACAAACTGATTATAAAATGAGTAAGTCGAATAGTGAATTACTATTAGAGCGTAGAAAAAATGCAGTAGCAAACGGTGTTGGAGTATTTAATACAGCAACAGTTCAGTCGGCAAAAGGGGCTACAATTATTGATGTAGACGGAAGAGAATTGATTGATTTTACCGGAGGTATTGGTGTTGTCAATGCAGGTCATTGTCCGCAACCTGTTGTCGATGCTATAATAGATCAAGCTCAAAAGTACATTCATACTAGCTTTAATGTGGTTACTTATGAACCATATATCGCTTTATGTGAAAAATTAAACGATTTATTTCCGCACGGAGGGAAAGCAAAAACGATGTTGGTTAGCACAGGTGCCGAAGCAGTTGAGAATGCAATAAAAATTGCAAAACAAGCAACCGGACGAAATGCTGTAATTTGTTATTCTGGAGCTTTTCATGGTAGAACGATGATGGCCATGTCATTAACATCTAGAACTTCTTATGGAGCAGGTTGCGGACCTTTTGCGCCTGAGGTATATCGAATTGATTACCCTAATTTTTACAAAAAAGGAAAAGGTAAGACGGAAGAAGAGTTTGTAGCACAAGAATTGAGCAGAATGGAGAAATTCTTTAAAACGAACGTGAGGCATGAAGATGTTGCTGCCATCATTATTGAATTGGTTCAAGGTGAAGGTGGTTTTACTGTAGCTCCAAAAGGGTACATCAAAGGTTTGCGAGAAATTTGTGACAATTATGGCATCAAGTTAATTTTTGACGAAGTACAAACGGGCTTCGGCAGAACTGCTGCTTGGGGTGCCTTGGAGCATTACGATATACAACCTGATCTTTCTACCTGGGCAAAATCTATGGGTTCAGGAATGCCAATTGGTTGTGTAATTGGAAAGCAAGAAGTAATGGATGCTGCAGCTCCTGGAACAATTGGAGGGACCTATATTGGTAACCCTTTGGCATGCGCAGCTTCATTGGCTACCATTAAATACATGGAAGACATTAAATTGAACGAATTGGCCCAGCATGTTGGCGATACCATTAGAGGTCGTTTTGATGCCATGAAAGCCAAGCACTCTGAAATAGGCGAGGTAAGGGGCTTAGGTGCAATGATAGCGATGGAATTTGTAAAAGACAATGACCCTCAGCAACCGGACTATGAATTGTGTGCTAAATTGATAAAAGCTTGTGCGAAGAGAAATTTAATCGTAATTTCTGCAGGTGTCCATAAAAGTGTTCTTCGAATTTTATCTCCACTAGTAATTTCTGACGAGATCTTAAATAAAGGACTTGACATCATAGAGGAAGAATTGGATCGAATTTTAGCTTAAAATAACCCTTAAAAAGCAATTTAGCCGGTTATGTCAGAAGTATCTTCTGCCAAATTAGGTTGTGCTAATAAACATTAAATAATATTATTTAGAATTAACAATAGATATGAAACCATTTTCAATCGGAGGAATCCAAATGCACGTTTCTGCAAATCAAAGAAACATACCACTTATGAAACACAAGATAGATGTCATGTGTTCCGTGTACCCATGGGTTCAAATGGTAGTATTGAGCGAATTGTGCGCATATGGGCCTTTGACGTATTACGCTCAAGAGTACCCCAATAACGACGAAAAAGAATTCCAAGAAATTGCAAAAAAGTATGGCATATGGTTAATCCCAGGTAGTATGTTTTACAAGAAAGACGGTAAAATCTTTAATACTGCCGTTGTGATAAACCCACAAGGAGATATAGTAGGTAGATACGATAAGATGTTTCCTTTCTACCCTTACGAAGCAGGTGTAGCGGGTGGCGATTCATTCTTGATGTGGGACGTGCCTGAAGTAGGGAAATTTGGAATTTCTATTTGTTATGACATGTGGTTTCCTGAAACTTCTAGAACCATGGCCGTGCAAGGGGTTGAAGTAATTATTCACCCAACATTAACTGGAACCATTGACCGAGATGTTGAGTTGGCATTAGCGCAAGCAACAGCTGCAACCAATCAGTGTTATTTATTTGATATAAATGGTTTAGGTGAGGGAGGTACAGGTCGCTCAATTGTTTGTGGTCCTGATGGAAGAGTACTATACCAAGCGAGTACCGGCCCTGAATTAATACCTATTGAAATTGATTTAGAGCGAGTAAAAAAGAGTAGAGAGGAAGGCGTCTTGCGTTTAGGACAACCCTTAAAGAGCTTTAGAGATAAAAAAGTCAACTTTGACATTTATGACAAAGGAAGGACTTTTCCTGAATTGGATAAATTAGGAACTTTATTGAAACCTATTCGAATGAAGCAAATAGAGCAAACCTTAAATAGTGAACATCCTACTGATTACACAATTTAAAAAATAAAAAATTATTTTTTGCAATAATTTTAGTATATTTTACCACTAATTATTGATTATGAAGACACCCAGTAACATACCACCAATCAATAACCCCAAAATAGAAGATAATTACATCAGTTGGTTTGAAATACCTGCATTGAATTTTCAAAGAGCTGTTAATTTTTACAACAGCATCTATCAAATTCAGATGGAAACCAATGAAATGAATGGTTATTCTATGGCGTTTTTTCCTTCTGTTTCGGCAGTTGGCGGAGCGATTATATGTGGTGAGGGTTCAGAGCCTTGTGATAAGGGAGCCTTGTTGTATTTGAATGGGGGAGAAGATTTAAACCAAGTATTAAACAGAGTAGAGTCATCCGGAGGAAGAGTGCTATTGCCGAAACAACAAATTAATGAAGATGCAGGTTATTTTGCATTATTTATTGATAGTGAGGGAAACAAGTTAGCACTTCATTCAATTAAATAAACTATGGCAGAAGAAGTTACATTCACCAAAAAGTACAAAGCAAAAGACTATTTCAACATAGCTCAATATAGAAGTGATTCTTGGAATAATTTAAAATTAGCGTCTAATCATTACGGTAAGAATAATTTTGAGTTATTCAAATCTGAAGAGTTTAAAGAAAGAATATCAGATTCATTTTCTGCATTAAGAACCATTGAAAAATACTTTTCATACCCCGGTGCAGAGTTTTTATACACGTTAGAAGGGTTATACAACAACGAGCAGTTTGCTGCATTTTCCCATTCTATTAATGAGGTAGTTCGTTCTCTAATTTCAGAAAGTTACCGGACAAATAGAAGTGCAACAGAATCCGAAGAGAAACGGAAAAAAATGCTAGGGAATGATAAACCATTCAAATCTAGAAAACAAAATTACTTCGAAGTTATTATTGTCGACGACTTATCGGAAGAGGATGAGCCAATAATGAAAAGAAAATTTGAGCAGTTAAAAAGTGAATCAGATCAATTTACATACGATGTTATATTTGTTTCTAATGTTGAAGATGCGCTAATTGCTTTACTTTTCAATCCGAACATTCAGTCTGTAATTATTCGCTCAGGTATCGACTTGCACTCCCCACATGATTTAAGTTCTATTCATCCTTTTATTACTGGTCTTGATAACATTAAAATTGACGAATCAAAAAATTTAGATTTAGGGTTGAGTTTGGGGAAGGTAATTAACCTATTTCGCCCTGAGATTGATTTGTTCTACATTTCTGATATTGCTGTATCTCAGTTGAGTGACATTACGTTAGATTGTTTTAAAAGAGTGTTTTATCGTACGGAGGATTTACAAGAAATTCATTTAACGATCCTTCAATGTATAAAAGATAGGTACGAAACACCTTTCTTTTCTGCCTTAATGGATTACAGTAGAAAGCCTACTGGTGTTTTTCATGCCATGCCAATATCAAGAGGCAATTCCATTTTTAGATCTCAGTGGTTACAAGACTTTGGAGAGTTTTATGGAAAGAATATTTTTCTAGCAGAAACTTCCGCTACAACGGGTGGATTAGACTCCTTGTTGCAACCAACAGGACCATTAAAGAAGGCACAAGAATTAGCTTCTAAAGCATATGGGTCATTGAATACTTTTTTCGTAACAAACGGAACCTCAACGGCCAATAAGATTGTACTTCAAGCACTAGTTCAGCCTGATGATTTGGTCTTAATCGATAGAGATTGTCATAAGTCGCATCATTATGGAATGGTCCTTTCGGGAGCGTTGCCGGTTTACTTAGACTCTTATCCTGTTTCTAAGTACAGCATGTATGGTGCTGTTCCATTAAAGGCGATTAAGAGTAAGCTGCTGGCGCTAAAAGAAGCGGGAAGGATGGATAGTGTTAAGATGTTGTTGTTAACCAACTGCACCTTTGATGGTATCGTATACAATGTGCAAAAGGTAATGCACGAGATTTTGGCGATTAAGCCGGATATGATATTTCTATGGGATGAAGCTTGGTTTGCATTTGCAGGCTTTACACCAATATACAAGCAGCGAACAGCGATGTACTCAGCAAGGATGCTTCACAAAAAGTATTCAAGTGAAAAGTACCGTAAGAAATACGAAGAGAATAAGTTAAAAGAAAAACCTGAATTGATGCCAGACCCCGATTTGGTAAAAATCAGGGTGTATGCAACTCAGTCTACGCACAAAACATTAAGTTCCTTGCGTCAAGGTTCAATGATTCATATTTACGATGAATCATTTAGAAGAAAGGTAGAAGATTCTTTTCATGAAGCCTATAAGACGCACACCTCAACTTCTCCATCTTATCAAATTTTAGCGTCGTTAGATGCTGGAAGGAGGCAAGTGATGTTTGAGGGCTATGAGATGGTGGAGAAGAGTATTGAGATGGCAATGGTACTGCGTTCTAAGATTCGAACTCACCCAAGGTTGAAAAAATACTTTGACGTATTAACGGTTGAAAACAACATCCCCCAAAAATACCGTAAATCAGGTATAAAAGAATACTTTACACCGGACGAAGGTTGGGTGCGAATGGAGGAAGCTTGGGCGCACGATGAGTTTGTTCTGGATCCTACAAAAATTAATCTTTTTATTGGTAAAACAGGAGTAGATGGCGATACATTTAAGAATAAATTTTTAATGGATCAGTTTGGTATTCAGATCAATAAAACATCTCGAAACTCAGTGTTGTTTATGACAAACATTGGGACGACAAGAAGTTCCGTTGCATACTTAATTAGTGTTTTGTTAAAAATTACAGAACAGCTAGATGAGCAAAGACAAGGGATGAGTGACGCACAGCTCCAAATAGTTGAAAAAAACATTAAGTCGTTAACAGAAGATCCACCACCATTGCCTGACTTTAGTCATTTTCACAGTTCTTTTCAAGCTGTTCCGGGAGTGCCCGGGGGAAACATTAGAGCCGCTTATTTTTTAGCGTATGATGAAAATAAATGTGAATTTATTAAACGAAGTGACTGCAAATCAGCAATGAAGGCGGGAAAAGAAATTGTATCTGCTTCATTCGTTATACCGTATCCTCCAGGTTTTCCTATTTTGGTTCCGGGTCAGGTGTTGAGTGAAGAAATATTAGAATTTTTTATCAATCTGGACGTAACGGAAATTCACGGATACCGTGATGATCTTGGATTAAGAGTTTTTACTGAGGCCGCCTTAAATAGAAAGAAAACAGCTACTGCTATGATGGGAGCTAGCGTTTTAGGAGCAACCCCAAAAAAATAAACAAAGAAAACTATGTCTGACAAAGCTTTAAAGAAAGTAACAAAAACAACTCCTAAGGAAGAAGTTTTAAAAGGAATACCTGAAATTCGACGATTTTTTTATAGAAATGAGAAGCCTATTTATTTTATTAGTGCCACTAACTTTAATCTTTTAGGTGCTGATGAGTGGGTTAGAAAGTTCAAGTTTATTTGTTACATCGAATGTTTTGACGGGTTACACCCAAATGTTTTTGCTCCGCAAGAAGAGCTTCCGCATGAGGAGTTTACAAGTATTGAGGACATCAATAACTATTTGCTAGAGCATAAAGAAGTTGTTGATTATATTAGAAAAAGAGGAAAAGACGGGAAAGCGCTTTTCTTAATGTTTGATGAAAAGACGGAGGAGTTAGCAAAGAAAAATGGGCTGGAAGTTTGTTTTCCCCCAGCTGCTATGCGAAACTTCTTAGACAACAAGGTTAATACCAATAGAATTGCCGAAAAGGCAGGAGTTGCTTGTGTTCCTTACGTATTAGCTAAGATTGAATCGTATCAAGATTTGGGTAATAAAGCAAAGAAATTAGGAACGGACCTAGTTGTTCAATTGCCTTTTGGAGATTCAGGACACACCACTTACTTTATTGACGACGAAAATAGTTACAACAAACACGCTAAGGACATTGAAGGCGAAGATGAAGTAAAAGTGATGAAGCGAATCAACTGTCGTGGTGCGGCAATTGAAGCTTGTGTAACGCAGCACGGAACCATCGTAGCTCCTTTAATGACGGAGTTGGTAGGGTTTAAAGAATTGACACCGTACAAAGGTGGTTGGTGTGGTAATGAAATATATGCCAATGCCTTTACAAAATCAATTAGAGATAAAGCGAGAAGGTACACTAGACTATTTGGAGATCAGCTTAGAAAAGAAGGCTACAAAGGGTATTTTGAGTTGGATTATTTGATTGATCAAGATAATGGAGAAATCTATTTAGGAGAGTTAAATCCAAGAATTACCGGAGCAAGTTCAATTACAAACCATGCAGTATTTGCCCTCGCAGATATGCCATTGTTTATGTTCCATTTATTGGAATGGATGGATCAGCCATATAAAATTAGTGTCAATGCGATCAATGCGCGTTGGGCAAAAATGGAAAACATTGACGACTGGTGTCAGTTGGTGATTAAATATACAGACGAAAACATTCAAGTTGTAACAAGTGCGCCAAAATCAGGTATCTGGAGGTTAGAAGACGACGGTAGGATTGTTTACGATAGAATGGATACACACAGAAGAGCCATAGAAAATGACAACGAAGCATTCTTTTTAAGAATTACCAGGAAAGGGGATTACTTATACGAAGGGGCAGATATTGGAATATTGGTATTGAGAGGTCGATTGATGACAGATAATTTCCAACTGAAAGATAGAGCCAAAGAATGGATAAAAGCGATTAAAGATCAATATGTTGCTGCTGACCCAAGTACTGCTCAAATGGGCGTAAAGGAAGCTGAAATAGGTGGATTTAAAATGATGTAAACGATGCTTATATCACTTAAAAGTGTTGAAGAAGATAAGGTCGGAAATAAGTGGCGGAAGTGTTTTGATAAGTCTTGGCCCCATTATAAAAAGTGGTACGTTCAAGAAGGTTTGTTGGCTAGGCCGGGTTATTTAACATGTGTTGAAAAACTAGAGCAATACATGCCTAAAATTATCCCAGTTTATGAGCAAGTAGTTAAAGCTGCAGGTAATGGAGATTTAGTTGCTCGATATTTAAGCATGTACAATCCGCCAGCTTTTATGAGTGGATGTACCCAAGTTGCTTGGAATAAACCGCCATACTCTTTGATTCGTAATTACGATTATAATCCAAAATGGTTTGAAGGTAACTTATTTAAAACGAATTGGCTAAAGCCGGTCATAGGTTTTTCAGATTGCAATTGGGGGTTACTAGATGGAATGAATGCAGATGGCCTTGCCATTTCGTTAACGTTTGGTGGTCGAAAAATAAGCGGAGATGGGTTTGGGATTCCGTTAATTATGAGATATGTGCTAGAAACATGCAGTAACACGGAAGAAGCGGTGGACTGTTTAATTAACATTCCTTCTCACATGAGTTACAATGTGACCATCCTAGATAAAAAAGGGAAACATAAAACAGTTTACCTCACGCCTGATAAAGGACCGCATGCTGACAATGAAAAGGTTGCGACAAATCACCAGCAGGCAATAGAATGGTTGGCCTATGAAGAGTTTACAGCTACTAGAGAGCGTAAAGTGTTTTTAGATCAATTGGTTAATAAAGAGGATATTTCTAGGGATCAAGTGCGAAACAAATTTTTGCAAGCGCCTTTGTACAACCAAGACATTCAAAAACATTTTGTGACCTTGTATGGTGTGCAATATGATTTAGAAGAGCTTTCGGCTACAGTCTTTTGGCCTGGAAGAAGTACGAAACAAAGCTTTGAAAATTTTAGGGAAGAGCGAATATTTGTGAATTTGAATAAGGCAAATAAAGGGGAATTTAGAAGAGATTAAATTAATTACCAATTGTCAATCTTTTAATTACGAATGATTGATTATGAAAGAAGAATTTTTAAAATAAATTTAATATAAAATAAATAATATCAAACAGTAAGGGGGAAGTGAAATAGTTGATTTTTAATGAAATCAACTTTGATCTTTGCACTTTCATCCTTTGCCTATTTTTTAAATAAAATGAAAAAATACCAATCAAACAACTACATAGCAGGAAAGTGGCAAAGCCAAGGAACGGGGGAGTTTCAAGTGGTTTTAGATAAATACCATGCAACGGAGATCGGTAAGATTCCTCATGCAACAGAGCAGCAGATGGACGATGCTATCGTTTCTGCTAATGACGCATTTGAGATTACCAAAAAATGGTCGGCAGGAAAACGAGCTGAAATGATGCAAAAGCTATATAATCGTCTAGAAGCTAGAAAGGATGAGTTTATTGACTTAATTATTAATGAAGGAGGTAAACCAAGGTCATACGCTACCAATGAAATTGACAGAAGTTTAACGACCTTAAGGTTAGCCATTGAAGAAGCCACGCGATTTGGAGGAGAGATGATTCCCATGGATTGGGGTGCAGGAGAAGGAAAAACAGCTTTTACAAAACGATTTCCAATTGGTGTAATAGCATGTATTACTCCTTTTAACTTTCCGTTGAACTTGGTGATGCACAAAGTAGCACCTGCGCTAGCAACAGGTTGCACTACCGTAATTAAACCTGCGCCACAAGCCCCCATGTCTTGTTTGGCTTTTGCTGAATTGTTTGAGGAGGCAGGATATCCTGCTGGAGTCGTGAACGTTTTAGTGTGTGATATTCCTGTAGCTGAAAAATTGGTTCGAGACGAGCGAGTAGCAAAGTTATCTTTTACAGGAAGTGACAAAGTTGGATGGTACCTCAAAAGTATTTGTGGAAAGAAAAAAGTTACCTTAGAGTTAGGAGGAAACGCAGCCGTGATTGTTGACGAGGATACTGATGTAGAAGCAATTTCTGACTTAGTTGCCAAAGGTGCTTATTTGTATGCAGGTCAGATTTGTATTTCTACGCAACGAATTTTTGTTCATGCTAAAGTTTACAATCGTTTTCAAGCGGCTTTAATCGAGTCTATAGGGAAATTAAAAGTAGGCGATGCGCAAGATACTGATGTATTGGTAGGGCCGGTTATTGATAAAGGCCACATGAACCGAATTGACAGTTGGGTGCAGGAATCAAAAGCAGAGGGAGCAACCATTTTAACAGGAGGAAGCATTACAAGCGACAAACATAACCTCTATGCTCCGACATTAATCACAAATAGTACACCTAAAATGAAGGTTGCTGCAGAAGAAGTATTTGGTCCGGTGGCTGTGCTGGAAAAAGCCAATAGTTTTGAAGAAGCGATTAAAATGACCAACGACTCTAAGTATGGGCTACAGGTCGGTGTTTTTACCAACTCTTTAAAGAACTTTAAGCTGGCTTCTGAGGAATTAGAAGTAGGAGGTGTTATCATGAACAACATTCCTGGATTTAGAATTGACCACATGCCCTACGGTGGTGTGAAAGACTCTGGTTTAGGTCGTGAAGGGTTGAAGTATGCCATGGAAGAAATGACAGAAGGAAAATTGATTGTGTATTAAGAAACCTGAATGAGTAGAATTGAAAAAAGGTCAAGCGAAAGCTTGACCTTTTTATTTGATTAATGATTTTTAATACAAAGAGTTAGACTGTTTCTCACTTCTTTGTCGATTTATTTTAAACAGTCTTAATTATCCGAAGTTAGACTATTCAGCAAATCAAGTACTTCATTGGTGCTGCGAGGTGCAGGTGCATTGTTCATCGCTACTTTTCCATTGATGTCCACAACCAGGTAATGCGGAATACCATTTATTTTAAATTGCTTTTTTAACGACTCATATTGCACGCTACTAAGTAAGTAATGCTCACCTGCCATCTCCTTTAAACCTATTGTAGTGCGCCATGAATCTTGTTTACACTCGACTCCTAAATAAATGAACACTACCTTTTTACTATCTACTTGTTCTTTTATCTTTTTTGCATACGGGAGTTGTGCCATACAGGGCTTGCACCATGGTGCCCAAAAGTCAATATACAGCACCTTTCCTGAATGTTGTTTTACAAGAGAGTCGATGATTCCGTCTTCTACTTGCTTTAGACCTTCATTGAAATGAATGGCGTTACTTTTGTCTTCCCTTTCTTTTAGCATTTTCAATTGAGCATATTTAAGCTGCAGTAGTTTATTCAGCTTTTCTTCTTTAATGGCATGTTCCTTTGTCAAAGAAGAAAAGGCAGTTAACTCGCCCCACTCTAAAATTTGATGATAGAATCTAGACAACAACAAATCTTGAGCAAATTGTGACTCTTGATTATGTAGTTGTCTTGATCTTAACTTGAATGACGCTAATTTATTTCCACTTTTAAACAGTTCGATACTGGCTGCACTTGAGTCTGCAGGCATGTTATCCATTGTCAGGTAATTGTAATACTCGCTCAAAAATTGATAGAAAGACTGAGTGTTAAGTCCACTGTGCTCTAATAGTAATGGCTCAGACAAGAATGAAAAATATTCTTGAGGAATGGTCAAGTAGAACGAATCCCTTTTGATTTTACTCATATAGGGTTTTATCCATCGATACCGCAGAAGGTCGTTGAGTCGTCTATATTTTCTTTCCTGTTTTACCCATGCTTTAAACTCATCACTACTACCATATTTCTTAAAAAATTGATTGATGATTTCCTCTAACCCTTTATCTTGTTCAGTAATGTAAGTTCTAAACTCAAGCGGTGTGGAAGTTGCTAAAACACTATCTGGAACTGAAAAATTACCTTGTGAATCATTGATTAATTTATAGTAGCTGATCAGTTGTCTACTATGCTCAGCATTAGCTCCTGTGAAAATAATTTCATCTTTAAGAGTGTTAATTTCTAGGTGTTGACTATCTCCGGGAGCGACGTAAAAGCTATAGAGATTTTCGCCTAATAAGAGCATTCCATCTTGGGCGTAAGGTCTTTTTATGGAAAAGCTAAAATTTCCTTCTGAATCAATTGGAAAAACCTTATTAATTCTTCCTTCCAAAACATCTTCAAAAATTATTTCAAGTAACGTGCCGTTATCCTCAGCATTATACTGTAAGACTTTTCCGGTAATAACAATTTCATCATTTTGGTCCTGTGCGTTTACAATGTTTGTGCATAAGAACATTGTGAAATAAAGGATTGAGCATATGGTGTAACATTTCGTGATCATAGTATTAAAGCCTTTCTATTTTTTATTCGGTTGTATGAGCCTTTGCAAGTGATTTAAGGTATTCTTTGATTTGCTTAAATCCACTTTTGGTGTCCCAGTCTAATCCTGTTGAGAATGACCAACTAAGATTCTACTAAAATACGCACTCTGCTCAAAACCTTTAGTGAGGTGACCATTATCTATTAGATGGAATTCATGTTCTGCACGATATAGACCTTTTAAAACAAATGCCTCAACCATTTGAGTTCTGTGTTCTCATCTACAGCTGCAACTGTTCTTTAACAGTTGGTCGTAAAATTCCTCAGTAGTTAAATTGAACAATCGATCAATCAGTTGATTATAAGACTGTAAACACTCTTTTTAAAACGACTCTCCGATAAAGATGTAAAAGCCCGGTCCTTCTTTTGTGAATGCAAGGTCTGTTCGAATCCAAATGTCTTTTTTAGGAAACAATAGAAACCGCAAACCAGCGCCTCCGGACACTATAAAATTAGAGAGCGCTAAATTGTCTGCATTATTAAACACGGAGGCTGTTCCGGCAAATACAGCCGCTCCAATTCTTTTTGAAAAATTAAAGGGAAGCGGTAAGAATCGATATTCTACCTGAGTTGCCACTTGATTGTTATCTCGGTATCTACCATAATAATAGCCGCGCATCATGCTTTCGCCACCCAAAAGTGCAAGTTGGTTAAAAGGAACATCGCCAAAGTTAAATTGCCCTAAAAGTTGCGCTGCCAACACATTGTTTTTGCCCATGGGTTTGAAAAACCTGGTATCGGACATTATTGAAGTAAAATTAAACGTACTTCCCCATGCAGGATTGTAGTGCAGAACAGCTAATTCGGAAAAGAGCCCCTCCCGAACATTTAATACATTGTGCCGATTGTCTCTTACTAAACCTAAGCCGAGACCTACATTGTCCGAACCATTGCTGCCTCTCGGCATTTCAAAAGTTTGGTCGGTAGGATCTGTTAACGCAAAATCTACTGCTGAAAGCCGTTGATAATCAAACTCAAAACCTAAAAATAGATCCTTCTTTATTTTATGTAACACACGCTCTTTTATCAAAATCTGATTTGCCTGCACTTTTGCAAGTGCTACTTCGGGAGTATTGATGCCAATGCCATGATAGAATAAGGGGAAGCTTTGAAAACGCAATTTTCCTAGAAAAAACCAACGATCTTGATCGGAGTATAGTGCATGATCAAAAAACAATCCGTATTGATTTTCTAAGGTAAAAAACGTAAAGCCGTTTATTTCGCTCAACCTATTTGTGGTGTCTTGATTTGCGAAATACACATACAAAGAACTAAAGCCAATCTCCCAACTTGTTTCAGGCGCATATGCAAAAACAGGGTATACAATTACTTGTGATTTAGATAATTGACTCGTGTCGTTAAAAATGCTATTTAAATACCTTTTAGCAAAATTTTGTGCCGCGATGTGGTTGGTAAAGAGCGTTAAACTCCCAAGTAGGAAAATGGCTTGTGTAATTCTAACTCTCATGTAAGCGACATCAAGTTAGAGAATTGTCTTCTCATCGAACATTCATTTGTAGGTTACAAAAATATGGTGTAGACTTTCAACTTTCACTTTTTGGTGGTACAATTTTCTTCAATGATCGAACTTTAGCTTACGGTTGGATTTCTCCACTCGTAAAAATTTACATCGTCGTACAATTTAAAACCGGTTTTTGGGTAGAGTTTGTTTCCAATGTCGTTGTCCTTTCCCGTTTCTAGCATAAGTGCATAAGCATTGGTTTCGGTGGCAAGTTGTTGAGCTCTTTTAATCAACTGAACGGATATTCCTTTTCCTCTGTGTTTGGGGTGGACGAACAAATCATTTAATAACCACAATCGCCTTAAGTTGATAGAAGAGAAATAGGGGTACAGTTGGACAAAACCTGCCAACGTTTTATCTTCTAATTCACCTATGTAAATCTCCGATTCACGGTTGATTATTCTGTTCACTAAGAATGCTTTAGAAGCTTCGGTATTCGCAGGTTTGTTGTAAAATGCTCTGTATTGTTCAAAAAGGAAAACAAGTTTGTCAATGTCTTCTGCAGTTGCTTTTTTGATAGTCATTAGTTGCTTTTGTAAATCACTATTTCTCTTTACTCGGTTTTCGAGCATTCCAATTTACGCCAATTCAAGTAAAGTGATATGCACAACATTCAGAATTTGCCATGGGCAATTCTCAAAGTACGTTTATGTGAGGTTTAACCTAAGTTCAATTCTTCAGACAATACTTGTTTAAAAACATCAACAGGTTGCGCACCGGTTACTGCACTTTTTCTGTTAAAAACTATTGTTGGAACGGAATTTACACCCAAACTCTTCCAGTAGGCCTCAGTTTCTTTTATCTTTTCATGTGCGTTTATATCTTTCAATTTTGCCATTCCTTCCTCTTCATTCAATCCAACATCTTTTAATGCCTGGGCCAAAACGCCCAAATCGGAAATGTCTTTTCTTTCACTGAAAAAGGCAGTGGTTAAGCGCATTTGTAATTCTGTCTGCTTGTTGAATTGTTTGGCATATTCTAATAAAATATGAGCCTCAAAAGTATTCGACATGCGCATTTCATCAAAATAATCAAAGGTAAAACCCACTTCGCTCCCTGTATCTACCATTTGCTGCTGCATGGCGTTAAACTGTTCGTCTGTAGAACCGTATTTTTCAGCTAAATGCTCTTTTATATTTTGACCTTCAACGGGCATGAAAGGATTCAGTTGAAAGGGCTGCCATTCAATTTCTATTTGATTTTCAACCCCTAGTTCGGAAATGGCCAATGCTAAACGCTTATAACCAACGGTACACCAAGGACAAACGACATCTGAAACGATGTCTATTTTTAATTTTTCTTTCATAATTACCAGATTAAGGCAGCGCAACATGCTGCAATAAGAGTGACGAAATTAATAAGATTTGAGGTAGTGAGTTGAAGTGAGTTATTTCCCATTTTCTCGATTTCTTTTCGCTCTGCTTTCACCCATGCCAAACAATTCAATTTGGTTGGTGATTTTTAACTCATTCTCTGGTTGAACCCAATCTGAAACTGGTTGAATAAATTGTTTCGCATTGTTCTTAGGGCTTTTAATGGCAGGTGATATTTTATAGGCGTTCATCAATTTTGCCGGATAGCTCTGTAATAAACTCGTAATGTCGCTCAGCGGAACATCTAAATTCAAGTATTCGCTGTAGAATTCTTCGGGTAGAATAACCGGCATTCTGTGGTGCTGAATTTTCCCCATGAGTTGATTGGGAGGACAGGTGATAATGGCAAAGTTGTGATGTGTTTCTTTAGTTATAGAATCTACCCATTCGTCGTAAATACCTGCAAAAGCAAAGGGTCTATTTTTGTCTTTTAAGTACACTAAATAAGGTTCGTTGAGTTTGTTGGCGCTCGTTCCTTCAATAAAGGCATCGGCAATCACTAAACAGCGCTGAGAGCGAATGGCTTTTCGGAAAAAGGGTTTTTTAATAATTCCTTTGGCCCCTGTAAAGCCAGATTGATTTTCCAAATTGTGATCGCCTTCGGCACGAGCATTTAGGATGTAGGTCTTTTTTTGAGCGAAAGAAGGAGTGAAGCCAAAATGTGACAATTGAATTTTTCGCGGGTTTTCGCTTGTAATGATAGGAGCTTTAGAGCCTGCAGAAACATTAAAGTTGGGCTCAAAAACAACCTCACTCTTAGCATTGAATTTCTTTTCAACCACTTCAACTTTCGAAACAAGGACGTATCTGCCGCACATATTTTAAAATTACGAATCTGTGAATTATGAATGAAGAAATTGAGAATTAAAAATCACGAATGAAGAATATTAAAATATGAATAAAAATGCATTAGCTTTCAGCGTTTTGAATTTTTGACCACTGGTTTTTTAATTCCAAGTTGTGAAAATTTCACCCTAAACGATACTTTAGAAGTCTTAATTAATATCATATTAAAAATTCGTAATTATCAGATTCATAATTCAATTTTATATTCCAATGATGTTTAAGTCTCTATTTTTAAACGTTGTCGTTTTTAATTGAGGTTTCACAATTTCTTGAATCAGCTCTACCAGTTTTAGCATACTTCGCTTTTTAGAGATGGGTTTAATGGCTAGTAAACTAATTTCGCGCACGGGAATTGGTTTCTGAAAAAATTGAGTTTTTGCTTTTCTGCTTTTAGATAAGTTGTTGTAATATAGTTCAGGAACTAAAGTTAATCCGCCCATCTGATCACTTAAATTGAGTAAGGTTTCAAATGAATTGCTCTTGAACTGCAGGTTTTCAGCTTGCTCTTTCTTTTCACGAATTTTACACAACGTCATGCTTTGACTTCTGAAACAATGTCCTTCCTCCAACAACCAAACCTTTTTATTTTCAACGTCTTTCGAACTTACAAAACCTTTATCCGTTTCGGTGATGCCATACACCATCATGGCTTCGTAATACAATATTTGCTCCTCATAGGCCTCACTCAAATTTTCGATAGGAGTGGAGAGTAAACCAAAGTCAATTTGGTTATGAGCTAATTGATATAAAATTTCATCTGTTGTAATTTCCGAAATAACGAGTTTTAATTTGGGGTGTTGCTCTAAAATGCTTGGCAGAACAAGGGGCAAGAGAGAGTTCGCCATGGTTGGAATTATTCCCAATCGAATCTCTCCCATCATTTCACCGGTATCGAGTTGCCCTATATGGAATAACTCCTGTTGTTTGGCTAAAATATCTTCTACCTTTTTCAACAACAAGATTCCGTCGTCGGTGGTTTGAATCGGATGCCTGCTACGATCAAAAATTTGAACTGATAATTCTTCTTCTAGCTTTTTAATCATGGCACTTAGAGTTGCTTGCGTAATGTTGCAGCTTTCTGCAGCTTTGCCAAAGTGTTTGGTTCTGTGAACGGCTAACGCGTATTTTAGTTGTTGAAAATTCATAATAGATAATATCTATCAAAGTTATAGATTTAATCGTTTGGTTCTATAAAACAATACGCCTACTTTTGTGTCTCAATACAAACTTTAAAACTTTAAAACTATGTCATTTGTAGGCAAAAAATTTCCAAATTTAAACGTTACAGCCATGGACGAAATGGGTGATAACAAAACCATTAACATTTTCGAAGAGGCAACAAAAAACAACAAGAAAGTATTGTTATTCTGGTATCCAAAAGATTTTACTTTTGTTTGTCCAACTGAATTACATGCTTTTCAAGCAGCATTACCAGAGTTTGAAAAAAGAAACACGATTGTAATCGGGGCTTCTTGTGATACAGCAGAGGTTCATTTTGCTTGGTTAAACACTGCGAAAGATAATGGTGGAATCGAAGGTGTATCTTACCCAATCGTTGCAGATAGCAATAGAAATTTAGCTTCAATCTTAGATATTTTAGATGTTTCTGCTGTTGATTACAACGAAGAGTACGATGTAGAAATCATTACAGGTGATTGCGTAACGTACAGAGCTACCTACTTAATTGACGAAGATGGTATTGTTTTTCACGAAGGAATTAACCACATGCCCTTGGGAAGAAACGTAAACGAATTTATCCGTTTAGTTGATGCTTATACTCACGTACAAGACCACGGAGAGGTTTGTCCAGCAAACTGGGAAGAAGGTAAAGAAGCGATGAAAGCTGACAGTAAAAGTACTGCTACTTACTTGAGCAATAACTAATCAGATAATAGAGAAAAAGGAGAATGAAGAAAGACTTTTACAGTCTTTCTTCATTTTTTGAAACCAAAATAATACTAAAATGGTACAAGAATTAACAGAAGACAATTTAGCAACAACAGTAAATGAAGGGGGAACAGTTTTCGTTCAGTATTCAGCGGGCTGGTGTGGTAATTGCCGAATGATGAAACCAAAATTTAAGCGGTTTGCCTCAGAAACTGAGAATGCAACCTTTTTAATTGTAGATGCTGAGAAGTTTCCAGAATCTAGAAAGTTAGCCGATGTAAGCAACTTGCCAACCTTTGCTGCTTTTCAAAATGGAGTGTTGGTGAAGCAGATTCAAACGAACAAAGCTGAAAACCTAAAAGAATTAATCGATGAGATTACCGCTAATTAAGCACATTAACAGCTTTATCACTGAAAATGATGAAGACTATGTGAACGAAGCAATAGAGGTGTTAGAACACCTCTCTGAAAGCTCAGCATTGAAAGATGAAGAGCTAGACGTAATTGGAGAGTTGTTGTCCAATTTGTATGGAGGCTTAGAAGTTGCCAAAATGGTAAAAGAAGGGAAAACGGAGAAAGAAGCAGCCAATGCTTTTATGAAACGAGTGTTAGGTTCTATTGATCAGTAAAGTTCACTACCTGCAGGCTCTTCAATCGTTAAGAATAATACAAGGATTTTTTAAACAATTCGTTCCATTTTTTGTTACAATTATAAAGGTAAGTGATTTATTTTAAGCTACAAAATATTTAAAATTTGAATTTAACCTTAATAATTTATCTGCTTATCCATTCGTCACCTCACAACGAATAAATGCGTTAGCCAAACCCATAAAACAAAAACCATGAACAGAATAGGATTAGATCAAAAGAAAAGTGAAGAATTAGCTGAGTTACTAAATGACTTATTAGCTAATTACACCGTGTTTTATCAGAATACAAGAGGTTACCACTGGAACATTCAAGGAAAGAAATTCTTCGAGTTGCACATTAAGTTCGAAGAGCTATACAACGACTTGTTTATGAAAATTGACGAAGTTGCAGAGCGAATATTGACCCTTGCATGTGCTCCAAATTATAAAGCATCAACCTATTTGAAGGTTTCTGAAATAAAAGAAAGTGACAACGTGACTGACGGAGATAAGTCTGTAGGAGAGATACTAGATGCTTTTCAAGTAATCATTAAGAAGCAGCGTCATATATTAACCGTTTCAGGTGAAATTGAGGACGAAGGAACCAATGCATTGATGAGTGATTACATTAGAGAACAAGAGAAATTAGTGTGGATGTATTCTGCGTACTCAAAATAGAGTCAGCGAATTAACCATTTCAAAAAGTCCCAAGGCAAAAGCTTTGGGACTTTTTTTGGTTTAAAATGTAACTTTTCTAAAACTCATGGTACTTACTTGTGAATACACTAAATTCGATGTGAGTTTATGAACGATTACCAGAAACAATTTTTAGACCTGTATAATCCGGTGCACGAAGCCTTCGCTCGTTTTTGCCATGCAAAAGCATATGGGTTATTGGAGCCTGAAGATTTAATTTCTGAATCAGTGCTTTGCGCACTTGAAAAGTTTGGAACACTCAAAAGTCATGATGCTTTTTTAAGCTTCTTATTTTCTATTGCAACGAACATTTTGCACAAGAAGAACAGGCGCTTAAAGTTTAGAGGAAATTATCACGAAAGTGAAGCTTTTGTTCTAAAAGACGAAGGGATTGATGCAGAAACCAGGTTAGACGTAGTCATTTTATACGATGCATTAAATCAACTCCCCAACGCACAAAAAGAGGCACTCATTCTTTTCGAAATTAGTGGTTTTTCTATTAAGGAAATTGCTGACATACAAAACGCTAGGCTGTCTGCTGTAAAGCAACGGTTGAAGCGTGGTAGGACAGCTCTTGCGACCTTATTAAAATCAGATCAACTGTTAAATGAACCGACAGATCGCAAGTCTACGGTGTTAATGACCATTTTTTTATAAGTATGGAAAACATGGAAATGAAAAGAATGGAAATCTACTTCGGGAAGGCGAAAAGCCTACCTATAGCAATGAGTATTGCCGAAGTATCGCAACTTATTAGTGCAAAAGGAGTAACCAGCCCGCCTAAAAAGAGCTGGTGGAATCTAAACAACTTTATCATTATGACTACTTCAATCCTACTTATCAGTGCCGCTCTTTTGACTTTTCAACCGTTGCCATTCAACGGCGAAGAGAAAGCTTACGAGCCGAGTGCTACCTTGCCTAGCTTTGCCCAATTGAGCGATTACCAATTAGAGCCTGTAAATGGCGTATATTCAAGAATGAGGCCCCCTAATTCTCAGCAGACCTTGCCGTCAACGATGGAAGTTGAAAAAAAACAAGACTCCACTGACGAGCAACCTGTTTCGCCTTTAAATTCGGTTGCTAAAGTTCCGTTACTAGTTGATGGGGAGCCAGTAGTACCAACCGAGCCGATTGCACCCGCAGCAGAAATGGAGGAGCCGGAGGTCAGTAACTTAGGAGGAGATTTTGAAGGGAAGAGTAAAACCATCACGAAAGAGTTTGACATAGGTGGCATTACCACACTAGATATCAGCCATCGTAATGGGGACGTAAACATTGAAACCTGGGACCAAGAAAAAATTGAAGTAAGTGCTACGTTTACGGTGAAAACAGAAAACCCTGAACACGAAGTACTAGCTTTAAATGATTTTGACATTAGTCTGAGTCCAGTAGGCACAAAAGCTGTCATTGCAAGTACTTGGGACGAACTGAATAATTGCGCTTGCACTTCTTCTAGAACAACTGCACCAAAAAAGGGTCTTTTAAAGTTCTTGTACTTTTCTTCTGATGATCAAACGAACAAAGCAAAAACAAATAGTGGAGAAGAGTTTGAATATGAAAATTTTAAAATCGTTTACACGATTAAAATTCCTAAAAAGTTGAATGTGGATGTATCGAATAAGTATGCTAATGTTACGGTGCAAGAGATTGATGGCAACTTAGATGCAACACTGTTTAGAGGAAATGTTGTGGCACACAACGTAGGGGGAGATCTGGACTTGACGGTAAAATATGGCAATTCAGCAGTTGGAAATTATCACGATGCATCTGTGACCTTGTTTAGGAGCGAACTAGAGTTGGGAAATGGCAATCAATTGAATTTGAAAGCAAATTATTCTGAAGTTCAATTGCAAAGTACGGCCGAATTAAATGTAGATGCATTTCGTTCAAATGTAACAGCAAGCTCAAGTGTAAATGAAGTAGAGGGTAGTTTTAAGTACGGAGATCTAACAATAGGAGGTCATGTTAAAAAGGCGGAACTGAGTTTGTTTCGTTCAAACTTGAGGGGAAAGACGTTTGGTCAATTAGACATGTCTGCAGCATACAGCAGCTTAGTTGCTAATCAAGTGAATGAATTAACTTTAGATGAGGCCTTTAGAACAGATGTTGACGTAAAAGAAGTGGGGAGTTTAAATGGAAATTTAAAATACAGCAATCTGGATATAAGTTTATTAAACAAGAAGGTGGATGTTACCGCTTTTAGAGGGGAATTGGCAATTGAATTAATACAAGCGGATTTTTTAAGCGTAGAGGTAAATTCTAAATACACCCATGTAGAGTTAAGCTTTAGCCCTCAATCTAAATATGATTTAAATGCAACAACAACCTACACTGATTTTAACTTTCCGGATGGGATTTCGGATTTAAAAAACCAAAACCAAGCAGGTGCTCAAATCAACCATTTTGTTGGAATATTCAATAAAGGCAACACTAAAAAATCATCGCCCGTAAACGTGGAAACCTTTCATGGTGTTTTAAAACTGAATTAGAAGAATAGGAGTGATTGATTTACGGTAGAAGGGTGACCATTATTTTGAACTAAATTTACCCTTTGGCCGTAATTTCTTGAATCAGTTGATTGTTGGATTCAGTATTGCTCCAATAAACCAGGGTTAAATCGACAGAGTCAATTACCTTCATGAATTAATTTTGTCATTGTAAATTCTGAAATCTTGCAAATGATTCTTTACCCGATTTATTTGGTACTCTTCTGAAATGGAATCAATCACAGGGTCTTTTTCACGCTGAGTTGTTAGGTTAAAGGTGATGAATCCAATTAGAAATTTTTGATTGACCACATGAATCTCTAAACGCACTTTATGGTTTCCAACTTTTTTCTTGTAGAATAAGATAGAATGTTGATTGGCTGTATTTTTATCTACTTGGTGCACCAGAGTGCCAAAGCAATCGATAATGTCTTGATAGGTAGAATTTAGATTTAATGTATTGTCATAAAGTATAGGTGCTTCAGTTTTAAAATCCGTATCACTTATAATTTCTGCGTTGGAGGCAATGTTTTGAAGATAGGTATTTCCTGTAGTTATTGTTTCATAATATTGACTCTTTGAAACACGAAATCGAGTTTTTTTTGAAAACATAGTAGTAAACATAACCTATAAAGGTCTCACCTTCTCAGTGAAAACAGGGTGTTGGTAGTGTATTTTAGACTAATTGAGGGTTGCAAACTATCAAAGTTGAATTAAGCGATACTAGTAAACACGTTTTCGCGAATTTTGCTCATCTGAAAGGTAATTCAATGGTTAAAATAGCATTCGTTTCACTACTTTAACGGCTAAAAAGGAGACCTTTTCTTAACTTGTCCATTAATAAGGAAAGCAATTACTATGAACGATCAAAAAATTATACAAGAATTGAAAGCAGGCATGCGCCAAAAAGCTTTTATTCAATTGTATAAAGGCTTTCCGGTGGTCAAAAAGTTAATTCAATCAAAAGGCGGAACAGCCGAACAAGCAGAAGATGTATTTCAAGAAGCACTCATCATTTTTTATAAGAAAGCGAGTACGCCAACTTTCGAGTTAACATCAAGCATAAGTACTTACGTATATTCGGTTGCTCGTTTTTTATGGAAAGATGAGCTGAAAAAGAAAGGGTTGAAATACGAAACAACTGAAGTTGAAAATTTGAAATTTGAAAGTGAACTAGAAGAAATTGCTCAAAAAGAAAAGAAGTTCCAGGTAGTGGAAGAGGTGTTGAATTCAATAGGTGAGAAGTGCCTAAAAATTTTACAACTCTTTTATTACAAAGGGTTTTCTATGAAAGAAATTGCAAGACAAGTTGATTTAAAGTCCGAAAAAGTGGCAAAAAATCAAAAGTACAAGTGTTTGGAAAGGGCTCGAAAAAGAGTTCTGGAAATACAAACCGTAAACGCTTAATACAAACTGTCATGAGAAAAGAATTGCAAGAAATTGAAATCATAGAAAACTACCTGATGGGAAAAATGAATGCGAGCGAAAAGGCTGACTTTGAAAAACAACTAGAAACAGATGTTAACTTGGCCAAAAATATGGAGTTGCAAATAAGCTTGATGGCTGGTTTGGAGCGAATGGGATTGAAAAATGACCTACAAATCGCAAAACGAAATTTATTTCTACGAAAAGTGTGGACTTGGTTTGGGGTGTTTGTCTTCTTATCGGCGTTAAGTTTTGGTGTTTACAAGAGTTATGAAAATAGTGCAGTAGAAAGTGGGGTAGAAATAAAGGATGAAAGATTAAAGAAGAAAGATGATGGTCATGTCACACTAGGCGATAGTCGAAGTGAACAAGAAACGAAAGGTGATAATCTTGTCGAACTAAACGAAAACCCTACTAGCCTTGTTACGCGAAGCGATAATCGAAATAAGTCAGAAACAAACAAAAACAGTCTTGTTACACATAGCGATAGTCGAAGTGGACAAAACAAAAACAATCTTGTCAAACTGAGCGATAGTCGAAGTAGACAAGACTTTGCATCAGCTGAAATTCCCGTAAAGCAATTCCAAACGTTTAAAATTGACCCAACAAAACCGAACACCATTACCGGAGTAGAAGGAACAATCATCGATTTCCCTGCGAATGCATTCGACACAAAGTCGAAAGGGAGGGTTGAAATTAAGTTGCAAGAGTTTTATAAATTGAGCGACATGGTTTTTGCGAACCTAACCACTCAAACAGCAAGCGGAGAGTTGATTGAAACAGGAGGTATGGTAAACATTGAAGCTTATCAAGGCGACGTTAAATTAAACTTGGCAGAAGGCAAATCGATTACTGTAAAATTTCCATTTGAAGAAAAGAAAGAGGGAATGCATACTTTTTTAGGTGAGAAAGACGATTTAGGTGATGTGGTTTGGGAGGAGCAGATGCCTCAAGAGGAGATGACAGAATATCAAACAACGGAGCAAATCAGTCTTCCTAAGAATCGTGAAGCGGATACTTCATCACAGATTATTATGTTAGGCTATAAGCCAGGAGAAGAAGCAGAATTCGTGTTTCTGAAAGAGAAGGTTTCTACCTATCTCCAAGGAAAAATTAGATATCCAAAAACAAGCGATCGATTGCCAAAAGAATCAGCTGTAGAGCTTGCGATTGAAATCGGATTGGATGGGAAAGTAAAAGAGACAAGAATAGTCCGCGGGATGCGATTTCCACCAAATTTTTATAAATATGTTCAGAAAACTGCGGAAGAACTACCTCCATTAGTCCCAAAACAGGGTAGAGGTAGATATGTGTTAACTAAATTTAAGGTAAAAATAGAACTTGACCCAAGCAACCAATCTAAATTTTTAGATGAACGTGCTTTAAATGATTACTATAAAGATCTAAAGGATAAACGCGCGAATATGAAAGAAGCAAGTTTGGCAGACTTTGAAAATCATAAAGTAGAAAAGTTGGAACAAACCGAATCTAATATTGAAAATATAAATCTTAATAAATCAAAAGGAAAAAAGGATTTAGAATATTACATTCTTTCTTCGACTAGCCTTGGATGGATCAATTGCGACAGTTATCCGTTGGCTGTCAATGGTAAAAGTTCGTTTAACGTATTTGAAAAAGATGAAACAATAAACTGTTCTTTGGTTTTACATTCCGTGCGAGGAATCGTAAGCCCAAGGTATATTAAACAAGGAAAGTACATCTTTCCTAAACTGCCCAATGAGGAGGAAGTTAGTGTATTGGCTTTTAAAATGGAGAACAACAAAAACTACGTGTCTTATTACAAAACAGTGCACAACAAGCAAGACCACCGATTTGAATTTGAACCGCTCACGAAAGAGAAGTTGAACCAAATTACCGCTGAGTTAGACGCGATTAAAAATTAGGAATATAATTTAAGCGTCTTGGAGTTGAACTTCTTCGCGCTTTTCTTTTACCAATTGCTCAAAATCTGCCAAGAGCTCTTCGTTTTGAAGCATCTTAGAATGGCCTATGTTCTCGTAACTAAACAGTCTAGCATTTGGAACTTCTGAAACCAACAATTCAGAATAGGAGTGTGGCAATATTTTATCGTGTTTATCGTGAAAAACGCTAATATTTTTGTACGTCAATTTCTTTATTTTTTCCTTAACAATTATGTGCTGAACAGGCTCTTCTAACAATACTCCGCCCTTTTCAATGATTCGATCCAACAGTGTCTGGCTCAAACGTAACCTGCTTTTAAGCAACTTAAAAAAGGGCTCAAATTGATTCAACGTAGTTAAAAAGTACAATTGGTTGATGTTGTGATTATTTTTAGCCAGCGTATAACTTGCAACCATAGACCCAAAGGAATGAGTTAGCACTGAGAATTGCGTCTTTGGGTTAACGTGTTCTATTACTGCTTCAAAAACTACACTGTTAATTTTTAGATTGGTACTCTTCAACGTCGATTTCCCGTGTCCCGGCATGTCAAAAAGCACGCAATAATATCCTTGCTCCGCTAAAATCTCAGCAAAACTGCTCAATCGTGCTAAATTCGAATTCCAGCCGTGTAGCATAAAAACAACTTCCCCATTTTTGTCTCCTTTGGTATAAATTTCAACAGGTTCTATTTTGGTGTCAATGGTGTAGTGCTCGGTGTTGGCATAGAACTCAATTTCGTCCGCCAACATTTTCCGAGGTTGTGTTTTTTGAAAGAGTTTAAACGTGACATCCAAAGCTTTCTGACTAGAAAATAAGCCAATAATTTTAATGTAATAGCTTAATATTAATTCGATTGTGTACATAGTTAATACCAATTGGTATATTTTTAGATTAAAAAATTACTTGTATAATTCTTGTTGAACCATCTTCTCTAGATAGTTCATCATTTCAATGATGTGTCCTTCGTCCTTCTGCATCATGGCGGTAAAAATACTGCCTTCGATCATGGAGTAGATTCTTTTTGCATAACGGTCTGCTTCAATTTCTTCTTTAAAATCATTCGATGCTTGGCCATCAAGTATGATGTTCTCTACTCCTAAAATCAATTTTTCCATGACGTCCGTCACTCGTTTTCGCAATTCGGGATTTTGATGGGTGGTGTCCATTCCTACATTCAAAATAGGGCAGCCCCCTAATTCAATAGTTCGTTTGTAGTATTTCCGATAGTAATCGAAAACAACAGTTAACTTCACTTTTGGCGAATTCACCGAATTGATCTGATCGGCGAGGGGAAAAATACTTTGCCGAATGATAAAATTGAATGCTTCAAGTGCTAATTCGTTTTTGTCCTTAAAGTTACCGTAAACCGCTCCTTTACTCAGTCCGGTGCTAGTGCAGATGGTGCTTAAACTCGTGTCTCCGTATCCCAATTGGTTAAAAATGGGAGCAGATTTTGCTACAATTAAATTTCTTGTTCGTTCAGCTTTAGAAACCATGCTGCGAAGTTACATAAAATACCGATTGGTATATTTATTTTCCTGTGAAGATGACAAAAGTCATATACGATGTTAAAAACAACTGTTACTTTTACCTGTAATGAGACCCAACCAACAGCTAAAGAAACTTGCAATTGTTTGCATTCTATGCTTGTCAATTGCTGCTGTAGTTGGGCTGATCATTGAATTATTAATTTAAAATAGAATCAGATGAAAAAGAACATGGGTACAATTGACCGAGTTGTGAGAGTTTTAATTGTTATTGCGATAGCAGTTCTGTATTCTCAAGAAATAATTTCAGGTACTACTGCAATAATTTTAGGAGTAGTAGGAGCAATTTTCTTGCTTACGTCACTAGTAAGTTTTTGTCCGCTTTATAAAATTGTTGGATTAAACACTTGTCCCGCAAAAAAGTAAAATTGTTTAGCTTATTCAGCCCTGCAGCAATGCGGGGCTTTTTTGTTTCATCCATTTCTGTTAAAATGGGGGTGTTACTTGCCGGATGTTCAAACGTCAGAAACAAAACAATAGCAGCAATTCAGTTGTCTACCTAGCCTAACTTTTCTTTATACAAATCATGCAAGCTGTAACAACAGATTATTTAATTATTGGAGGTGGGCTTTCGGGCCTTTGCTCTGCACTTCAATTTAAGCTAGCTGGTAAAGAGAGTTTTACGGTGCTTGAAGCAAGAAGTCGGTTGGGAGGAAGGGTAAATACAAAAGCTGGAGTTGATTTGGGCGCAACTTGGTTGCACGACAACCACACTGCTATTTTCAACGTATTGGAACACCTTAAATTAGAAAAATTCATTCAGTTTAATCAAGGAGAGAGTTATTACATGCCGTATAAAAATGCGGCGCCACAAGTTTTTAGAGCTAGTGCTAATGAAATTCCAAGTTATAGAATAAAGGGTGGCTCTAGTGCTTTAATTCAAGCGCTTGAAAAGGAAGTTGGAGATCATGTTCAGCTCAACACAGTTGTTTCGGAAATAATTGACGAAGGGAATACCGTAAGGGTGAAAACCAACAACGCCGATTTTCATGCAGCTCAGGTAATTGTTAGTATTCCTCCGCGCTTAGCGTCAAGTTTACAATTTCAACCGGAATTACCTTCCAGCCTTTTAGCTGTAATGCAGGGAACTCACACTTGGTTCAGTCACGCTATTAAAGTGGGGATAAGCTACAAAAAGCCATTTTGGAGGGATTCAGGTAAATCAGGAATGGTGATTGGTGCTTCTGAGGTGCTTACCGAGTTGTATGATCATTCAGCGGCAGATGGAACAGCTTTTAGCCTTATGGGTTTTGTAAATGAGGAGTATAGAGACCTAGCAGTGGAAGAATTAAAATTGAAAATAGTGGAATATTTGGTGCTGTTTCTGGGGGAAGAAGTATGGGACTTTACCGACTTTCAACTGCAAGATTGGACGAAAGAATCCTTCACCTCTGGAGCGATAGGAATTCACCCGCAGCGAAACACGGCATATGGAAACCCAGTGTTTCAAAAAAGCTATTTTAATGACAAATTGCATTTTTCAGGAACTGAAACTTCTACCGTGCAGGGCGGTTACTTGGAAGGAGCAGTGTACAGAGGATTGAGTTTAGCTCAAGAAATGCTACGGACAAACCAACCTGATCGTCAATAAGGTTATACTGTTGTTCCGCTCTTAAATATTAATTCATTTGATTAATGTAAGTGCTTGAAAGAATAAACTCTACACTCTGATTACAAAGTTTAAAATCTATGCTTTGGTTTGGTAAACTGCAGACTTGCAGGCAACCATCCAGAAATAGTTCGTCTATAGAGTGTTAAATAGAAGAATTATGAAAAAAATAATACTGCTCTTAGCTGTAGTCATTGGATTTGCGGCAAATGTAAAAGCTTCCCACGTATTGGGAGGAGAAATTAGTTGGAGGTGTTTACCGAATGGTCAATATATCTTTTCAATGGCGGTCTATAGGGATTGTACAGGTATTCCGTATAATTTTCAAAATGAAACAATTAATATAGTGGGAAATCCATTACCGAGAAATGGTATTGGTGGATCAGTAGTTAGTACAATTTCTATGTTACCAGATAGAGTTAGGTTTCAATCATCTAACAATGGTGATACTTCTCCTGATTGCATTCCTTATGAACAACAACCGAAGAGTTGTGCTAATGGAGACGAAGGTACCGTTCAGCAGTTTACGTATAATTCAAATCCTGTTACACTTTCAGGAACGCCACCATCAAATGGATGGAAATTTTTCTGGACTTCACCTCCCGCAAGACCACCTGTTATTGAAAACGTAAACACATATGGACTGATGCTTTTACGTGCTGTGATGTACCCACTTCCAGGAGGGTTACCTGCTGATCCATGTTTTGATTCTTCGCCTAACTTTAGAGCGCTTCCTGCGACTTTAATTTGCAGAGGTTATGATTTTACATATAACCACACTGCTATTGACGATGATTTGGATTCTTTGGTTTATGGTTGGGATAGACCGTACAATCCACCACAGGGAAACCCAATTGCATTGACTTATAAAATCGGTTTCTCTCCTACCAATCCTACTCCTGATCAGAATAGAAACATTAACAATGTTCCTGCCACTTTGAACCCTTTAACAGGAGTAACACGTTTAGCAGTGTTCAGTGGTGTTGGAACTAAAAAGTACCTTACTGTCGTTAAAGTAGATGCTTACAGAGAGGGGCGAAGAATCGCTACTGTTTATCGAGAGATTCCAATTTCTATCTTCGATTGCCCTGACTTACCAGGTTTTCCTGGTGTTCAAAACGAAGTACCTACGGTCCTAATCGATGGGGAACCTACGAACAGCACGATTTCGACTATAACTGCTGGGCAAACAGTTTCTATTCCAATTCAAGTGATTGATAACGATAGAATTAATGTCGCTCCTTTTGCTCAAATTTTAACGATGGTACCGGATGGGTTGTTATTTACCAGATCAAGAACAGGGCCTTCTAAGGGGTATGCAGCAGATCCAGTTGGAGAGCCGTGTATTATTTCTAGTAAAGATGTTCACCCCTGTGCATATCTTCGAGGTAATCCTGCGCCTTTTGTAGATGCTACCGCAACTCCTCCAGTTACTGTAGTGAAAGGATTAGGAGTAATAGGGGTTGAGTTTGTTTGGCAAACGGATTGTAAACATATTCAGACGAAAACAGGTTTCCCGGGAACGAATGAAGGAATTTACAACTTTGTAATGCGGGTAACGGATGATCACTGTCCAATTCCTGGAATTAATTACCCTACGGTAACCATTCGGGTTAAAGATCCAATTCCATTGACTGAGCCAATTATGAAGGGAGTATCTGTTTTATTAGACGGAACTACTCGTTACAGTTGGGTTCCACCATT